>JALOOZ010000059.1 GCA_025454155.1 Thermodesulfobacteriota bacterium
GAGGACGGGATCAGCCCGCTGACCAACCCGGACATCGAAGCGGCCTTCAGGGCGGCGTTCCGGCAGCACCTTGCAGGCGGGGAGCTCATCCCGCTCTCCGGGCAGGTGGATGCATCGGGGGATCTTCAGCCCTTCAACGCACTCTTCACCTGCCTGCACACGGGGAGGTTCTTCCACCCGCCCTGTCCGCAGTGCGGCGCGGACCTGGACCTCGTCCGTGACGACGGCGTTCTCGCCGGGGCCGGGCTGATGAAGTTCTCGGCTTCGCTGAGGCGGTACCTCTCGTGTCCTTCGTGTCCGGCCACGACCGGCAGGGCATTCTACTCATTCAGGCCTGCCGGTGCGGACCCCGCATGCGTCAAGGGGCTCTCCGAGATCATCGGGGGTCTGAAAGGGCAGGGAACGGCGTACGGAGCCTGCGCAGGGTGCCCCGAGCGGACTTCATGCCATGGCGCCGGTCTCCTTCACTCACGGATTCTCCACGTCTCCTTCTATCCTTTCTATCTCTTCATCTTCGAGGCGGCATCGCTCAATGCCTCCGATTTTGTCGCCCTGCTCTCCGGTGCCTCCATGGATGAACTCCAGGACTCCCTCGGGCTTCTGCAGGAGTCCGCCAGGAAACGGTATGTGCGCGATCTCAAAGAAAGCTGTGCGCATCCTCTGCTCTTTGTAGCCGGTGACCGGCGGTTCCTGGAGGTGCTCTACCTGAAGCTCTCATTCCTCGGGGACGTGGCGGTGCAGGTGCTGGCAGAGGGGAGGAATCCCGCGTACCCCCAGTTCGGGCCTTCCCTGGAGAGGATATGGGTGGATATACCCCGACAGGGCGGAGAGCTGCCTGCGTTCTGGAATTTCAGGACCGTGCTCATGGACATGGATCCGGAAGTGCCCGCGGTGCTGCCGGTTCCTTCTGCCGCCTATGCCGGTCATGTCATGGCCCTGCTCTGGTTCCATGCCCTGCTGAGGAACCGTATCGTGGACATCCGCACCATAAACGAAGGGCTCAGGGAGGTCATGAAGGCGAAGAGCCTCGACATGGCAGGCCCTCTCCTCAAACCGGAGAACATCTACTGGGAGCCCGAACCGGTTCCCGGGCAGTGGGCTCCCCTGTGGGAAAAGGCGTTGGTCCTCGGCGGAACCCTCCTCCTGGGTGGAGGAAAGGGGCGGACCGACCTGGACGGATTCTGGGACGGATACCGCAGGCTCAAGGATGAGATACGCCGGGAACTCTTCAATGGATCGCAGGCTGCGACCATCTCCGCCGGTACCGTGGAACCGATAAGCGGCGGCGTCGATGATGAGCAGATCGCCCTCATACTCAGGTCCATCAAGGACCGGTGGGCCCGTTCGGCTCAGCCCCTGGAACAGGAGCTTCCCCCCGAGCCCCGTGCAGGCGTGAGCGACCATTCGGAGACCGTGGTGCTGCCCGCCAAACCGCAGAGTGCTCCTTCCATGCCGGTGGAGGAGGACGACTTCAGCACCGAGACCGTCATCATGCGGCATGCACCGGTTCCTACGGCCGATGTGCAAGGACAGGAAAACCTGGACCAGACGGTGGTCATGGGCCCCCAGGATGCAAAGGCCGGACACAGCGGCCGGGTTGAAGCCCAGGGGCAGCCCCTGGCCGATGATCTGTCCGAGACGGTCGTCATGAACCCGCGGCCGGATGACCAGCCCAAACCGCGGCAGCAGGCGCCCAAGAAGAAAGATGACGACGAGCTGGCCGAGACCGTGATCATGAAGCCGGAGAAGAAATGAAGCCTTCCATGGAACAGCTTGCCGGGGCGATACGGGAGATCTATGCGGCCGATCCCCGGCATGCCGGAGAGGCCATAGAGGACTTCCTTGCCCGTGAACTCCAGGAGATCAAGCCTGAAGAACGCATCGCCATCATCGACCGGCTGGAGGGCCATCTCATCCCCGGCGGACCTGGAGACGACCTCATCCGACGCCTGGTCCCCCTGCTCCTGGGCCGAGACATCGATGCCGCCGCCCTAGCACGGACTGATCTCGTCGAGGGGCTCGCAGGAGCCCTGAACAGGGTCTTTTCCACTCTCAACGAGCTCATCGCCGTGATCAACACCTCCCTGGGAGGGGGGCCGGCCGGTGACGAGACCATCAGGCGGATCATCGGAGCAAGCCTCGGCGAGGAAACCGCGGGCATGTCCATCGAAGAATACCTGGGCCGGATCAGGAAGGCCTTTCTCACTGCCCAGCAGTCGTCCAGGGATGCGGCGCGGACCATTGCAGGATATATCCTCGCCGAGCTCGACCCGTCATCCATGGAGCCTCCATCGGGAGGCCTCAGGATCGGCCCCCTGAAGAAGGCCGAGGCCTTCGAGCTCTTCGTGGAGAAATTTGGACGGGTGAAGAAATGGCACGAATCCGAGCGTTTCCTGCTGGACTTCCTGCGGCAGTTTGAGAAGAATTGTCAGAAATCATTCACTTGAATCGGGGGTGATCCATGAAAAGGGCTTTTCTGGTCAGTCTTCTCCTGGTACCCTTTCTCTGGTCATGCGCATCGACATCTTCCCAGTCGATGAAATGGGAGTACGAGAAGGACGCCATAGCGCTGCACCTGAGATCGGACAAGCAGCTCAATTACAAGGACAAGAAGGCCCATGCCCTGGTGGTCTGCGTTTACCAGCTCATGAGCCCCAATGCATTCGAACAGCTCTCAGGCAGCAGAGACGGGCTCTACAAGCTGCTTGAATGCTCGGTCTTCGATCCGTCCAGCGTTGCGGTGAGCAAGCAGATCGTGGTGAGCCCGGGCAAGGACGTGGAGGCAAAGATCGACAGGGCCGAGGGGGCCAAATACGTGGCACTGGTGGCGGGATACTACACCATCGAACGATCGAAGATAACCAGGCTCTACAAGATACCCGAGACATCCGAGAGAAGCGGATTCCTCTGGCTGAAGAAGACCATGAAACCGGGACCTCTTGACATCAATCTCATCCTGGGGGCACGGCAGCTCCAGGATCCGACCGAAGGGAAATGACCATGGAAAGACCTCTCTTGTGGCACCAGGGGCTGTTCCTCCAGCCTCAGCACTTCCAGCTCGCGGATCTCTATCATGCATCGCTGCTCACCCCGCTCCAGAAATACCTCATGCCGTACCTCTGGGGTGTGGCGAAGATGGAGGTCAGGCAGGCATCCCTTGGCACCGGCACCTTCCATCTCGATGCAGGTGAGTTCGTCTTCCCGGACATGACCTGTGCCGTGGTTCCCGACAATGCCGTTGTGGAGACGCGCAAGTTCGATGGGGCCTGGGTTGAGGGCGGCAGACCATTCACCGTGTATCTGGGAATCCGGAGGTTCAACCCGGTGGGCGGGAATGTCACCACCCTTTCAGGCAACGAGAACATCACGGGCGTGAACACGCGTTTCATATCGCCCGCGGCCACCGAGGAGGTCAGGGACCTCCACGAGAACGGCCCGTCCGCCCAGGTCAGGAGACTCAAGTATGCCCTCAGGGTCCTCTGGGAGAACGAGAAGGACTTCTTCGGCGACTATGAGACCATCCCCCTTGCACAGCTCGAGCGCCAGGGTGAGGAGGTGGTGCTCTCGCCTTCGTTCATCCCGCCGAGCCTCACCATCAACGGCTCTCCCGCCATGGAAAGGATCGTCAAGGAGATCCGTGATCAGATCGCGTCCCGCGGGTTTCAGCTCGAGGGCTACAAGCGCGACCGGGGCATACACACGGCCGAGTTCGGGAGCAGGGACATGATCTATCTGCTGGCGTTGCGCTCGCTCAACCGGTACATACCCCAGCTTGTCCATGTGACCGAGGCGACGGTCCATCCCTGGATGGTATACGGACTTCTCAGGCAGCTCATCGGCGAGCTCTCGAGCTTTTCCGAGAAGTTTTCCGTCACCGGCGAGGTCGAAGGAGCGGGCAGTCTGCCCAGGTACGACCACCTGTCCCTCGGGAACTGCTTCTGGAAAGCCCAGAGCGTGATCACCGCGCTGCTCGACGAGATCACCGCCGGGCCCGAGTACGTGTTCGCCCTCAAGTACGACGGCACCTACCACTGTGCAGAGCTTCCGCCGGCAATCTTCGAGGGAAGGAACCGCTTCTACCTGATGGTGCAGACGGCGGCCGACGCAAAGGACGTACTGAACACGCTTGCCACCGGGGCGAAGCTGAGCTCGCGGGAGAACCTGCCCATCCTCATCGTGCGGGCCCTCCCGGGAGCCGGCATAAAGCACCTCGACCGGCCGCCCCAGGAATTGCCCAGACGTGCGGGCGCCCTTTATTTCCAGGTCGACCACCACAGCGACCAGTGGACCGCAATCACCAAGGGTCGGAACATCGCACTGTTCTGGGACTCGGCGCCCGAGGATCTCAAGGTCGAGCTCATGGTGGTGGGGAGGGGTTGAGAGATGCACTTGAGTGACACCTTCATGGATACGGTGGCCTACGTGGTGTATTTCCTGAAGACGGCTGCAAGGAGGCCCTTGCCCCATGACCAGGTGAGGGCCAGGATCCTGCAGCTGCTCTCTGAGAGCCAGCGGGCCGCTTCCGATTTCCCGCCCGAGGACTACGATGCAGGTCGCTTCGCCGTCTGCGCCTGGGTGGACGAGGCCATCATGAACTCGGCGTGGGCAGAGCGGGCGACCTGGCAGAAAGAGCCGCTCCAGCTGAAATACTACCAGACGATGAACGCCGGCGAGCTGTTCTTTGACCGGTTGAATGCCCTGGGCCCCCACCAGAACGACGTGCGGGAGGTCTACTACCTCTGCCTGGCCATGGGCTTCATGGGCCGTTTCATCAGGGACGACGACCGGTTCCTGCTGGACCAGCTCAAGACCTCCAACCTCAAGGTGCTGACCGGGGCATCGGTGGGAGTACCCTCACTGAAGAAGGGGGAGCTCTTCCCCGAGGCCTATCCCTCCGACCAGACCGGAATAGGTCCGAAACGACCCCCGGGAAGGTTCAACATCCAGAGCATCTTCATGGCGGCATTTCCGGTGGCGCTGTTCGGTGTCCTCTACCTCATCTATGCCTTTGTGCTCGGCAACGTGAGCAGATCGTTGTTCGTGATACAGCCATGATGAAGACCATATTGAAATACACATTCATCGGCCTGCTGGCCCTGCTGGTCGTCCTGTTGGTGTTCGGCATCGTCCTGATACTGGACTGGCCCTGGTGGGTGGGCTTCTTCATCCTCGTGGGGCTGGTGGGTATGGGCATTGCGGCCTACCTGGCCAGACAGCTCCTTGTCAAAAGGAGGGAGCAGCGCTTCGTCAGCCAGATCGTCGAGCAGGACGAGGCAGCAATGCGCGCCCTCAAGGATGACGAAAGACGCCAGGCCGGCGAACTGCAGGAACGCTTCAGGGAGGCCGTGGCGGCCCTGAAGGGATCGCACCTGAAAAGGCTCGGCAACCCCCTCTATGTGCTGCCGTGGTACATGGTCATCGGCGAGAGCGCCTCGGGCAAGACCACGGCCATCAAGAGCGCCAGGCTGTCATCCCCCTTTGCCGAGATGACCCAGGTGCCGGGCTTTTCCGGCACCAAGAACTGCGACTGGTGGTTCTTCGAGCAGGCCGTCATCATCGACACGGCGGGCAGGTATGCCATCCCCGTTGACGAGGGCAGGGACAAGGAGGAATGGCAGCGGTTTCTCAACCTCCTCGCCAAGTACCGCAGGCAGGAGCCGCTCAACGGCCTGGTGGTGGCCGTGGCCGCCGACAGGCTCCTGGAGGGTGGCGCACAGGCCCTCGAAGATGACGGCAGGCAGATCAGGAGACGCATCGACGAACTCATGCGCGTGCTCGGCAGCACATTCCCGGTCTATGTGCTGGTGACCAAGTGCGATCTCGTCCAGGGCATGACGCAGTTCTGCGGCCAGCTCGACGAGCAGCTTCTCCAGCAGGCCTTCGGGGCCGTCAACCATGAGCTGAAGGAGGATTATCCCGGCTTCATTGCGAAGACCATGCACACGATGCAGGAACGGCTCAGGGCGCTCCGGCTCCTTATCTTCCACAGGCTGGAGGCCAAGGCCCTCGAACCGGCCCTGCTGCTTTTCCCTGAGGAGTTCTCCCGGCTGAAGCCAGGGATCGAGGCCTTCATGAAGGGCGCCTTCCAGGTGAACCCCTACCAGGAGACCCCCATGCTCCGCGGCATCTACTTCAGCAGCGGCCGGCAGGAAGGGACCCCGTACTCCCACTTCCTCAAAGAGCTGGGTCTCATCGAGGACCGCGAGGTGCTCCCGGGCACGAGCAAGGGACTCTTTCTCCACGACTTCTTTGCCAGGATCCTGCCGAAAGAGCGGGGACTCTTTGCCCCCACGGGGAAGGCCATGGCGTGGGAAAGGCTCACCCTCAATCTGGGCCTGCTTGCCTGGCTCGCCATAGGCATCGCTGTCTGCGGCCTGCTGAGCTTCTCCTTCGTGAGGAACCTGGGGATCATCCGGGGCGTGCCTGCGGAATTTACGAGGCCGGTGGCGCTCCAGGGAGAGCCGGCTGCGGATCTGCAGACCATGGAGCGCTACCGTGCGGCCATCGTGAAGGTCCAGGAGAAGAACGAATCGTGGTGGACGCCGCGGCTCGGGCTCAGCGAGAGCAGGGATGTGGAGGAGCAGCTCAAGCACAATTTCTGTGCCCAGTTCGATGCGCGGTTTCTGACCGCCCACGATCATCAGCTTGCCGTGGACATCGGCGGCATCGCGCCTTCCGACCTCAGGATCGGGGAATACATCATCTACCTCATAAACCGCATCAACCTCCTGAAGGCGAGGCTCTCCGGCGAGGATATGGCACCGCTCCTGAAACGTCCGGCAGCGGTTCTCACCTCGACGGGACAGAGCCCGGAAGGGGCGAAGATGTTCATGGTCCTGTACTCCCACAGGCTCCTGTGGGAGGAGGACGATGAGGTCCTGAAGAAGGAAGCCGCGTCTCTTGAGGTGCTTCTTGCCGAGGCCATAGCCAAATCCTCCAACTTCCAGTGGATAGCCGCCTGGATCAATACGAGCTCACCGGAAAAGGCGGTCACCCTGAGGGAATTCTGGGGCGGCAGTGTTGCAGCGGCAGATGAGATAAGGGTGGAGCCGGCATACACGCTGTATGGGAAGAAAGAGGTGGACGGCTTGCTTCTTGACCTGGAATCGGCTGTGGGGAACCCGGCAGCCCTCGCATCCCGCAAGGCGGAATTCCTGGGCTGGTACAAGGGTGCCTACTCAGAGGCATGGCGTGCCTTCGGCCTTGGCTTTCCGCGGGGCATGGAGCGGCTGAAGGGGGCCGAGGAATGGCGGGCTGCCACAGCCAAGGCGGCGTCGAAAAACGGCCTGTATTTTCTCGTCCTCAAGCGCATGGCCGAAGAGCTGAGGCCGTTCAGGGAAGAACAGCAGCCCGGCTGGATGAAGCTCGTGTTTGAATTCGACAAGAACCAGGACCTCGCCGCAGGACTGCAGTCCGGGACCATAGTAAAGGCTACGGAGAAGGCGTCCAAACTCAAGGAAAAGATCCAGGAGAAGATCGGGAAGGAGAAGACCCAGGACCTGGCAGGCCTTGACTTCGATGCAGCCCGTTCCCTCAGCGATTATGAAGGCTCACTGAACAAGATCGCCGGGGCAGTGAGCTCGTCCAGGGCGGCTGCATTCCAGGCCGCATCCATGGTGTTCAGCGAAGACCCGGCCGCTTCTCCCTTCATGGCGGCACAGGGCGCCCTGCGCCGCTTCAACGCCTCAAGCAGCGTCCCTGCCGAGGTCCTCTGGAAGCTCGTGGCGGGCCCCTTCGATTTCCTGTGGGCATACACCTGCCAGGAGAGTGCGTGCCACCTCCAGGCGGTCTGGGAAAAGGAGGTCCTGGTGGACATCCAGGGCATTTCCGATCCGGCGCAGATCAACCAGATCCTGTTCGCACCCGACGGTCTGGCCACCAAGTTCATCAAGGGACCTGCGGCGCCCTTCGTGGGAAGGGACCTGAAGCGGGGATACTACGCGCGGGAGGCCCTCGGCAGATCCCTGCCCTTCGAGCAGCCGTTCCTCGGGTTCTTCTCGCGGGCAAAGGTGGGGCTCCCGGCTGCTGCCATGGCCGCTGCCTCGGACAACACCGTGACCGTGAACGGGCTGCCCACCGAGGCCAACGACAACGCAAGGGTGCAGCCCCATGCCACCAGGCTGACGCTCCAGTGCATGGACTCCCAGCAGGTGCTCGTGAACATGAACTACCCCGTCAGCAAGACGTTCACCTGGTCTTCCCAGCGATGCGGCGGTGTCGTCTTTGCCATCGAGGTGGGCAACGTTGTCCTTGCAAAGACGTACTCGGGCCCCGAGGCCTTTGCCTCGTTCCTCATGGAGTTCGGCAGCGGAACACGCACCTTCTCGCCCGATGACTTTCCCAAGGAGGCGTCGATGCTCAAAGGCATGGGCATCAGGTACATCAAGGTGCAGTACCGGTTCAGCGGGCACCAGGCGGTCATCAACCAGGCCAAGCCGACCATGAGCCAGCCGACAGCGGTGCCTCTGGTCATTGCCAGGTGCGCGGCCCAGTGAGATCCGCCGCATCTTGGATGTGGGGCGCTTCCGGAAAGCATCCTGTGGTCAAGGATTACATCCGGATCGGGCAGGCTGCAGGGCATCTGGAAGTCATGTACCGCTGGGTCGAAGAGGGGTATCCAAGGGTGGCCGGCAGCACGAGGCAGCATTCCTGGCGCTTCTTCGCCCGGGGGCTCAGGCCGGGAGATCTGTCGATCGGCCTTCTCCGGGACAGTCTGGATGGTGCGGGCAGGCAGTTCCCCTTCCTGATAATGGGGACAGGCAGGATCGATGGGTGGGAGCAACGTTGGGTCTTTCTTCCCGGAGCATGCGACGGCATCTGGGAGCGTATGGAATTCCTCTGTGCCAAGAGGGTTTTTGACCTGGAGGAGCTCAGGGGCGATATAAACCGTCTTCCTCCGCCATCCATGACAGGGCAGGCGCCCGCTGGGGCCGATGGGCCTGGGGGGGTCACGATGCCGCAGCAGGAATCGGGCATGGTGGCGATCCCCCTGACGGGAACCGGAGACCGCGGGGGGCAGACCATGCACCTGCTCGAGCTGATGGCTGCACACTATCGTGAGGTTCCGGAAGCGGTCTTCATCGGCGGGTCAATGGACAAAGATTACCTGGTGGGGTTCTTCGGGCCTCTTCATGCGGACGACTTCGTGAGGCTGTGGACCATGGACACGGGCGATGCAGTATAATGGGTCTCCCCATGCAGCATTTGATTTTGAAACACTGCCCCCTATCTTTATGAAATTGATTATGATAGAGAAACTGAGAGGTTACTTGCTATGACGGCAAAAGAACTCATGAAGGCAGGCCGTCTGAAGGATGCCCGCAGGCTCTTGATCGAGGAGGTAAAGACCGCACCTGCAGATGTGGGCAAAAGGACGCTCCTGTTTCAGGTGCTCGCGCTGAACGGCGAATGGGATAAGGCCGTACGCCATCTCGACATGATCTCCACCCAGGACCCGGACCGCGCCATCGGCGTCCATGCCTACCTGGACATGATGAAGGCCGAACAGGAGCGGCTCAAGGTGATGAAGCGCCGGCAGCAGCCTTCCATCATGCCCGGGGCGCCTCCCTATTTTCCCCAGTACATGGTCTATCTTGATGCACTCGAGAAGGGCGGCTTTGAAGAGGCACGCGCCCTCATTGCCCGGATCGACGAGGCCAGGCCAGGTGTTTCCGGGACCGTGAACGGCAGACCCTTCGAGGGTTTCAGCGAAACGGATGCCAGGCTCTACGCCTTCCTCGAGGTCTTTGTGCACGACCGGTACGTGTGGATCCCCCCCGAGGCGATACGGGAGATCATCATCCACGAGCCCAGGGATTCCTTTGACCTCATTTGGGTAACGGCGACCATCACCATATGGGAAGGCCTGTCCATGAACTGCTGCATGCCCGTGGTCTACCCCGAGTCCTTTCTCGCGCCCGACGACCAGGCGAAGCTGGGCAGGCTCACCGACTGGGTACCCCTGGGAGGAGGTTTGTCCAGGGGTGTGGGGCAGCATGTATACCAGATAGGTGAAGAGGATATGGCAATCCTCGATATCTCACAGATCACTTTTGCAATGGCAGGCGACTGAAGATGGGAAAGATACAGCTCGACATGGCTGCCTTTCTGGCCCCCATCCCGGGTGATGACCCGGCAGGCGAGGACCTTCGCTACACGGATGTCTACGAGCGCATAAAGGAGGCCCGGAGGGCCGACGACATGCTCAACCAGGGCGACTGGCAGCGCGAGGTGAAACGCTCCGACTGGACCACCGTGGTGGAGGTCGCGCTCGAGGCGCTGAGCACCAGGACCAAGGACATCCAGATCGCTGTCTGGCTCACCGAGGGGCTCATCAAGAAGCACGGATTTGCAGGCCTGAACGCAGGGCTCACCATTATCGAGACCTTTGTGCGCGAATACTGGGACCATGTCTACCCCCGGGCCGAAGACGGCGACCTGGAATACCGCTCAGGCCCCCTGGAATTCCTCAACGACAAGGTTGCTCTGTCCATCAGGGAGATCCCCATGACCGATGACAAGGCCTCCGAGGGCTATTCCTGGATCCGGTGGCAGGAATCGCGCCAGGTGGGCTACGAGAAGGACACCAAGAACCAGTGGGGCGACGCTGACGAGCACAAGACAAGGACGCGGCAGGAACGCATGGCCGAGGGCAAGATCCCGGCCGAGACCTTTGACGAGGCGGTGGGAAAGACGTCCAAGGATTTCTGCCTGAATCTTGCAGATGATCTGGACGCCTGCATGGAGACCTTCAACCGGTTCGACGCCGTGGTGGATGAGAAGTTCGGCCGCGACGCCCCGCGGCTCTCCGAGCTGAAAAAGGCCATCGAGGAATGCCAGCGCCTTTCCGACACCATTGTCAAGGACAAGGGCGGACGGGTCAGTCCGACCCAGAGCGCCAAACCCGAACCGGCAAGCCAGGCCGAGCCGGCCAGGCCCAAAAAAGGGAAGGCCCCCAAGGCCGCACAGGAGGACAGGATGGCGTCAGAACCGGTCCAGACGGCCTCAGCCGAGGCCCGGCAGTTCGTTGCCCCGTCGGCGCAGTTCACCGACCAGGCGGCCTTCGAGGACGCCGTCTGGCAGACCGCCCAGGATACCCTGACGGATTCGGGCATCAATCCCGCTCTCACCCAGCTGCTCTCCGCTTCGGGCAGTGCGCCGTCGGCCAGGCAGAAGAACCGGTATCGGCTCATGATGGCCAGGCTCGCACTTATGGCCCAAAGGCCCGACATTGCCCGGCCCATCGTGGAGGAGCTCTATGCGCTCATAGGTGAGATTCATCTTGAGAAGTGGGAATCGCCCTTGTGGATTGCAGAGGTCATTGAGGCGTACTATCAGTGTCTCACCGCCGAGGGCGCATCTGATGAGGACAGGACCAAAGCGGAGAATGAGCTTTTCCCGAAGCTTTGTTCTTTGGATATAACCAAGGCACTCGCGTATAAGAAAGGAGGGTAACACATGGCCAAAAAGGAGAGTTTGCAGCATACCCTCGACAGGGTGAGGGCCCCCCGGGTCCAGATCACCTATGACGTGGAGGTCGGCGACTCCATCGAGATGAAGGAGATCCCGTTCGTGGTCGGGGTGCTGGGCGACTTCTCCGGCAAGCCGGACGAGCCGCTTCCGAAGCTGAAAGACAGGAAATTCACCGAGATAGACCGCGACAACTTCAACAAGGTGCTCGAGGGCATGAAGCCGAGGGTGGCGTACAGGGCGGATAACAAGCTCACCAACGACGGATCCCAGATCGCGGTGGACCTGCGTTTCAAGTCCATGGACGACTTCCATCCCGAGCGGGTCGCCGAGCAGATCCCGCCGCTGAGAAAGCTCGTGGAGGCACGCAAGAGGCTGTCCGATCTCCTGGGCAAGCTCGACGGGAACGAAAAGCTGGATGAACTCCTCCAGGACGTCATCTCCAGCACCGATTCCCTGAAGAAGCTCGGAGACCAAGCCGGGGTAAAGCCCGAAGAAAAGAAAGAGTAAGGGGGGAGGCCTATGGCGGAGAAGGATCAGCGGAAAGAACAAGCGAAGACGGAAACGGTGCAGGAGGAGAAGAACCTCCTGGACCAGATCATCGACCAGGGCCGCATGGCCCGCGATGAAAGCCAAAGGGCCCGGGCAAAGGACCTCATCGGCGAGTTCGTGAGCCAGGTCATGGAAGGGGCCATGGCCGTGTCCAAGGATACCGAGGCCATGATCAACGCCCGCATCGCCCAGATCGACAAGCTCCTGTCCGACCAGCTCAACGAGGTCATGCACCACGCCGACTTCCAGAAGCTCGAGGCCTCGTGGAGGGGGTTGTACTACCTGGTGAACCAGAGCGAGACGGGCGAGAAGCTCAAGGTCAGGGTCATGAACGTGACCAAGTCGGACCTGCTCAAGGACATGGAGAAGGCATCGGAGTTCGACCAGTCGACCCTGTTCAAGAAGATATACGAAGAGGAGTTCGGCATGTTCGGCGG
>JALOOZ010000060.1 GCA_025454155.1 Thermodesulfobacteriota bacterium
GACAACCTCCTCATCCTGCTCCATCACATCAAGAGCGCGGCCTTCGAGCTGCCCTTCGAGGAGGGGGAGCGCTTTGGCAAGGAGGACCTCGTGGAGCTGCTCTCCTACCTGGAGGACAAGGGTGTGCTCCACCGGGTGGACCAGAGGTGGCACTGGGCCGCCGAGAGCTACCCGGCCGACGAGGTGAGCCTGCGCGCCGTCAATCCGGAGAACGTGGTGGTGGTGGACACCACCGAGACGGGCAACCACAGGGTCATCGCCGAGGTGGACTGGGACGGCGCCTTCACCTCGGTCCACGAGTCGGCCATCTACATGGTGGAGTCCCAGCAGTACCACGTGGACAAGCTCGACCTGGAGCGCAAGAAGGCCTACGTGCGCAAGGTGGACGTGGACTACTACACGGACGCCATGACCTACACCAATGTCCGGGTCATCGAGGACTTCGACAAGAGGACCAGGGACAGCGTCATCGTGGAGCACGGCGAGGTGCAGGTGGCGCGCAAGGTGGTGGGCTACAAGAAGATCAAGTTCTACACCTCGGAGAACGTGGGCTACGGAGACGTGAGCCTGCCCCAGAAGGACATGCACACCACGAGCTACTGGTTCACCATCCCCTGGGACCTCCTCGATTTCCTGGGCCTGCGGCGGGAGGAGATCATCGACGGTCTCGCGGGCCTTGCCTACTGCCTCCACCACATCGCGGCCATGCTCGTCATGGCGGATATCCGCGACCTGGACAGGTGCATCGGAGACAAGAGCGGCGAGTGGTTCGTGCGCTACGGGGCCGACCGCAGGGTCATCACCGCGACCCCCGAGGCGCCCGTGAACGTCATGGAGAACGCCTTCGACCCCACGGTCTTCATCTTCGATGCCTATCCGGGGGGCATCGGGTTTTCCGATCTCCTCTTCGCGCGTCACGATGAGCTGATCGCAGCGGCCAGGTCGCTGATCGGCTCGTGCCCGTGCGAGCACGGCTGCCCCATGTGCGTGGGGCCGTCCCTCGAGGTGGGGCCCTCGTCCAAGTCCGCTGCCCTCCAGATCCTCGAGCTCATGGATCGATCATGAGCATCAAGGACAGGCTGGGCCGGCTCACCGGCGGGTCCGCATCGCCGGTTCCGCCCGATTCCAGGCAGGAGAAGCTCAGCGAACTCCGCCGGAAGATGGAAGAGGTCATGAACCGCAGGGACCGCATGAACCGTCCGGCCCCCGATGCATCACGGCGTCCCGGCCTCCCCCTGGAGCATGTGGTCGCGGGCGAGGAGGTGATCACCGAGCACGGCGGTTTCTTCTTCTCCCGGAACCGCATGAACGAGGCAGACCGTTACGGCAACGCCGTGATCAGAGACCTTTCCCGGCTCGACATGAAGGGAGTAGCCATCCTGGCCGGGTCCGGGACCTTTGCGGGATTTTCTCCCGAAGACGCCCTGTTTCTAGACACCGAGACCACAGGACTCGCCGGAGGCACCGGGACCTTCCCCTTCCTCATCGGCCTGGGCTGGTTCGAACAGGACTCGTTCGTCACCTGCCAGCTCTTTGCACGGGACTTCTCCGAAGAGCGCTCCATGCTTGCACACCTCCAGGACATCGCCGCTAACAGGAGGTTCCTGGTGAGCTTCAACGGCAGGGCCTACGACATGAACCTCCTCTCCGCCAGATACATCCTCAACCGCCTGCACTGCACCATCGCAGACAAGCCGCATCTCGACCTGCTCCATCCGGGCAGGCGGCTCCTGCGGCACCGCATGGAGAATGCCAGGCTGGTCACCATCGAGGCCTGCGTGCTCGGCGTCGAACGGGAAGACGACGTGCCCGGACATGAGATCCCTCAGCGGTATTTCGACTGGCTGAGAAGCCGCGACGGATCACTCATGGAAGACGTATTCCGGCACAACCGCCTCGACATCGTGTCCATGGCGTCGCTCCTGAAGCACCTCGCCGACCTGGTGGGAGGGGGCGTCGATCCGGAGCGGATGCACCACGGCGACGTGCTGTGCGCGGCCCGGCTCCATCATGAGCGCGGGGACCTGCGGTCGGCCCGGGCCCTGTACGAGAAGATCGCCCTTTCCCCTGAGCGCGAGTCTGCCGAGTCCGCACGGAAATCGCTGTCCCTGATCCACAAGAAGAGCGGGAGCTGGGAAGATGCTGTCGTGATATGGGAGGGCATGCTCTCCCGGGACCCCCACGACCTCTTTGCCGCCGAAGAACTCGCCAAGTACCATGAACATCGCAGACGCGAGTTCGGGCGGGCTGCCCGGATCGTGCAGGCGGTGCTGGACGGCAGCAGGTCAATGCGCGATGAAGAGCGCCACGCCTTCGAGCACCGCCTCCGGAGGCTCCTCGCCAAGTCCTCTTCCCGTCAGGACATTCCCTAGATCCCATCTGAACAGATTGTCTGTCTTTCATACCCATTGCCCGGCGGTGCCCTGGCATGATAATGTCTGATATTTCAGACACTCGGAAGCGAGGGCCATATGGAGCACATCGTCAAGAAGATCAATGACCTTGCCCAGTACCACAATGAGGTGTCACCCGAGCTCATCAAGGCAAAGGACATCAAGCTGGGCCTGCGCAACACGGACGGCACCGGTGTCGTGGTGGGCATCACTTCCAAGGGCACGGTGTTCGGGTTCAAGCGGGTAGCCGCCGAAGACGGCCGGGGGACCATCGTGCAGCCGGCGCCCGGCAAGCTCCTCTACTGCGGCTACGACGCCATCGAGCTCGCCAGGAGGATCCACGGCGAATACCGTTTCGGCTTCGATGAGGTATCCTATCTGCTTCTGACAGGGGAGCTCCCCTCCGAGGGGGACCTGAAGAATTTCTCGAGCCTGATCGCCAAGCACCGGCCGCTCAACAAGCTCGAACGGAGCATCATCATGCAGGAGGCAGAGAACGAGAACCAGATGTTCGCCCTGCACTCGATCATGTCCCACCTCAGCCGTTGTGACCCGAAACCCGTGTCCACGGACATCAGGGATGTCACCGAGACCTGCATCCGCCTCCTCGCCAAGGCCCCGACCATCGTGGCTTACAATTACAATGTATCGAGATACCGCCAGGGATCGAGCCTGAGGATCATCCCTCCCGATCCCGACCTCTCCACGGCCGAGAACTTCCTCTACATGCTCCGGGGAACCAGGCCGCACAAGCGGGAATCCCTGCTCTTCGACCTCTCCCTCATGCTGCACGCCGAGCACGGCGGCGGCAACAATTCCACCTTCACGGTGCGCACGGTGTCCTCCAGCGGCGCCAACACCTACATGGCCATCTGCTCGGGCATCGCGTCGCTTTCCGGGCACCTCCACGGGGGAGCCAACGAGGCGGTCATGCGCATGATGCGGGACATCAAGAAGAACGTGAAGGACTGGGAGAACCGTGGCCAGGTGAGGAAGTACCTGGAGAAGATCCTCGACGGCAAGGCCCATGACCGCACAGGAAAGATATACGGCATCGGCCACGCGGTCTATACCATGAGCGACCCCAGGGCCGAGATCCTCCTTGAGAAGGCCGAGGAGCTCGCCACGGAAAAGGAGCTCATGGACGAGCTGGGTCTCATGAAGCTCGTGGCCGAGATCGGCAGTGAGCTTATCCGTGAGCGCAAGGGACAGGTGGTGGCGCCGAACGTGGACTACTATTCCGGGTTCGTCTACAAGATGCTCCGCATCCCCATCGACATGTTCACCCCCATCTTCGCCATGTCACGGATCGCCGGCTGGTCGGCCCACCGGATCGAGCAGATCATCCAGGCGAAACTCATCAGGCCCGCATATGTGAGCTCGCTCCCCCGCGAGAACGAGTACGTGCCTCTGGATGAGCGGGGCTGAAGGCGTATGCCCGGCAGCTGCCCGTGGGAGACTTCGACGTGTACACGGGGGAACTGTTCACCAACGATTTGGAAAGACAGGCTGTTTTCCTGAAGCAGCACCTGTCCGGGGATGAATGACAAGGACACTGGAATAATTTTATAACTAAAGGAGGATCGAGCATGGCATACTGGTTCCAGGACCCGGCCATCAAGGGGCTCCTGCCGCTGGCCACATCGACATCCATCAAGGGTCTGGTGACCTTCTTCAACTCGCCGGCCCTGGTGATAGGGGCCAACTCGCTGGCCGAGGGCTTCATGCCCCAGCCTTCCATCATCGACATCTTCAATACCCGATGCACGACCAAGAGGAGCTTCTTCGTCACGGACGAGTTCAGCGAACGCTTCGCGCTGAAGGCTGCCCGGGTGCTCGAGGGGGCCGGCTTCACCACGTTCATCTGGAACAAGGCCCAGCCAGAGGCTCCCATTGACAATGTCAAGGAGTGCGCTGCCGAGATGACCCGGTTCGAGCCCGACATGATCTTCGCGGTGGGAGGGGGCAGTGTCATCGACAGTGCCAAGGCCGCCTGGATCCTGTACGAACGTCCGGACATCACCGACCTCGGCCAGGTCCACCCCCTGGGCCTCCTGGGCCTGAGGAAAAAGGCGGGGCTCGCGGCGATCCCCACCACGAGCGGGACCGGTTCCGAATGCACCATGGCCGCCGTGCTCCATGACACCGAGACCCACCGGAAGGTGCCCATCGCCAATGGAGACCTCTTCCCGGACATCGCCATCCTGGACCCGGAATTCACCCTGAGCATGCCCCCGAAGCTTACGGCCGGCACCGGGCTCGATGCCCTGGCCCACGCCTTCGACGGGGTCATGACCCCTGCATCCAACGATATCACCGACGCCATGGGGTTGCGGGCCATCAGCCTCATCTTCAGATACCTCCCCAGGGCGTACAGGAATGGCAAGGACAGGGAGGCGCGGCTGCGCATGCACATCGCCGCTTCCATGGCGGGCATGTGCTTCGGCCAGAACAGCTGTGCCCTGACCCACGGCTTCGGCCATGCCGTGGGAGGCCTGTTCAACATACACCACGGGCTTTCCGTGGGCATGTTCATCCCTTATGCCATGCAGTTCTACGGGCCGGTCACGGACAAGTTCCTGGACATCTGCGATGCCCTCAAGATCGGTGGAAAATCCCGGGAGAAGAGGTTCGCCGCCCTCATCAGGCAGGTGAAGAGGCTCATGAAGGAACTGGATGTGCCGCTGAGCCTGAAGAAGCTCGGCATCGATCGCGGCGGGTTCGAGGCAAGGATGGAGGAGATGGTCACCTTCACCATGGAGGACATCGACACCTTCTTCAGCCCAAGACCCATTACCAGAGAGCAGGCCGAGCGCATCCTCAGGTATGCCTACGACGGCAGGGACATTGACTTTTAAGGGAGGAGACAGCCCATGAACGGATATCACGGTCGTTTTCTGAACGTAGATCTCACCACGCTGACCACCAGAGACATGCCGATTTCCGAGGATGTCTTCAGGAAGTATATCGGCGGTGCGACCCTGGCCGCCCACCTGATCTACCCCCGGGTAAAGAAGGGCATGGACCCCCTGGCCCCGGATAGCCCGCTGGTCTTTGCCACGGGACCCATCACCCTGACCTCCATCCCCATGGTGAGCAGATATGCCGTAGCAGGCATCTCGCCGCTCACCGGCTGGTGGGGCGAGGCCACGAGCGGGGGGGACTTTCCCTTCCGGCTCAAGGGATCGGGGTATGACGGCATCTTCATCACGGGCAGGGCGGACAGGCCGGTGTACCTCTACCTCGACAGGGGATCCGTGTCCATCAGGGATGCCGCCCATCTCTGGGGCAGGGACACCTATGAAGTACAGAAATTGATCGCGGACGAACTCGGACAGAAGAGCCTCGGCATGGCCATCATCGGCGTGGCAGGCGAGAAGCTTGTCAGGACCGCGGCCATCCAGAACGATGCGGGGCGCGCTGCAGGCCGCTGCGGGCTCGGTGCGCTCATGGGGTCCAAGAACCTCAAGGCCGTGGTGGCCGCCGGCAACTCGCGCCCCGTGCTCGCCGATGCCGAAGGGGTGAACCGGCTCGCCAAGGAGGCGCACGCCACCATCAAGCAGAACTTCATCACCATCGCCTACCGGGAGTACGGGACCCTGCTCTATTCCGACATGGCCATGACGCTCTCCGATGTGCCGGCGAAGTATTTCACGAAAAGCGTGTTCCCAGTGGAAAAGGTTACGGGACAGGCCCTGAGGCAGAAGTACGTGGTGGAGAACTATGCCTGCGCGGGGTGCCCCATCGGGTGCGGCAGGGAGGTGAAGAACTTCGACGGCAATGCATCCGTCGATGGCCCCGAGTATGAGACCACCATGGCCTTCGGGCCCCTGTGCATGAACTTCGACTTCGACTCCATCATCCGTGCCAACCACCTCTGCAACACCCACGGCATCGACACCATAGCGGCCGGTGTGGCCATCGCGTATGCCATGTACCTCTTCGAGAAGGGCGCGATCACGAAAGAGAGGGCGGGCATGGAGATCAGGTGGGGAGACGGCGAGGCCATCGTGAGGCTGGTGGAGATGATCATCAAGAACGAGGGGATCGGCGCGCTGCTTTCCCAAGGGACCCTCGCCATGGCCCGGGAGTTCGGCAGGGACCAGGACGAGGCGGCCCAGATCAAGGGCATGGAGATTCCCATGCACGATCCCAGGGCCTTCCACGGCATGGCCATATCCTATGCCACGGGCCCCCGGGGAGCCTGCCATCTCAAGGGAGACTACTACACCATCGAGCTGGGAACGGCGGTTCCCGAGTTCATGATTCTCCCCGGCGACAGGCTGACATCGGTGGGCAAGGCCGAGAACGCTGCCAAGTACCAGAGCATCAAGGACCTCTACGATTCGCTGACCCTGTGCAAGTTCTCGCCGCTGTCCGTCACGCAGCTCTGCCAGATCATGAAGGCCGTGACGGGCTGGGACGTGAACCCTCAAGAGATCCTCACCACGGGCGACCGGTCCATCAACCTCAAGCGTGCCATCAACAACATCCTCGGGCTCACCAGGGCCGAGGACAGGGTGCCCAAGATCTGCCTGGAACCCCTTACAGAGGGCAGTTCCGCAGGGATCTCCCCTGACATGGACCTCATGCTCAGGGAATATTACGCCTACAGGAAATGGGACTGGGACACGGGCATACCTTCGAAGGAGAAGCTCGTGGAACTCGGACTGGAAGAACCTGCTGCAGTCCTCCACGGGTAAGCCCGGTGAAGGCGAACGTCATTGTCATCAACCCCCGGGACAATGTGGCCATTGCCCTGGAGGATATCGCGGCCGGGGCTCGGGTCAGACTCCCTGGCGGCGGAACCTTGACCGCCGTCGAGAAGATACCCTACAGCCACAAGGTGGCCATGGTCGATATCGATTCCGGCCAGACCGTATATAAATACGGTGAATCCATCGGGAGTGCATCGGCTCACATCGGAAAAGGATCCTGGGTGCATACCCACAACCTCACCGAAGAGAAGGGCAGGGCATGACGGCGTCGACCTTCGAAGGGTATGTCCGTCCCGACGGTTCCGTGGGCATCAGGAATTACGTGGTGGTCATCCCCACCGTGGCCTGTGCAAACGGGGTGGCGGGTCTCATCGAGAAGACCGTTCCGGGAGTGGTTGCTCTCCGGCACGGCCACGGCTGCGGCAGGGCACTGGAGATCGGCATGCATCAGGCAGCACTCGCCGGACTGGGAAGGAACCCCAACGTGGCAGGGGCCATTGTCATCGGGCTCGGGTGCGAGACCGTGAATGCCTCGATGGTTGCTGCCGAGATCGCCGGGACAGGCAAGCCGGCCGAGTTCCTCATGATCCAGAACGAGGGCGGTTCGCGCAGGACTGCGGAGAAAGGGAGCGCCGTTGCCGAGAGGATGCTCCATGATGCATCCCGGATGAGCCGGGCCGAATGCCCGCTCTCGCTGATCATGCTGGGCCTGGAGTGCGGCGGTTCGGATGCCTTCTCCGGCGTCACCGCCAACCCTGCCGTCGGGCTCGTATCAGACTGGCTCGTGGATGAGGGCGGCACCGTGATCCTCACCGAGAACACCGAGATGATCGGCACGGCCCACATCCTGTCCCGCCGTACAGGGTCGCCCGAGACGGCGCAGAGGATCGTGCAGATCGTCGAAGCTGCTGAAAGGCGCACCAAGGATATCCTGGGCCCCCTGGCATCTCTTGTCATAGCGCCCGGCAACATGGACGGCGGCATGAGCTCCATCCAGGAGAAGTCGCTGGGATGCATCTGCAAGGCAGGCAGCCGGGACATTGTGGAGGTTGTGGACTACGGCCGTGCACCTGCCGGCAAGGGCCTCATGATCATGGACGGCCCCGGCTATGACATGGAGTCCATGACCGGTCTCGGTGCAGCCGGATGCCAGCTCATGATCTTTACCACGGGCAGGGGGAACCCGGCTGGATTCCCCATTGTCCCGGTCATCAAGGTTGCGAGCACGAGCAGGCTCTATAAGGCCATGGAAGACGACATGGACGTGAATGCAGGGACCGTGCTCGAGGGCAGGAGCCTGAAGGATGTGGCGGATGAGATCAGGACGCTGGCCTTGGAGGTCATGGATGGAAGGCAGACCAGGGCCGAGGTGAACGACCAGGGCGGGATCCTGTGCCTGTATGCCATGACACCGGCATTCTGAGGCAGCATGAAAAACATGGGGGGGATATGAGAAAGAAAAGGGATGCGATTTCAAATGACCACAAGGAGTCCCTGCGGGTGGGACGGAGATCGTTCCTGAAGAGGATCACCGCCTTTCTCGGCGGGATGACGCTGATGAACTGGGGCCTCTTCCCCATGAAGACCCCTGCCGTCTCCACCCCTGCCGGGGGCCCGAAGAAGCTCATCTTCATCGCCATCGACGCGCTCCACCCCGGGTATCTCGAACTCGACGCCCGGGGGCTGCCGGGGGGGAGTGATGGAAACTGGCTCATGCCCAACATCCGCACCTTCCTGAAGGGGGCCATGTGGTACCCGAAGGCACAATGCTTTCTCCCCTCCGCCACGGACATGAACCACCTGAACGCACTGGCAGGGACTTCTTCGGGCCAGACCGGCATCATCAGCGTGTGGGCCCAGCCCACCGGCTGGGACGAATCCGGAGATGCCATCATTGAGCGCACCAGCATGTCCTTTGCCAGGGATGACAGGGGAAGGCCCGTGGACACCCTTTTCTCTGCATGGAAACGTCGCTGGCCCGATTCGAAGACCCTGCTCATAACCGGCAAGGAGTGGGTGGGCGAGATGTTCCGCACCGGCTCCGGGGTGGATATCCTGGTGACCGGGCCCAGCCATCCCGGCTATCTCAAACCCCCGCACAGGGAGAGCCTGGCCGACCCTTCCACCGACCGGGATGCGGCCTGTGATCCTGAATCGGGACGCAAAGGATACCTCGGGTGGCCCATGAGCCCCAGTGACGCCATGACCCGGCTCTATACGGGCCAGGGAAGCCTCCTGACCCTGCAGATGGAACACTTTGCCGAGCACTTTCCCCATGACAGCTGGATCGTGGATTCGACCCTGGAGATATTCGCCCGCGAGAAACCAGACATGGCTTACATCCTCCTTGCCCAGTGCGACGATGCAGGGCACTGCATCGGCAATGCATCGGACCCGAAAGAGTTTGTAAAAACTCCTTCGCCGTATGAGCCTCCTGAAGGATGCGAAGACAGGCCGGAGTACCAGCTGGTCAGCAGCCGGAACCCTCTCCTGTTCAGGGAAGCGATCCTGGATGTCATCAGGGATGTGGACACCCAGTTCGGCCGCCTCATGGGAGGTCTTGCAAGCCAGGGTGTCCTCGCACAGGCCCATGTGGTTCTTCTGAGCGACCACTCGGCGGTGAACCATCTTTCCGCCGGTGATTTTACATCCACCGACTGCATGGGCGTCCTCGAGCAGGCAGGGATCTTCTCCAGGAGGGGCGCCCTGGAAAGCAAGAACATCTATGCCTTCAGCGTGAGCAGCTATGGGGTCCTGTACTGGCGGGACCACAAGGAGCAGGTGCCCCTGGCAAAGGCGGCGCTCAAGGCGCACAGGGCGGTGAACCCCCAGACCGGGCTCGAGGAGTGCCCGTGGTGGGTGCTGGACCGGAACGACATGAAGAAGGGGGTCGAAGGCATATGTCTTCCGGGTGAGCTCTACCACACGTTTTATGTGGACACCGACAGGGAAAAAACCCTCATATGGCCTGATATCATCATCCTGGGAAGAAACGGCTGGCAGATACCCGTGTATAACGGGCAGATCCCCAACGTGGGGATCAAGGCACCCACATGGTCTCCTCCGTGGCGGGTCTACAACGGCGGCCATGGATCGGTGGACACGCTCCCCATCGTTGCGGCCGTCTCCATACCGGGCGGCAGGACAGGGGTTCTCGACAGATCCATCCGTATTGCGGATCTCGGAGTCACGGCTGCATCACTCATGGGTCTGGAACTGCAGAGCACCACCATAGGGGAGGACCTGAGCCGGGACCTCCTATGAGGCCGAAGAAATAAAAACGGGGAGAGTCGCCGCTCTCCCCACCCAATCCGGAGGCTCCATGCCAGTTCGTATTGGTGCCTGTGAGGCATGATTCTACACAAAGAACCGGAGAGACGCAAGAGAATAAATAAAGAAGAGAATAATAATGGCAAGAGCGATTCGGCCCATCAATTCCTGTGCGCGTCAATTGCGAGTGGATCGTTGAAATATATCATCGAAGGGAGTATATCTGGCTTTGATGCGGGGGCTTTGCATGCGAAGCTCCTCGAGGCGAGTGCAGGATGATATCCCTAACGGGCTTGTATCCCCATCGGTTTTCGGGGAAGAGATCTGCGGGGAACAGGCTTATTCCATAGTGAGGTGGGTATGGGTGCAAGAGGAAGAAAGCCCCTCGGGCTGAGAAAGGGTGGCCAGGAGACAAGCCTCATCAAGAGGAACTATTACATAGAGGAGCGCTATGCAAAGGCGCTGACGGTACTCTCTGCCTTGACGGGGAAAGAGCTCTCCCTCCTGGTAAACGAGGCGATAGGTGATCTGATCCTGAAGTATCAGCCCATGACGGATATCGACCTGCTGAAATTGAAGTCCATCAAGAAGAAAGACTGAAAGGGAATTCTCAGCCCAGAGACATGCAACGGATCGCAAGGTCTTTGGCCTCCATATACACCACACGTGTTTTCTTGAAACGCCGCCACATGCATGAATGGATGGTGTTGCATGAGCCAGTCTCGTGAAAGAATCGACCAGCTCACCGGGGAGTTGATGGATGCACAGCAACGCATCACCCGATTGGAAGAAGACCTGTCTGTTCTCAAGAAGCGCCATGAGGAGAACCTGGAGAAGCTGGAGATCCTGAACAGACACTTCGCTCTGGCCAATGACATCATGTACATCTATGACACCAACTTCAATGTGCTGAGCGTCTCGCCGAACGCAGAGGAGCTGATTCAGGCAAACGCAACGCTGCAGCAGGAGATACATGTGCCCAGACGGACGGAGGAAGGACTGCATTCCTCAGAGGAGATGTACCGCCTGCTCGTGGAGAACGCCAACGAGGGTATCTTTGTCGCCCAGGACGGAAAGCTCCAATTTTTCAATTCCGCCATTTCAAAGTATTCCGCTTATTCCGAAGGAGAATTGAACTCCAGGCCTTTCGTCAGTTTTATCCACCCCGACGACCGCGACAGGGTGATTGAGAATTACCGGAAAAGAATCAGGGGGGAGGCCGCCCCGCAGAGTTATTCTTTCAGAATCATCGACAAGGCCGGGGAGGTCCGCTGGCTGGAGGTCAGAAGCATCGAAATCCTCTGGAACGAGAGGCGGGCTTCCTTGAACTTTGTGGATGACATCACGAAGAGAAAAGAGGCGGAGGAGGCTCTGCGAAGAAGCGAGGAAGCGCAAAGCCGAAGCGAGGAGGAGTCGCGGCGCCTGGCCGGAGAAGCATCGCTGCTGGCCGAGATCGGCAGGATCGTCGGCTCCACCCTGCATATCGAAGAGGTCTATGAATTATTTTCCCAAAAAGTCAAGAGTATGATCCCCTATGACCGGATCGTCATCAATCTCCTCCAGAAAGACGGCGCCATCCTGGTGAACCGCCATGTTCAGGGTTTCTCCGCTCCCGGAAGAAACCGGGCGGAAGTTTTTCCCCTCAAAGGCACGTTGACCGAAACGGTCATCCGGAGCCGGAAAGGGATCCTTATCGATTGTGAAAACGACCGGGAAGTGGCCGAGCTGTACCCTGGCCTTGTACCGGAATTGAGGTTCGGCACCCGCTCCTTCCTTTCGGTCCCCTTGATTTCGCGGGACCGGCCCATCGGGGGCCTGCATTTTCGGTCCCGGGGACGCGGCGTCTATTCGGAAAAGGAACTCGGACTCGCGGAGCGGATCGCGGCGCAGATCGCGGGAGCGATTGCGAATGCGCAGCTGTTCGCGGAGCTGAAAAACACGGAAGCCGCTTTTCGAAGGAGCGAGCGGGAAGCCAAACAGCTGGCCCGGGAAAACGCCATCATGGCCGAGATCGGAGAGATCCTGTGCTCGACCCTGAACATTCATTCGGTCTATGCACGATCGTGGAGGAGGTCATTCGAACCCGGACCAGTATGCTGATCCGGGCGGAGGACCTAAAAGAGTATCTGCAGCGTTTTCCGAACCTTTCCGTCCTCGCCGGGAGCGGGTTCTCCTCCATGCTCTCGGTGCCGCTCATTTCCAAAGACCGGGTGATCGGGATTTTGAACCTGCAGCTGGCCGGCGGGCGCTCCTACAGCCCCCCGGATTTGCAGGCCGCCGAGAAGGTGGGCGCGCTGATCGCCGGCGCCGTCGAGAACGCGCAGCTTTTCGCCGAACGCCAGCAGGCCGAGGAAAAATACCGGACCCTGGTGCAGAACGCCAACGATGCCATTTTCATCATCCAGGACGAAGTCATAAAGTTTGCCAACCGCAAGACGGAGAGTCTGTTCGGGTATTCTTCCAAAGCGCTGGCGGCGATTCCTTTCGCCAACCACATTCACCCGGCGGATCGGGAGGAATCCGGCGAAGATCCTTCAAGAAATGAACGGCCGGGCGATTTCTCCCACCCCCCTTCCTTTCGCATCCGCAACAAATCCGGGCAGGAGTTCTGGGTGGAGCTCAAATCCGTGAGTATCGAATGGGAACGAAGGCCGGCCACGCTGAATTTTGCGAGCGATATCACGGAGCAGAAAAAACTGGAGGCGCAATTTCTGCAGGCGCAGAAGATGGAAGCGGTGGGCCGGCTGGCCGGGGGCGTCGCCCATGACTTCAACAATCTTCTGACCGTCATCAACACCAACAGCCAGCTGGCTCTGATGGAACTCAAGGATTGGGACCCGCTGCGGGAGAGGTTCGAATCGATCCACACCGCCGGGGAGAGGGCGGCGAACCTGACCCGGCAGCTGCTTGCCTTCAGCCGCCGTCAGGTCGTGGAAACGAAGGTCCTCGATCTGAATACCATCCTTCGCGACCTGGAGAAAATGCTGCGTCGGCTCATCGGGGAGGACATCCTTCTGA
>JALOOZ010000223.1 GCA_025454155.1 Thermodesulfobacteriota bacterium
AAAGATCCTCTCCCTTGCCAGGGACAGATTAACCGATTAGGAGACGGTCCTTGCGGCCGGCATCCTCCTGAGTGGCTTCTCTGCGCATTTCCTGTGCCATGTGGTCGAGCATCTCTTTGGAAAAGTTGATGACGTCCTTGTTGTTGAATCCGTTGCGGATAAGTTCCTTGTAAAGGCTCTTGGCAAGGATCTTTGTCGCTCTTGTCGCATCCATGTTCTTCAATATGATATCAAGATTGCCTTTTCTGTTCATATCCATTCCTCGTCTCACTCTGGCATCCGATAATGCATCTATCATGCCATCATGAGCCGTTGGAATTATCCGTGAATAAATAAGTGGTTGTGAATTCCAGGGTGGAACACCCCGGAGGGCATCTGTGGATATTCTGCAATAGCTGAATCAGTGTTCATACCCTCCATCTCGGCTCCAGGCCTGAGCATTGTGCATTCATCAGCACTGATGAAAAAAAGCACACTATAATAACACCGAGGCCCGGGGTATCTGCAGGAATGACTCAGGGAATGCGACTGGCTTCCTGCCCCGCCGCCTGATGACCGGCGCCAGGTGCCCTCTTGCGGAACCTCCGGCGACGCCTTCTCTTCCGGGGATTTGCCTTGTCCGTTTTATCGGGATGTTGAGCTGTGTAGGCGGCTCGAAACGCATCCTCCCCCTGGGTCAGCCTCCCTTGTGTCACAAGGGAAAACACGAAAACGGCGTCCTTATAGCTGGCCTTCTTGAGCAGGGACCACCTCATCCGCCCCGTCTCGAGGGCCTGCATCATACGGTCAAGGATCTCCAGGACATGGACCGCACTGGCTCGAATCCCCTTGGGGATGATCATGCTCATCCCTGAGGCGGCAAGCTCGTCGGCAAGCAGCTTCATCTTGTCTGAATCGGGTTGTCCCTTGTCCCTCATCACGATGCGCGCCCATGGCCACAGAAGCAGGCTGTAGGAAACCGATGGAGATGGAGTATTCCCTGACAGCACCAACCGATCATGAACGGCGAGCAGCCGGGAAAGCTCATCGTTCACCTCTACCTGCCGTTCCAGCACACGGCCCACATTACCGAACAGGACGGAGAACAGGGAGTGTCTCATGAGCAGGGAGAAGATCTCCGCTGAAGACCCCGAGTACAGGTCCTTGTTGAACTCCTCGTACATCCTCGATCCCGAGCAGCTCGCCAGGAGGTGCAGATTGCCGGCTATGGCCCCTGCGGTCCGTTCCTCAATGGAAAATCCATTGCTCGCCGCATACCTGAGCACCCTCCACATCCGCACCGGGTCCTCGGCGTAACGCGCGGAAGGCTCCCCGATGATGCATACCCGGCGTCTGGATATGTCCCCGAGACCACCCACATAGTCTATGATCGAAAAGCTGTTGATGTCGTAGAAGAGCCCATTGATGGTTATGTCCCTGCGGAATGCGTCCTCCACGGGGCTCCCGAAGGTATTGTGGGGATCGGTCTGAATCTCTTCCGAGGGATCAGGATCCTTCCTGAAGGTTGCCACCTCTATGATCTTGCCTCCCCTGAAGTGTATGTGTGCGAGCCTGAAGCGCCTGCCGATGAGGAAGCAATTGGCGAAGAGCTTCTTGATCTGGCCAGGCCTGGCATCCGTTGCCACATCGAAGTCCTTGGGCCGCTTGCCCAGCAGCAGGTCCCGCACGGCACCCCCCACCAGGTATGCCTTGTGGCCGTTCCTGGCAAGCCTGTAGAGGACCTTCAATGCCTCCGGGTCTATGTCTCTGCGTGAAATGGTATGTGAGGATCTGGGGAGAATATTGGGCTCTCTAGTCTGATTCATCTTCCGCTCTGTCTTCCGTCGTCTTCCCTTCTATGCGATATCCTTCGGTGGCCCAGCAGACGAGATCCAGCCCCTTGCATCCTCTGGAGCAGAAAGGCCTGCAAGGGTTGCCCTCGAAGGGCACCTCCTTCCCGCATGCCGGGCACTCGACCGTTCGACCGTTTTTTTTCGGCTGTTTCCGATTCACCATGAGAGATTCACACCCGAATCGCGTCTGGCCCATGCAATAACTCATTTCCTAAGAGAAGTACAGCGGTCAAGATACAACCTTCGGCATAGCTCGTCCTTTAGGGGACCACCTCGGCCGCCTGATGCATGATCAGGGATATCCCACCATCTCCCGGATTTCAGTGCGGCCGATGATAACGGGGGTGTCCCGTACCCGAGTCCCCTGCGAGTTCACCCCATTGTGTGAATTATTGCCGACTTTTTCTTTTAATAAATTTCTATTGACTTAAACGAGCAAAGAGTGATTTGGTGAAACAAGAAAGACAACAAGAGAACCGATGCAAAAAAAGATCAGAAGAAAGCGCCAGATTCTACGCAACAGAACCGTTATCCTGCGGTCGGCCAGGGACCTCTTCCACAAGAAGGGTTTCTACGGGACTACCATGGAGGATATCGCCCAGTACTCCGGCTTCGACCGGCGGACCATCTACAACCACTTCAAAAACAAAGAAGATGTCTTTGCAGCCCTGATCTCGGGTATCCTCTCGGACATCGATGCGGTATTCAACGATATCGCCGATGAAAAAGGCTCATCTCTGGACAAGCTCAGAGAGCTCGTGCTGAGGCTGCTGGATCTCTACATCGAAAATTCCCAGCTCCTGAACATCTTCATGTCCGAGTATGAAACCAACGAGATCAAGAAGAGGCGGCACCTTTCGGCCTATACCCTCAAGAACATCAGCGCTTACAAGAAGATCGAGGCACGCCTCGTGACCATGATCAAGATGGCCCAGGATGAGGGCCTTCTGGTGAACGTCCATCCCTATATCCTGGCAGGCATGCTCAACGAACTGATCCTGCGGAGCGTCATCGTGCTCCATAACCAGAAAGGCGCCATCCGCAAGAAAGACATCATTCACGACATCTTTGAGCTCATGGGGAAAAACGTGGTGAAGGCGCCTCTGATCGCCTCATCGCAGGCATAACTCCAATCACAGTCGGGAAAAAAAAGAGAGGGGGACGGGGAATATCCCGTCCCTCTCTCTTCGTTTGTACGTGCTTCCGGGCTGCAGCTTACATCATGCCGCCCATGTCCGGCATGCCGTGTCCGCCCGGCATGGGCATCGCGGGCTTGTCCTCGGGGAGCTCCGCAACCATGACCTCGGTGGTGAGCAGCAGACCTGCCACTGAGGCAGCGTTCTGGAGGGCCGAACGGGCCACCTTGGTGGGGTCGATGATGCCGGCCTTCACCATGTCCTCATACTCCTCGGCCTCGGCATTGAATCCGACATTGCCTTTGAGGGCCTTCACCTTCTCCACCACGATGCCGCCTTCGTTGCCTGCGTTCACTGCGATCTGGCGCAGCGGCTCTTCAAGGGCCTTCTGCACGATCTTCACGCCGAAGATCTGGTCGCCCGGCAGATCGAGCTTGTTGAGCTTATCGATGCAGCGCAGCAGGGCAACCCCGCCGCCGGCGATGAAGCCTTCCTCGACGGCCGCCCTGGTGGCATGGAGCGCGTCTTCCACGCGGGCCTTCTTCTCCTTCATCTCGGGCTCGGTGGCAGCTCCGACCTTGATCACCGCCACCCCGCCTGCCAGCTTGGCAAGCCGCTCCTGCAGCTTCTCGCGGTCGTAGTCCGAGGTCGTCTCCTCGATCTGGGCCTTGATCTGGCTGATGCGGCCCTGGCCCGAGGTCGGTGATGGCCACGGACTCGAGCTTTCTCCCGAGATCCTCTGATACCACCTCGCCGCCGGTCAGGATGGCTATGTCTTCGAGCATGGCCTTGCGGCGGTCGCCGAAGCCCGGGGCCTTGACCGCAGCGCACTTGAGCGTGCCGCGGAGCTTGTTCACCACCAGGGTGGCCAGTGCCTCGCCCTCGATGTCCTCTGAGATGATGAGCAAGGATTTGCCTTTCTTGGCGATCTGCTCGAGGATGGGGATGATGTCCCTCATGTTGCTGATCTTCTTGTCATAGATGAGGATGAGGGGGCTTTCAAGAAGGGCCTCCATCCGCTCTGCGTCGGTGACGAAGTAGGGGGAGAGGTAGCCGCGGTCGAACTGCATGCCCTCCACCAGTTCCAGGGTGGTGTCCATGCTCTTGGCCTCTTCCACCGTGATGACGCCCTCCTTGCCAACCTTGTCCATGGCGTCCGCGATGAGTGCTCCCACCTCGTTGTCG
>JALOOZ010000061.1 GCA_025454155.1 Thermodesulfobacteriota bacterium
ACCTTCATGACGCCGTCCGCCAGCATTGGTATATCCTTCTCCTTTACGCCGAAATCCGCGAGATGGCGCGGCACCCGGATGTCGTCGGCGAGGCGGTCGATGGCTGCGATCACCTTGTCGACGATTGCCAGGTTATCGAGACCTTCGACGGACAGGCCGAAGGGTTTGGCGAGCTGGGCGAACTTCTCCAGGTTCCCGAGCACGTTGAAGCGGATCACGTGCGGGAGCATGAGGGTGTTCGCGACACCGTGGGGAATGTGGAATTCCGCACCGATGGGGTAGGCGAAGGCATGCACCGCGGTCACGCCGGCGTTGGCGAAGGCGATGCCTGCGAGCAGGGCGCCTTCCATCATGGCGGTCCGTGCGTCGATGTTGTCGCCCTTGGCGAAGGCGATTCGAATGTTCTTGTAGATGAGCTCTATGGCCTTGATGCAGTACATGTCCGTGATGGTGGTGGCATTGATGGAGGTGTAGGCCTCGATGGCGTGGATGAGTGCGTCCATGCCCGTGGCCGCAGTCACGTGAGGAGGCAGCCCCGTGGTGAGCTCGGGGTCGAGGATGCCGATGGCCGGATAGAGATACGGGCTGACAATACCCTTCTTGAGCTTCTCCCCCTCGTCTGACAGGATCGCGATGGGCGTCACTTCGCTGCCGGTCCCCGCCGTGGTGGGTATCAGTATCGTGGGCAGGCCGGGCTTGGGGATGAGGCCGATGCCGAAATAGGCGCCGATGGGACCCTTGTTCGTGAGCATGACCGCTGCGGTCTTGGTGATGTCCATGGGGCTGCCGCCGCCCAGCCCGATGAGCATCTGGGCCTTGGACTCCCTGACGGTTTCAACGCAATCGGCCACGATCTCATAGCGGGGGTCGGGCTCGACCTTGTCGAATACGTCATATTTCACCCTGGATGTCTTGAACGATTCCTCTATGGGTTTCATGAGGCCCGCGGAGATGACCCCTTTGTCCGTCACAATGAGGACCCTGCTGATTCCCCTTGACTTGACCTCGGTTCCGATGGTCTTCACCGACCCGGGACCCATGACGATCCGGGGGGTGGTGCTGAACACTCTCACCATAGCCATATCCTCCTTCGTCTCTAAGGCCTTGATGGCCTATATCTTTCTGTTGTAGATGCGGTGGAACTCTTTTTTCAGCTCGCCCCTGAAATCCGGGTGGGCGATGGCGATGAGGGCCTTTGCCCGAGCCGGGACTGATTTGCCCCTGAGGTCTGCTATGCCGTACTCGGTGACCGCGTAGTGGATGTCGCTGCGTGTGGTGGTGACCACGGCCCCTTCGTCCAGGTGGGGCACGATGCGCGAGATTTTGCCGCCGGCCGCGGTGGAGTGAAAGGCAAGAATGGAGCGTCCGCCCTTGGACCATGCTGCACCGCGCACGAAGTCGGCCTGGCCCCCTGTGCCGCTGAACTGCTTGTACCCGATGGACTCGGAGGCAGCCTGTCCCGTGAGGTCCACCTGGATCGTGGAATTGACGGAGACCATGTTGTCGTTCAGAGCGATGTTGGCGGGGTTGTTCGTGATGTGTACAGGGTACATCTGTACCATGGGGTTGTTGTGTACGAACCGGTAGAGCTTCTCGGTCCCCATGAAGAAGGTGGCCACCATCTTGCCCGGATGGTAGTTCTTCCTTGCGCACGTGATGACGCCGGCCTCCACCAGGTCCACCACGCCGTCCGAGAACATCTCGGTGTGAACACCCAGGTCCTTCTTGTGCTTGAGGAACCCCAGAATGGAGTCCGGCACTGCGCCGATGCCCAGCTGCAGGCAGTCGCCGTCCCTGATGAGCTCGGCGCAGTGGCCGCCGATCTTCTCGTCGATGTCGGTGATACTGGGGGGATTCAATATGACCGGCCTGGAATCGCACTCCACGATGTAGTCGATGTCGGATACGTGGATGAACGCATCACCCAGGGTCCTGGGCATGTGGGGGGTCACCTCGGCGATGACGAGCCTGGAGCTCTCGGCGAGGCCCCGGCGAACAGCGAGTTGTGAACGAAGTGCTTTTCCATGCCGGGCAGGCAGTATTCCGTGGCCCCCATGGACACCATGTGGACGATCTCCACGTTCTTGCAGGCGTCCCTGTTCTCCACCAGGGCCTTCAGGAGCACCTCGGGGGACCCGCTCGCATGACCCACCACGATCCGGTTGCCGGACTTGATGTGCCTGACCGCCTCGATCGCACTCACGACCCTGCTCTTGTAGATATCACGCCAGCTCTTCACCGACTGCTCCTCCCTCAGGTCTTTCCTGCACTTATTTCGGCAACCCATCGCTCGGCATCTTCCGGGCTCGTGACATACCGTGTCGGGCGGTCATGGACAGCCTCCAGCTTTGTACAGGCGCTCGTACATCCGCTCACGATCAAAATCATCTCCGCATCCTCGCTGTCCGCCGCCACGAACTCCACTTTCTCCGCCAGTCGCTCCCGCAGGGTATCGACCATCCCGACGCGGTCGTAGGCTGCCCGACATCCGCCGCAGTACTTCAGGCCCACCCTTATCTTTCCTTGTCGATCCCGCACAGATACTTGGCCACCTTCTGCTTCTGCTTCATGTTGACGAGCCTGGCGATCATGATTCTCTGGGCCTGGGGTGAGCCTGCCCCGTGCATCGACTCCGTGAGGTAGCCAACCGCGGCGGTGCCCATGGTGATGTTCTCGATGAGCCTCAAGATCCTCATCCGGTATTCAGTGGGGACGTCGGCCTTTGTCTGGTAGTATTTCTTCACCCACTTGCCAACCTGAGGCGACTTCAGGTCCGCCTCCGAAGGGCAGGTGACAACCACGCCGCCGGCGATGTCCTGAGCGATCCTGGCGATCTCATAGGGGAAGCGCGTCACGTTCTGTTTATGTACATTGGCCAGGAGCACATCCACGAGATAAGTACCGCTCGCCTCCCGGTGCCCCTCGGATGCGCAGGCGATGCATCCGCAGAACAGGGTCTCGTTGAGGTGGTTCATCTCGATGATCTTGTCTTTGATGTGGGAGGCCTTCTCGGCGCCGTTGTACTCGGCAACGGTCTGGGCTGCGCCGATGAGAACGTCGCCCACGCCCACCTTGCATGCGTAACTCTGGCGGTGGTAGGCGGAGAAGCTCTCGACGAGCTGGGTGGTGAAGTCGTACTCCTTATACATGAACACCCGCTCCCAGGGTACGAACACGTCGTCGAAGACCACCAGGGCCTCGTGCCCGCCGTAGTACATGTTGCCCCGGTCAAAGGTCATGCCTTCGAGTTTCCGGGTGTCGCATGACTGGCGGCCCATGATGTAGGTGATCCCTGCCGTATCGCTCGGTACAGCAAAGGCCACCGCGTAATCCTGGTCCTCTTCCCGCATGGTGATGGTGGGCATCACGATGATCTCATGGGAATTGACCGCACCGGTCTGGTGTGCCTTGGAGCCCCTGACTACGATGCCGTCCTTCCTTTCTTCAACCACGTGGAGGAACATGTCTGGGTCGAACTGCTTGTGGGGCGGCTGTGAACGGTCCCCTTTGGTGTCGGTCATGGCGCCGTCGCACACCAGGTCTTTCTCCTGGACATACTCGAGAAATTTCAGAAAGCGCTTGTTGTACTGGGTCCCGCACTTTGCGTCGATGGCATGGGTGGTGATGGACAGGGCGTTCATGGCGTCCATGCCCACGCAGCGCTGGAAGCAGCAGGCGGTCAGCGACCCCAGAAGGCGGCCCATCTTGCTCTTCTTCACCAGGTCGTCCACGCTCTGGTGAATGTGGGTGAAACGGTTGATCCTCTTGCCCGTTATGTGTGACTTTGCGGTCATGATGTCTTCATATTCGGGCTTGTGCGCGAACTCGTAGGTGGCGGCCACCGCATTCATGGACGGCCGGATGATGGGGTCATCAACGACATTCTCAACCTTCTTGCCGAACATGTACACGTTGAGCTTCAGCTTCCTCAGACTCTCTTCGTATTCCTTGGCGTTCATGAGTTTACCCATACTGTCCTCCGTTGATTGGTACTGCCTGAGTGATACCCTTTCAGGAAATCCGTGATAAGGCGGTTCATCGATGCGTCCCCTTTCCCCGGTTACCTCTTAACAAGAAGGGTGCCAATTGACGCAACTCTCTGAAGGAAGAGAAATAGCTTTGCAATGTCGATGAGATGCGGGCAGGTCAACCGGAACGGGACCCCTGTCCGGGCCGGAAAGACAGGGAGAAACCGATGCAGAGATGCATCAACACCTTTTTATAAAAGGTGTATTAAATTGATATTATAAATGAATAACCTGATATGGCAACCTGATGCAATATCGCATTCATTTCTCTCTGGCCAAGGTCGGGATGTCGCTAGAAGAAGGTAGAGGCGGGGTGAAAGATGATAGTTCCGGCAGGTCGATGCATGGATGCATCGAGAACGGTCGGTACCTTCGATGTGCGGTAAACCGGGTGTCCCGGTGATGTGAGGGCGGCCTCCCCTGGGAGAGAAGGCCGCCCGTCAACGGATGCGCTTACTTGAGGATCTTCTTGGCCTTGTCATCCATTACGTCGGTGATGAACGGAATGCCTGTCACCTCGACGGTCTCCTTGTTGGCGGAAAAGAGTTCATCCCTCGAGAGTTCTTTCAGGCTGAACTTCCGGGCGCCTGCCATGAGCTGCTGGAGGCCTGCGGCCAGTTTGTCGCAGAGCGTCCACATGGCGACGGCTCCATAGGGGATCTTCTTCATCTCCTTGGCCCCGACTTTTTTCTGGAGGTCGTAGTAGCCGGCAAATATCTCATCCGCTTCACGCCCTATCTCGGTCACGGTCTTGGGCAGGGTTTCCCAATGCCCCTGAACCTTCTCCCTGCGCTCGGGATGGAGAGCCCCTTCGATGTTGGAACCGAGGAAGCCGGGGATCATGGCGCCTCTGCCCATGCACACGAGCCTGGTGAACGGGGCGCCCAGGGCCAGGGCCTTGAAGATATGGTCCTCGCGGGCGAGGCCGCCCGCCAGGGCGATGTCCACAACCTTCTTTTTCTTCTTGGCAAGGATGGAGCAGTACTCGTGGGTCTTGGAGTGCAGGTAGATGGATGGGACCCCCCAGGACTCCATCATGTTCCAAGGGCTCATGCCGGTGCCGCCGCCCGATCCATCCACGGTGAGCAGGTCGAGGCCGGCATCCGTAGCGAACCGGATGGCCATGGCGAGGGCCTCCATGCCGTATGACCCCGTCTTGAGCGATATGCGCTTATAGCCCAATTTGCGCAGGTATTCGACCTCTTTCATGAAGTCCTTCTGCACATCGGAGGAAGAGTCGAGGTTGGTGTATCCGAGCCTGCTGTGGCGGGCGAACGATCTGATGGCGTGGTGTTTGAAGGCCTCCTGGACCTCGGGCAGGGTGGGGTCGGGGTCCACGACATAGCCGCGCTGCTTGAGGAATATGGCGTAATCGAGCGAGGTGACCTGTATCTCTCCGCCGATGTCCTTGGCGCCCTGGCCCCACTTGAGCTCGATGATGACCTTGTCGCCGTACTTGTCGATGACGTACTCGGCCACGCCGTTTCTTGTATCCTCGACGTTCATCTGCACGATGATGGCGCCGTAGGTGTCATGATAACGGAGGAAGGTGTCGATCCTGCGGTCGAGCTCGGGGGCCTTCTTGATCCTGCCCTTGGCAATGACTGCATCCCTGTCTATGCCCACCACGTTCTCGCCCACCACGATGGGTATGCCGACAAGGGCGGCGCCGACCGCGAAAGACTCCCAGTACTTGGCCGCGACGAAGGTGGATCCGAGGGCCCCGGTCATGATGGGGATGCGGCTCGTGGTCTTCACCTTGGCGCCGAACGCGGTCTCGATACTGACGTTGGGGAAGATGCAGTCGTCGGGTGAGTGCGAGAGTCCCTTGGGGACGCCGTAAGCCCCGTAGTTGTAGCCCTGGATGCGCAGGGAGTTGTAGGATGCACCGACATGGCAGGTGTTGGAGCTGCCTGCGGTGACGATGCCGAAGTCCCTGGGGTAGAGGAGCTTTCTGCCCACGAGGCTGGAGAGCCACGTCTCGCACTTGCCTGCGCAGTCCGCCCTGCAGAGCGTGCACAGGCCGGATTCAGCCGGGTTGCCCCGGTTGACCGTGCCGAGAACATCATTGGATTTCTGCCACTGTATCATGTATGTATCCTCCGCATGAGATTTATATTGGCAAGATATTGCCAACACGAGTCGTTAGATTGGCAAATGCTTGCCGCTGAAGATTGCTTGTGAGTCCCAACATATCATTATAACTGCACACAGTCAATTCTAAAATGGACACAAATACCGATGCCGTAAGTATAATATGGCAAAAATGCCAATATAGGACACAAGTGGCGCATTGACATTCCCGCCTCCCCCGGGTAATGATCCGGCCATGCAGGAGAAGAGAAAGAGGATCAGGCAGGTGATATTGAACGTCCTGAAGGAGGCCGGCCGGCCTTTGAGCAGCCTGAAGATCAACGAGGATCTTCTCGAGCGGGGCCACGACATCAGCGAGCGTACGGTGAGGCTGTACCTCCAGTCCATGGAAGAGGAGGGTCTCACCGAGAAGGCCAACAGGCGGTGTCACCGGATCACAGCGCAGGGGGTGCAGGAGGCCGAGTCTTCCCAGATCATCGAGCGGGTTGGGTTCCTCTCTGCGCGGATCGACCAGATGACGTACCAGATGGATTTCGATCTCGCCTCCTGCTCCGGCACGGTGGTGATCAACATCACGAACACCGAGCCCCGCCATGTCATGGAGAACATCGATCTCATGAACCGGGTATATAAAGAAGGTTATGCCATGGGGACCTTGATCACTGTCCTTGGCCCCGGGGAGAAGGTTGGCCATATAACAATCCCCGACAATATGGTGGGGATCGGAACGGTGTGCTCCATCACCCTCAACGGGGTTCTCCTCAAGGCGGGCATACCCACCAACTCACGCTTTGGAGGGCTTCTGGAGATCGCCGACAAGAAACCCACCAGGTTCGTGGAGATCATCATGTATGAAGGTACGAGCCTTGACCCCCTCGAGGTTTTCATCAGGAGCGGGATGACGAACTATCTCGGTGCTGTGAAGACCGGTAACGGCAGGATAGGGGCCAGCTTCCGCGAATTCCCCGGTGCCAGCAGGGACATGGTGGCGGATCTTGCCCAGCAGCTCGACGGGATCGGACTTGGAGGATTCATGCGCATCGGCAGACCGGGGCAGACCCTGCTGGAGATCCCGGTGGGCGAGGGCAGATTCGGTGCCATCGTCATCGGCGGCCTCAACCCGGTGGCCATCATGGAGGAGAACGGGGTGAGGGTCCATTCCAGGGCCCTGGCGGGGTTGATCGATTTTAAGAGGCTCTTCCACTACAGCGAGCTGGAAGGGCAGCTGAAGCCTTACCTTTAGGAAGCCCGTGTCATCCTGAACGCACGGGTGTGTCAGGTGTATCTCTTGAGTTTCCTGGTGAGCGAGGTGGAGTCCATTCCCAGGTGAGGGGCCGCCTTGCGTGCGCTGCCGAATTTCTCTATGGCCTTGCGTATGATGGAGATCTCGATCTTGTCCAGCTGTTCCTTCAGGGACAGTCCATTCTCCAGGAAGTCCCTGGTGCTCTTTTCGAAGATCTCCCGCGGAAGGTTGCCCGGCACGATGTAATCGCCGTGGGTAATGACCACCAGACGCTCGATCACGTTGGCCACCTCGCGGACGTTGCCTGGCCATGAGTAGGTGAGCAGGTGGTCCATGGCCTCTTTGGAAATCACCTTCTTCGTGTTGTGCCTTTTGTTATAGCGGGTCAGGAAGAAGTGCACCAGGTAGGGGATGTCGTCCCGCCGTTCCCGCAGAGGCGGGATGTAGATGGGGATGACGTTGAGCCTATAGTAGAGGTCGGCCCGGAAGAGCTTCTTCGCAATGAGGTCCTTGAGATCCTGATTGGAGGCGCAGATGAGCCTCACATCGACCTTGACAGGCTTGGTCCCTCCTACGCGGGTGATCTCGAAGTTCTGCAGAACCCTCAGCAGCTTGGACTGCAGCACCATGGGCATGGATTCGACTTCGTCGAGGAAGAGCGTGCCCTTGTGGGCGACCTCGAAGAGCCCCGACTTCCCTTCCTTGCGGGCGCCGGTGAACGCGCCACGGTCGTACCCGAAGAGCTCGCTCTCCAGCAGTGTCTCGGGGATGGCGCCGCAGTTGATCTTCACGAAGATGCCGCCCTCTGCCCGGTCCGATTTCTCGTGGATCTCTTCGGCGATCCGGTCTTTCCCCACACCGGTCTCCCCGTAGATGAGGACTGTGGCATTGGTCCTCCGTACGCGCTCGAGCATTTCCTGGATATGGAGCATGGGCTCGGAGACCATGATGATATCGTTTTCCCGGGCGGATGACTGCTGCATGGACTTCAGGATGTCCCGGTAGGCGCTGGTCATGCCTTTGGAGTATTCGAGCTGCTGCTGGAGTTCCACAAGGTCGGTCATGTCGCGGACATTGGTTACGATCATCTTGATCCTGCCCGACTCGTCGAAGATGGGGTTGCCGGTCACCAGGATGCTCTTGCCGGACTTCAGCGTCTGGCGGATGGTGACGGGCTTCTTTGCCTCCCGGACCTTCAGGCTCACGCTCTCGTCGAAATAGCCCTCCTTGACGAGCTCCTCCATGTTCCTTCCGATGAGCTCTGATGCCTTCATGCCGGTGATCTTCTCGTAGGCCGAATTGACCCGTATGGTGTTCGCCTCTCCATCGGTGACATAGATGCCGTCATAGGAAGATTCTATGATGGCCTCGATCTCGTGGGTGTATTCCTTCAGCCTGAAGATGTCGTTCGCAAGCTCCTCGTATGCCTCCAGGTGCTTGAAGACGCTCATGACACCGACAATGGAGTCGTCCTCCATCATGATGGGCAGGCGGTGGCTCACCAGGGGGGTCTCCTTGTACCGGGCAGGGACGTTGAGCTGGGGTACGCCGGATTTCAGCACCTTCGAGTATTCCTTCCAGAGATCCGGATCGACTTCCTTGACGTGGACAGGGTTTTCAGTGATGTCCTGGTTCATGCCCAGAACAAGCCTGGCGAAGAGGTTGAGGAACATCACCTTTCCGTTGCGGTCGGCGGCGATGAGGCCGAAGTTGGCTGAATTCAGTATGTTCTGGCAAAGGCTTATTGGTTCAGAGGGCTGAGTGACATGGAGAGAGGTATCCAGCGGCATGTGTCTCGGTTCCGTACCCTTTGTGGATTTCTTCATAGTCTTTCAGCTCCCAGGGAAACAACAATCGGCAGCCCTTTGCCAAGTACCCTAGGTAATAGTGTCCAGGGTGAAAGTTGTCAAGGATGTTCGAAGGTTCTATGGGGACCGGGTGGGACAGGCTGATCGCGTGCGTTGTCGATGATGCCGCGATTGTGGTATGGAGGCACCCATGAAGGTGGCGATCATCGGTGCGGGCCGCAGGAGGAACGGCATCGGCGAATACATTGCAAAGTACTTCTCCGTGCTCGGGGCCGAGGTCTTGGGGGTGCTGGGCACGAGCATCCAGAGCGCTTCTGCAGCTGCGAAATCCCTCGGGAGGTACGGAATCAGGGCCAAGGCCTTCACGGGGTTCCCCGAAATGGTCAGTGCGTGCCGTCCCGATGCAGTTGCCATAGCATCCCCTGCATCGACCCATGGTGAGTATATTGACAGGTGCATTGAACTGGGTCTCCACGTTTTCTGCGAGAAGCCTTTTCTGCCGCCGGAACGGCAGGATGCCCTTGTCACCATAGACCGCATGATGGCAAGGTCCCGGGAAAAGGGGATCGTGGTCGGCATGAATTCGCAGTGGCCCTTCTGCCTGGGCCCCTATGAGGCGCTATGCGGAAAGGTCGAACCCTCGAGGATAGAGAAGTTCTCCATGAGGCTTTCCCCGATTGTCAGGGGCCGGGAGATGATCTCGGACTCGGTTCCCCATGCCCTGAGCCTCCTTTACTGCACGATGGGGCCGGGAGAAATCGACGGGCTCAGGATTTCCGGCGGGGAAGATGCACTGGTGATAGGATTCACGTATCGTGGAAGGAGCGGCACCTGTCAGGTACGTGTCGATCTCGTGAGGGAAACGTCCCAGCCCAGGACGATGGCCTTCGGGTTCAACGGGCATGTGGCAGACAGGATCATCGATTTCGATACCTACACAATATACTTGACTTGCAGGGGTAAAAAACTAAAGATAGCTGATCCTCTGGAGCTTTCCGTGAGCGATTTCATCGCAGCGGCTGAACAGGTCGGAGAACCGTTGATCGGCTGGAGCCACATCCATGACACCTCTCGCCTGCTGCAGCAGATCTGCCGGGAATATCCACTATCGTAAGGGGACCACATGGAACGGCTGGAACGCAAGGAACACGACTTCAGCGCAAAGCTGAGGCAGGCCTCCGTCATCGGCAGCCTGAGGGAGTACATCACCTGGCAGAGGGAGTTGAGGAGGTCCTCCGATTCAGCACGGTTCCCGAAATACGGTCCTGTCTCCGTGAACCTCGACCTCACGACGGCCTGCAACTTCTCCTGCCCCCACTGCGTTGATTCACGGCTGCTCAATACCGGTGACTACCTCGATTTGGAGACCATCAAGAAGAGCATTGACACCCTCCAGAAGAACGGTCTTCGCTCGGTCATCCTCATCGGGGGGGGGGAACCAACCATCCACAAGAACTTCGAGAACATCGTGCGGTTCTCCAAGGACCGCGGTCTCCAGCTCGGCGTCGCCACGAACGGTTCCCGCCTCGACAGGGTATCCGCCGTGGCGGAGGTACTCCAGGAGGGTGACTGGCTGAGGATTTCCCTGGATGCTGGCAGGGAGAGCACCTTCTTCAAGTCCCACAGGCCCCGGGGCAGATTGAGCCTGGAGAGCATCCTCGGGGGGGTACGAGACATCAAGAAGATCAACCCGAAGATCCAGACCGGCTATTCCTACGTGATCGTGTGGGGAGGGATCGTGGTGAACGGCTACGAGCTCACCCCCAATGTCGACGAGATGGACCAGGCGGTCAAGAATGCCCGGGAGTACTCCTTCGACTATGTCTCCTTCAAGCCCTGTCTGCTGCGCCTGGAGGTCTCCCAGAAGGAGTCCCTCTTCGACACCCCTGACCCCGAGCGGGAGGAGCGGATCATCGCCGAGATCAGGAAAAACCTTACGTCTGCTGAAGCCCTTGCTTCGGGAGAGGTGAAGATCCTGAGGAGCGTGAACCTGGAGTCCATGCTGGATCAGAAGGTGCACGAGCTCAAGATCCAGCCCGATGTATGCCACAGCCAGTTTTTCCGGACCGTCCTGGCGCCCACCGGCATTTTCCACTGCCCTGCCCTGAGGGGGGTTGAGCACGCCAGGATAGGTGATGCGGCGGGCTACAAGGGCAAGGCCAATCTCGATTTCACGCAGGCGCGCCTGGAGCATTCCATCCGGTCATTCAACGCCCGGCTCGAGTGCAGCATGGTCGTGTGCTTCTACCACCACGTGAACTGGTGGATCGAGAACTTCATCGCCTCGGGCAGGCCGGTGGACGAGATCCCCGTGGTCTCGGACAACAACTTCTTCCTGTGATCCTGGCAAGGCATGAGCGGCTGCAAGATCTGCGTCATCCATCTCAACCAGATCGGTGACCTCGTCTTTTCCCTCCCTCTCCTGAAGGCCCTGAAGGAGCATTCTCCGGATGTCTGCATCCATTCCGTGGTGAGGCCGAACCTGCAGGGGCTTCTCAAGGACAGCCCCTTTGTGGACAGGATCTTGCTCCGGGACGATACGCTGCGTTCCAAGGCAGGCCTACTCTGGACTCTGCGGCGGGAGCGATACGACCTGCTCGTGAACCTCCCCCGGTCCGAGGAGTCACTCATCCTTGCAGGCCTGAGCGGGGCACGGGTCAGGGCTGGTTTTGCACACCGGCCCTGGGACAAGTCGCTCCACGTGAAGGAGGTCATCCAGGGCCACAACTCGTGGTTCAACAATGCCAGGCTCCTGGGCCGTCTCGGGATACCCATCCCCCAGGACAACTACGTGGGGCTCCTGAGGGTGGACGGCCTTCCCGCGGTGGAGGGGCTCCCCTGGAGGTATGCGGTCGTCTCTCCCGGCGCCTCCCGGCGGAGGCTCGCCAAGGCATGGGATGAAGAGAAATTCGCCCGGGTGATCGCACGCCTCTCCATGGAGTTCGGCCTGAGCTGCGTGCTCGTTGGCGGGAACGATACCGCCGAGTGCACGGGCGCAATCGTGGCTCATGTGGAACATCTTCTCACCGGAGGGGTCCTGCAGGTCATGGATCTGGCGGGAAAGATAGGCCTCAGGGAACTGGTGGCCGTCCTGAAGAAGGCCAGGCTCTTTGTGGGCATCGACTCCGGGGTCATGCACATGGCATCGGCCCTGGATATACCCACCGTCGGCATCTTCGGCCCCACCGATCCCTTCTATGTGGCACCCCAGAACGCCAGGAGCATGGTGGTGAGGAAGGATCTCGCCTGTTCTCCCTGCTACCTGAGGGAAGACTGTGAACACAGGAGATGCCTGGAGGAACTGGAGGCGGATGCCGTTCTGGAGGCGTGCAGAAAGGTGCTGGGGGGATAGGGTGCAAAGGCCATATGCATGGAATGAGAGAATTGATCTGCTCATTCAGGACATCTCGCGAATTCATCTAACTATTAAGATCTCTTCCAGAGGCGAGGTCGAGCCTGACGACTCTTCCTCTCAGCGGTCCTGTTCTCGTGGGATCCGAGGGCCCCATGAGGGCGACAACCTCCCGGCCGAGGGCCACGGCCAAGTGCATGGGACCCGTATCGCAGCTCACCACGGCCAGCGAACCGGCTATGATCTCCTTGAGCTCGGGGATCGTCGTCTTTCCCACCAGGTCTATAATGGAACCTTGCCCGAGGGAGCGTATCCTGCGCGCCATGGCCACGTCTTCAGGACCTCCGGTGAGCACCGACACCAGTGAGCGGCGCTCCTTCAGTGACGCGGCAAGGGCTGCGAAACCCTCTGCGGTCCAGCGGTTGGCCGCCTTGGTGGCGCCGACATTGAGCACCACGTATTCCCCCGGGAGGCCGGAGGGGATGGTGCCTGAGACAGGGATGTCCCACCTGATCTCCCCGGGAGCGGCTCCCAGGTACCGGGCGAACTCCAGGTACTGATGGGCCATGTGCGCCCCCGGGAGGCCGGCGGGGATGCGCTCGAAGGGCAGGACCCAGGTGAATTCCTTGCACCGTGCGCGGTCGAACCCGATCCTCCGGTCGCTGCGGGATGACAGGCAGAAGAGGCCCGACTTGATGATGCGCTGGAGGTCCAGCGCCATGTCGAACCGCCTGGCCCTGAGCCTCCGGAGAACATCGGGCATGACCGAACTCCAGGTTCGCTTGTCGAAGAGGATGACCTCCTCGATGGCCGGGTGCCCCGCAAGGATCGGCATGCTCAGGGGTTCCACGAGCCAGTGAATGCGGGCATCGAGGCGCCCTTTCAGCGCGATGGCCAGGGGAAGGGTGTTGATCACATCGCCCATGGCGCCCAGCTTGATGAAGAGGATATCCATTTTTGACCCTGTATACCATTGTTCGACAATGAAGACAAAGCCCTCGGGACACAGGGACACCCTGACATGCTTGATTCGATCCATGCTTAATGGTATGCCAAGCACGCCGCTGCAAGACGAAATGCCGAGAATGGAACGGAGTATGGCTGAGATTCGATCTTCATCACACAGGGCAACCAATGCCAAGGTCTTCGAGCTCATCACCGGCCAGGACATCCGGCGAAAGCGTGTCCTGGACATCGGCGCAGGCAAGGGCCACATGGTCCAGCACCTGGGTGACCATGTGCGGTCCCTGGGGGGCGTCCCTGCGGAGGTCCTGTCGGCGTGCGATCTCTTCCCTGAATTTTTCCTCTACGAGGAGGTCCCCTGCGAGAGGATGGAATTCGTCCATGAGCTCCCCTATGCCAGCGAGTCCTTCGACATCGTGTATGCCATCGAGGTCATCGAACACCTCAAGAATCCCTACGACTTCATCCACGAAATGCACCGCACCGTGAAACCCGGGGGCATGGCCATCATCACCACTCCCAATATCCTCAATCTCTCCTCACGGCTTGCCTATCTCTTCACCGGCTTTTTCGGGCTCTTCGGACCGCTCTCCCTCGATCCCGGCGATGCCCGCAGGCAGTGGGGACATATCATGCCTCTGTCCGCCTACTATCTGGCCCACGGCATGAGGGCGGCAGGATTTTCAAGCACCGAGTTCCACGCCGACCGGATGAAGAGATCGGCCCTGTTTCTGTCCCTTCTTTTCCTGCCGCTGGTGAAGCTTTCAACCTGGATCTACACCGTCCGGATCAGGAGGAAGAAGCCGGCTGTCCACAGGGACAATGCAGCTCTGATGCGGGCCATGGGCAGCCTGACGATGTGCGGCTCACGCAGCGTGATCCTGGTGGGAAGGAAACAGGCCAGTACGCCCGGAGTCTTGGAACAGAAGGGAGATAGCCCATGAGGCCGCAGGATGTCATGAAACTGGCTCATTTCACGAGGAGGTTCGGCAGGTACAGGAATCCCCTTGCCTACCGGCTCTCGCGCAGGCTCCTCAAGCTCGTCATGCCAAAGCAGTCGCACGAGCCGTTCCGCACGGTGGCGACCTATGACCGCGGGTATATCCATGTAGATACCGGGAGGCTCCACGAATACGAGATCCTGTTCCATCATGAATACGAGCCTGCCATTACCGGACTGATCAAGCGCATTGTCCGCGACGGGGATGTGTGTCTTGACATCGGCGCCAATATCGGAAGCCTCACCCTGATCATGGCCCATGCCGCCGGCAGCACGGGGCGCGTCGTCGCGGTGGAGCCCAACCCACATATAGCGCAGAGGCTCAAGGCCAACATCGACCTCAACCGGCTCTTCAACTGCACCGTGATCCAGGCTGCGGTCTCCGATACTCCAGGCAAGGCGACCCTCCATGTCGCCCGCGAGGAGGCCTTTCACCAGGGCAAGTCGAGCCTGAAACCGGTGGCCGGCCTGCAGGAGGAGGTCGTCGTAGAAACCATCCAGGGAGGCGATCTCGCCCGTGTCGCGGGCTCCGGCAGGTGCACCTTCATCAAAATCGATGCGGAAGGGCACGATTTCATTGTGCTCAAGGAACTCACCAGCATCGTGGAGACGCACCGGCCCCACCTTGTTTTCGAGTACGACAGGCAGAGCTGGCAGAACCACGGCAGCGAGGGCCGGGATGTCCTGACATTCCTCGGCCGGCTGGACTATCGGGTGTATTACATCAAGAACGACATCATCTTCCCCCTGGCCGGTGATCTGCCGGGGAACTGCGACCTGCTCGGTGTGCCGGTGATGCCCTAGGGACCCCAGAGAGGACGTATGACCCGGGTGCTGGTATTCGGCAAATCCAAGAAGCGGACGAGGAAGGTGGCCCACATTACCCGTGCCTTCAGGGAGCGCGGCTGCGATACCCGCTGGATCAATCCTGCCAGGGTTGCCCGATGGAAAGGCGCCCGGGCCGACGAGCACATCCTCCTCGAGATCCGCTCGTTCAACCCGGACATCGTGTTCATATTCTCCCAGGACATACCCCTGGGCGTGCTCCGGGAGATCTCAGGTTCCTCCATGAAGACCCTCATGTTCTATGTGGACTGGTCGCCACAGATCCCCCCCTCGCTCATCGAGCGAGGGAGACTGGTGGATGTCTTTCTCGTGGCCGTCAGAGGGATGGTGGAGAACTATCGTGAAGCAGGGATCAGGAACCCCGTGTTCCTCATGGACGCGTGCGACCGGTACGACCATTACAGGCAGGCACCGGTGCTTCCGCTCTGGAAATCCGACGTGGCCTTCATCGGTCAGGCCAGGCCCGACGAGCTGCGCCTGAGGGTGGTGAGCAGGCTGCGGGAGCTCTGTGATGTAAGGGTCTATGGAAGGAACTGGGAGGACTTCGGCATCCGTTCCACCCTCCGCTCCGTGGGTCCGAGGGGGTACCGGCTCATCTGCGGCGGAGCGAAGATAATCCTGGGTGCCGACAAGGCATACGATGTCGAATACGGCTGGTCGAACAGGCTCTGGCTCACGCTCGGATGCGGGGGGTTCCTCCTGACAAGTTATGTCCCGGGCATGGAAGAGGTGTTCACCAACCGGGAGCATCTCGTCTGGTACACGGACGAGGCCGAGAGTATCGAGCTGGCCAGAGAGTACCTCGCCAGGCCCGAAGAGAGGACCAGGATAGCCGACGCAGGATACCGGCTCGCCCACGGGCACCATACGTTCCATCACTTCGTGGACAGGGTCCTTGCCCTCTGCAGTTCCTGAGGGCACCTACAACAACCCTGTCTTGGTACCCCTGCAGGTTGACAGATTCCCTGCGGTGTGCGAGAACCCCTTGATAATTATCAATAGCGTCTGCAAGGCATGGGAATCCGGAGGAACCGGCTTCACAACCGGTTCCATGTGCCTTGTACAGAGTCTTGCGAAGGACTGTAATGCATGGATACATCCGGCAGACAGAAACTCAGCGTCATCATCCCGTGCTTCAACGAGGAGAGGAACCTCGAGGCATGCCTTCAGGGAGTCACCTGGGCCGACGAGATCCTCGTGGTGGACTCGTTCAGCACCGATGCCACGCTGGATATTGCCCGGAAGTACGCGAGCCGTGTCCTGCAGCACGAATACCTCTACTCCGCGGCCCAGAAGAACTGGGCTATACCCCAGGCCGCCCACGACTGGGTGCTCATCGTGGATGCGGACGAGAGGGTCACCCCGGGCCTCAAAGATGAGATCGTGAACCTGCTTGGCCATACCCCCAGCATGGACGCCTACTGGATCAGAAGGAAGAACTTTCTCTTCGGAAGGGAGATACGGCACTCGGGATGGGGTACCGACAGCGTGCTGAGGCTCTTCCGGCGGGACAGGGGCAGGTACCAGGACAAGAGGGTCCATGCCGAGGTCGCCATCGAACCCGCTGGCTTTCTGAACAACTGGTTCGAGCACCACAGCGTCTCCTCCATCACCGACTGGATCGGCAAGATCAACAGGTACTCATCCTGGAAAGCCCAGGACAAGCACGAGAAAGGCATCGCGGCGCCGGTTTTACACCTCATTGTCCGACCGCCGGCGCGCTTCTTCAAGGACTTCGTGCTGCGACTCGGGATGTTAGATGGATGGAGGGGGTTCCTCATCGCCGGCTTGAGCGCCTTTGCCGAACTCGTCATGGCCGCAAAGGTCGTCCAGTTCCGATACGAGAGAGACAGGAAAACCCGGCAAACCCCATGAGGATCGTCCATATCAACCTCGAGCGATCCTGGCGCGGCGGAGAGCGGCAGGTCCTCTATCTCATGGAAGGCTTGAGGCGGCTTGGCCACGACTGTCACCTGATTGCACGCCGCAACGAGGCCTTTGTCTCCCGTGTGCTGGAACGGGATTTCCCGGTTCATGTCATCTCCAAACCGTATCTGAAACGCGGGTCTCTTCTCTCGGGGTTTCATGTGGTCCATGCCCATGAAACCAGGGGGCTTCAGGTGGCGGCGGTATGGAAGTACGTGAACCGCTCCCCCCTGGTGTTCACCCGCAGGGTGGATAACCCGCCATCGGGCAATCCCCTGACGCGCTTTGTCTATTACAGGGTCGACGGCATGGGGGTCATCTCCCGGGCCATCGGCCAGGTCATGACTGCCTGGGGGTTCGATCCGTGCCGCATCAGGGTGATACCCAGCGCGGTCCAGGCGGCGCGGGAACCCCACATGGAAACCGTCTCCAGGCTGAGGGAGAGGTTCAAGGGCAGAAAGGTGGTGGGATGCGTGGCCTCCCTGGAGAAGCGCAAGGACCACAGGACGCTCCTGAAGGCCGCATCTCTCATCAGGGGGCGCCGTGACGACGTGGACTTCGTCCTTGTGGGCGGCGGTGCACTGAGGCCGGATCTGGAGGAGGAGGCAAGAAGGCTCGGCCTGTTCAATGTATCCTTCGAGGGGTATCAGGATGACCCCTATTCGTACTACTTCATTTTCGACCTCTTCGTTCTGACCTCACGGCAGGAGGGTCTGGGAAGCGCAATTCTGGACGCCTTTGCATACGGGGTGCCCGTGGTGGCCACCGCTGCAGGGGGAGTACCGGAGATCGTCAGAGACGAGGAAACCGGCCTGCTTGCCGATATCGGCGACGCGAGGGGGGTGGCCGAGTCCATCCTGAGGATACTCGGAGACCATGACCTCAGGGATCGGTGTGTCCGGAGGGCCGGAGAACTCGCCAATGAGGGATATTCCCTCGACGGCATGGCCATGGCATACGAGCTGCTCTACCGGGAGGTCATCGCCCGTGGCTGATGCCGTGCATGGCAACGTGCTCGCCTCGCTCAGGGGGATCACCCAGGATCATGTCCGGGCAGGGACGCCCCTGACCATAAGCCTTTCCATTCCGGGTATGGGGGAAGTCATGTGCGCCGAGGTGTTCAGGGCCATCCCTGGGAAACGCCTCGTATGCCTGGGAAAGTTAGGAGAGGCAAGGGTCATTGTGAAGCTCTATTATGCACCCCGCAGGGCGCACCGCCACTGGAAACGCAGCGATAAAGGGTGCAGGGCTTTTCTTCGGAGAGGTATACCCGCGCCGGAGATCCTCTTTTCCGGGTACCTTGCCCAATATGACCTCTATGCCATGGTCCTCGAGTTCCTTGAAGGCGGTGTCAGGATTGATCAGGCCCTGGCGGCAGTACCAGAAAAGGGTATGGGGGAGGAACTGCCCGGGCTTCTCATGGCAGAGCTCGCACGGCACCATGCTTCAGGCATCATCCAGAACGATCTTCACCTGGGCAATTTCATGGTCAGGGATCATATCGTCCATTCCCTGGACGGAGACCAGGTGGAGGAACGGGGTAAGCCACATGGCAGAAGGAGTTCCCTGAGGAACCTTGCCCGTCTCCTTGCAAATATCAACACGAGTCGGGACTCGGATCTTGATGCATGGATTCAGTCCTACATGCGTGAACGGCGCTGGAGCATGACCGAGGCCGATCAGGAGGCCCTGAAGGCCAGGATCTACCGGATGAGGAGGAGGAACCTCTCGGCATACCTGGGAAAGACACTGAGATCAAGGGATCCCTTTGTCGCACAGTCAGGGGCGGGGTTGTTCACGGTCTTTGACAAGCGCCACACCGGAGTACTCCTTCCTGATATCCTCCATTCCGCAGGGAGAACGAAGAAGGCCGAGGGGGCCCTGGGCAGGATTGGGTACCAGGTTCGAACCATTGGTGACAGGCAACTTCTGCAGCTTTCATCCTGCGGGGCGGGACCACTGGGTTTCATGAGACTTTTCAGCGCCGCCAGGGTCTGGAGGAATGCCCTGATGCTGAACAGGATCGGACTGCAGACGCCGCAGCCCGTTGCCCTTGTTATGCAGCAGAAGCTGCCGCTGATATGGAAGTGCTCGGTCTTGTCCATGCCTGTGGAGGGAATCGGGCTCAGGGATTTCCTCCTTTCTGCGAACGTCTCGCAGGAGGTCAGGGACCGCCTCGCGGCGGGCCTGGTGGATGCGCTCGTCCGCATGACCGGGGTCGGTGTTTCACCCGGGGGGCTGATGCCGGAACATATCCTGGTGGCCGGCGAAGCCCTGGTGTTCATAGATCCCGCGGCCTTCCGACGGCCTTTCGTCGCCCCCCGGGCTAGAATTGCAAGGGCCGTGAAGAGGTTCCTTTCCCTTTGCGCGAACATCCCTGGCATCGATGGTCTCACCTGGAATGGCTCCTCATTCCGCCGGGAGCCAGGTTCATCTTGACGGGGCATCGTAACTCGCATACACCTTTTCTATGAAATCCCAGGGGAGGTGACTGCATGGAGGAGGACAAGGAAAAGAGTCACGTGCGGGCCATGGCGGTGGTCCTCGTCGTCGTGTTCCTGGTTGGCATATTCTTGGGGTATTACATCTGGGGCTACCGCAAGCAGCAGCATCCCGACTACAAGGACATGCTGAAACAGACCATCAGTTACATCGCGACCCTTGAGGAAAAGAACCAGGCGCTCACGTCGAAGGTTGGTACCCTGGAGAATGATGTCGTTTCGCTCAAGAAGCAGCAGGAGATCTCGGGGGAGAAATCGGCGGGTCTCCCTGACAGAATGGCCGTCCTCGAGAAGGAGAATGCAGATCTCAAGGCTTCCCTGAAGGCACAGGAGGGACTCATCCAGGAGAACCTGCAGCTACGCCAGAAGGTGCAGGCGCTGGTGGAGCAGATGAACACGGGTTCCGGGAGGCCTGCGGAAAGTCTTCCTGCCCCGAGTCCGGCACAACCGCCCGGTGCATCGGGCTTCTGACGCTGCTCAGGAGCCGATGACCTTGTGGATGAAGATCTGGGCCAGCTCCGGGTCGAACTGATTCCCGGTGCAACGTATGATTTCCTCGATGGCCTTGTCCACGGAAAGTCCGTTCCGATACGGCCTGTCCGAGGTCATGGCATCGTACGAATCGGCAATCGTGATGATGCGGGAGAGCAGGGGGATCTCCTGTCCTGAGATCCCTGCCGGATATCCCCTGCCGTCGAAGCGCTCGTGATGGTAGCGGATGATCTCCGTTTCCCGGGCCATGGGTGGGAGCTGCTTGAGGATATCGGCGCCGATATCGGGGTGTTTCTTGATGATCATGAATTCCTCGTCCGTGAGCTTGCCCTTTTTCAGGAGGATGCTGTCCGGTATGCCGACCTTGCCGATGTCGTGGAGTGAGGCCGCGATGTAGAGCACGTCCTTCTCCTCCTCGGAGAGGTTGATGATGTTGGCAACGGCCATGGAGAAATTGGTGACCCGGGTCGAATGCTGCGAGGTGTGAGGATCCCGTGCGTCAAGTATCTTGGCCATGCCCTTCAGGGTCGAGAGCATGTTCTCATACAGTCCCTCGTACAGCGCCACATTCTCCATGCGCTCGGCCGAGCGGTGGAGGAGGTACAGGATCTTGCCCTCCTTCTCGTCACCGAGTACGGTGTCCGTCTTGATATCAAGGGTACCGAACACCTGGCCCTCGATCATGAGGGGAAAGATTGTCTGGAAATCCCTGCCCCCATGCAGGGGGGTATTATCGAACCTGACGATCCTTCCCTCCAGGAGGTCTTCCTGGATAAGCCTCTCCTGACCGCCGTTCGTGTCCATGAGCATCTGGGTCGTTCGGTTCAGGGGGTAGAACATCACCTCCGCATTTTCCAGGAGCTGCTTGGAAACATCCACAATGGCTCCCACCAGGTCCCGTATGCCCTTGAGGCTTATGATCTTTTCCGAGATGGCCTGCAGAGAGCTTATTTCCTTGTTCTTGTCCTCCAGCTGACCCTGGAGATTGTCGATGATGCGGTGGAGCTGCAGGGCGTCAGAAAATCTCCTGTTCTGCTCCAGCAGGGACTTCTCCCGTTTCACCTTGCTCAAGAGGAGCTGGATCTGACTCATCTTGAAGGGTTTGGGGAGGAAGTCCGAGGCCCCGCACTTCATGGCGTCGATGGCGATCTCCAGCGAGGCATAACCCGTGATGACGATGATGGGCAGGGAGACGTCCCGTGCCTTGATCTTCTTGATGAGCTCGAGCCCGGTCATCTTGGGCATCATGATGTCCGTGAACACGCACAGGTAGGATCTTGAATCCATCATGGCAAGGGCATCCGGGCCGTCGGGTGCAGTATCACAGCCGTAACCGAGATCTTCGATGAGCTGCGATATGGTCTCCCGTATTCCGGGATCGTCGTCTACAATGAGCACGCGGTTGTCCATCAGACGATCCTCTTGAGTATCCTTCCCTTGTATTCGCCGAATTCCTTGTCCGTGATCAGTCCGTCTGACCTGAGCCTGCCGAGGTACTCAATGGCGGCAAAGGCCTTGCTCATGTCAGACGCCCCCTGGAGAGGCTGCATCACCGGGGGAAGAGACGCGCCGATGAATCCTTCGCCTGTATCCTCCGTGAGCCTTGACTGGAGCTGCTCCACCTGTTTCTTGAGCAGGCGGATCTGTTCGAGGAGGTCCTGTCTCTGCCTGAGCCGGGCCACGACGATGCGTATCTCTTCGATGTTGAAAGGCTTCTTGATGTACGAGAATGCCCCCCGGTTCACCGCCTCGATGGCCGTGTCCAGGGATGCATACCCGGTTATCAGGACGAACGGTGTCCCGACCCCCCTCTTGTGGAGAGCATCCAGGAGATCGAGTCCCGTCAGGCCCGGAAGCATGAGGTCAGAAATGATGATGTCGAACGATTCAGCATCAATGACATCGAGGACCTCTTCAGCCTTATGAAACCTCCTTGTCCTGAGCCCTTCCTCCTTGAGAATCTGTTCGATGAGGTCGAGAATTTCGTCTTCGTCGTCCACAATGGCAGCACTGACTTTCGCCATGCATACCCTTATCGAAAGGGCAATACCATAACTTTAATGAATTCGGCTGGTTTTAGGCTCTACACGGCGCCCTGAGACCGCGCGGTTATGTGCCTCGAGGGAGGTGGAGAATGCATGGGTCCCGTTGCCCTGGGCAACGAAGTACAGGTAGCCGGTCCTGGCGGGCCACAGAGCGGCCTTTATGGAATCCAGTCCTGGGTTGCAGATGGGGCCTGGCGGAAGCCCGGGGTGGCGGTAGGTGTTGTACGGGGTGTCACGGAGCAGGTCCTTCTGGCCTATCCTGCCTGAAAATCCATCGATGCCGTAAATTGCCGTCGGGTCGGACTGCAGGCGCATCCCCTTCTTCAGCCTGTTGTGAAAGACCGATGAGATGACGGGTTTTTCGGTCTGAACGACCGCTTCCTTCTCTATGATGGATGCCAGCGTGATGACCTCGAGCCTGGTCATGCCGAGCCTTTCCGCCCGGTGCACCATCTCGGGGGAGTAGATCGTGTTGAACCGGTCGACCATCTTAGCCATGATCTCCAGCGGGGTTATGTGGGGCACCAGGAAATAGGTGTCAGGGTAGAGGAATCCCTCCAAGGACGGTGCCTTGATGTTGAAGAATGCTGCACTGGCCGGGTCTTTGGCTCTTCTGACAAATGAATCCCCGGGGAGGAGCCCTGTCATTTCGACCGCAGCCCCGACCTGATGGATGGTGTAGCCTTCGGGGATGGTGATCCTGTATCGCAGTGTCCTGCCCCTGAACAGAATGTCCATGATATCCTGGGGGAAATGGTTCCCCTCAAAGACATACGACCCTGCCTGGAGACGCCTTGCCTTGCCCGTGACTGCGGCGAGGGCCATGAAGGTCCGGGCATGGGAGATGACGCCCTTTTCCTGAAGGGTTCTGGATATCTCCCAGGCACTCTGGCCCGGCTCGATATCCATCCGGACCGCCTTGGGTGGTGTGATGGATGTTTTCAGGTATGCGCAGGTGTGGATGAAGAGCACAGAGAAAAAGAGGGAGGCGATCAGGACAGTCAGCCGGGCCGTGCGGTTCATGGATGCTCCGAGTCAAGATATCCCTGAAGGATGATGCTGGCTGCGATCTTGTCGACGATGGTCTTGCGCTTTTTCCCTTTGATGTTGAAACCCAGGAGCATTTCATGGGCCTCCGATGTCGAGAGACGCTCATCCCAGAAGGTCACGGGAAGGCCTATCCTTTGCTCGAGCTCTCTGCCCCACAGGAGGACCTCTTCCCCCTTGCCGCCCAGGCTGCCGTCCATGTTATACGGGAGGCCCACCACCAGCCTGTCCACCTGGAAGGAACGGGCTATTTCGACGATCTCCTGGAAATGGGATCCATCCGACTTCACCTGGATGGTCTGTATGGGATGTGCCATGGTGCATGCAGGATCGCTCACAGCGATGCCGATCCTCCTGCTGCCATAATCCACGCCAAGGATGCGCATATCACCTAGGTTATTGCCAGGACCTTCATGGATTTCAGCGCCTCGGCGTCGCCGATGCATACGAGCACGTCGTCCACTGAGATGGACAGGTCGGCGCTGGGATTGAAGATCATCTGGCCGGCATGGTTCCTGACGGCCACGACGATCAACCCGATATCCTTCCTTATGGGGGCGTCTTTCAGGGTCTTGCCCACCAGGCGGGAACCTTCCCGGATCTTGAACCCTTCCATCTGGATATGGAATTCCCCGGTCTTCTCGCCGGTGGCCAGTTCGATGAAGTCCACCACGGTCGGCTTCAGAAGGATGTTCGCCATGTGGCGGCCTCCGATGAGATAGGGAGAGACCACCTTGTCGGCGCCTGCCCGCTTGATGTTCTTTATGGAGTCCTCTGTCTCGGCCCTGGCCAGCACGAAGATATCAGGGTTGAGCTCCTTGGCCACGAGGATGATGTAGACATTCGTCATGTCCGAAGATGCGGTTGCTATGAGCCCCTTGGCACGCTTGACCCCGGCCTTCAGGAGGAGATCCTCGTCAGACGCATTTCCCTGAATTTGCGGTATGCCCGTCCGCTCAAGTTCCTGGATGACGGAGGGATCGGTGTCGATGACGAGGAACTGCTTGTTCGAATGAAGCAGTTCCTGGGAAATGAGCGATCCGATCCTGCCATGTCCGCAGATGATGTAATGACCGCTCATGCGCATGATTGTCTTGTCCAATCTTCGCCTCCCGAAATAACGCTGCATCTCACCCTCTACTATGAACCGGGTGAAGGATGCAAATACGTATGCTGCTGATCCGACGCCCAGAAGAATGACGATGATGTCGAAGACCTTGCCGCTGAGGGTGAGCGGATGAACCTCACCATACCCGATGGTGGTGATGGTGATGATGGTCATGAACAGGGCATCGAGGATGGTCCACCCCTCGATGAGATGGAATCCTGCCGTGCCTGCTACAAAGACGGCAAAGAGGAGGAGTGCCCCGTATTTCAGCCTTCTTGCCGCCTCGAATGCCCTTATTTCCAACGAAGTTCCTTTACCTCAACCTTGAACGATACCCCATCCTGGGCGGGTTTTCCGAAAAAGGCAACGGCAAAGGGGATCTCGCCGGCAGGCAGCAGAGAGCCTGGTGAAGCAGGGTCCGAGGTGAGCAGCGCATCGAGC
>JALOOZ010000224.1 GCA_025454155.1 Thermodesulfobacteriota bacterium
CGGCAAGGACCTGCGTGCTCATCTACGACGTGTCCGACCCTTCGGCGCCTGTAAAGCGCAAAGAAGTGGAGATCGAGGGGACCCTGGTGACCTCGCGCATCGTAGGGGGCAGGCTCCATATGGTCCAGCAGTTCCTGCCCGTGCTCCCGGCCCTGGACTACGAGTACAACGGCACCGATGCCGACCAGGCAGATGCGGTGGAAGGCAATGCGGGAGCACTGGGAACCCTCTCCCTGGACGACCTGATCCCGTCCTACACATCTGTCGACGCCCAGGGGCACCGGTCCGCAGAGACACCGCTGGTCACCTTCCGGGGGTTCTTCCGCCCCGCCGAACCAGAGGGGGGCAGCATCATCACCATCACCACCTTCGATCTCGAGGATGAAGCGCTGCCCTTCACCAGCATGGGTTTCGCAGGCGACGCCCACACGGTCTATGCATCCTCCGCCGCCCTTTTCCTGGTATCCAATTCCTATGAGGAGCGTGACGGCGCCTGGTCCAGCCGCACCATCATCCACCGGTTCGACCTGAACGACCTCACCGACATCGCGAGCGGAACCGTAGACGGGTGGATCGTCAACCAGTTCTCCCTTGGCGAGTACGACGGCGTGCTCCGAATCGCCACCACAGAGGCCCTGAATGACTCCCCGGGCGTCACCAACACGGTCACCTGCCTGCGGCCGGAAGGCACGTCCCTTGATGTCGTAGGCCGCATCGACGGCATCACCCCGGGCGAGAGGATCTACTCGGCCAGGTTCATCGAAGACCGCGGATATCTCGTCACCTTCGTCCAGGTAGACCCCCTCATCACCCTGGACCTGTCGGACCCGGAGAACCCGTCCATCCTGGGCGAGCTCGTTCTGCCAGGATACTCCACCTACATCCACCCCGCGGACGGGAACGCGCTCGTCACCCTGGGCATGAACACGATGGAGGAGGGAGGGATGGTGCTCAGCGACGGGGTGCAGCTCTCTCTCTTCGACGTGAGCATCCCTGAACGGCCCGAACTCGTCGACCGGGTGACCATCGGGGACAACGGCACCAACTCCGAGGCGCTGTGGAACCACAAGGCCTTCACCTTCCTTGCGGATGGAAACCTCATCGCCTTCCCGGTGGACATATACGAGGGCTCGGCCGGTCCCGTCTGGTCGTCTACGGGCACCTACTCCTTCTCCGGTCTCTATGTCTACTCCATGGATGCGGATGAGGGCTTCACCTACCTCGGCCGCATCGACACACAGCCTGGCGAGGAATATTTCTACAGCACCTGGACGCGCGGCGTCTTCATGGATGGAACAGTACATGCCGTGAATGCCGAGGCGGTCCGGTCGGCCGACCTCCTCGACATCGAGCACACCCTGAGCAGGCTGGACCTGGATTAGACCTCTTCCCAACCCGAAGGGCGCTGACCCCGGCATGGAGGGGAGAAGTGAAACATCGTCCTGCCGGGTCGGTGCATCTCGCGTATCCCTTTTTGTATTGGCGAAGCCTGCCTGCATCTGAGTTCGCTTGACACCCCCACCCCCATACGCTACATCTGCAGGCAGGAAAGGGGCATATGAACACGGTACAGGTTCGCGACATCACCTTCGGAGACGGCACCCTGGTGCTGATCGCCGGGCCGTGCGTCATCGAGTCCCGGGACCATGCACTGTTCATGGCGGAGCGCATCGCGGCCATCGCGGCCCGCACCGGCATGCCCTTCATCTTCAAGGCCTCCTTCGACAAGGCCAACCGCTCCTCCATCGACTCCTACCGGGGCCCGGGCCTGGAAGAAGGCCTGTCGATCCTGGCAGAGGTGAAGGGCTCGCTGGGCGTCCCGGTCCTCTCGGACATCCACGAGCCCGCCCAGGCCGGGCCTGCGGCTGCAGTCCTGGACATGATCCAGATACCGGCCTTCCTGTGCCGACAGACCGACCTGCTGACGGCTGCGGGCAGGACGGGCGTGCCCGTCAACATCAAGAAGGGCCAGTTCATGGCCCCCTGGGACATGGCCCATGCGGCCGCCAAGGTGCAGAGCACGGGGAACAACGCCATCGTGCTCACCGAGCGCGGCGCGACGCTGGGCTACAACAACCTGGTCTGCGACCTGAGGAGCCTCGCCTTCATGCGGGAGCAGGGGCGGCCCGTGGTGCTCGACGTCACCCACAGCCTCCAGCTGCCCGGCGGCCAGGGGGCGTCGTCGGGCGGCACCAGCGACCTCATCGAGCCGCTGGCCCGGGCCGGGGTGGCCTTCGGTCTCGACGGCGTCTTCCTGGAGGTTCACGACGACCCGGCCCATGCCATGAGCGACGGACCCAACAGCCTGCTGCTCGACCGGCTGGAGCCTCTGCTGAAGCAGCTCCTGAAGATCCACGAGGCGACATCATGAACACGATCTCGTGCATGGTCTTCGACGTGGACGGGGTTCTGACCGACGGCGGCATCTCCATTTCGGACAGCGGCGACGAGATCAAGACCTTCAACAGCAGGGACGGCCACGGCATGAAACTCCTCATGAGGATGGGCATCGAGGTGGTCATCCTCACCGGGAGATCATCCAAGGTCGTCGAGTACCGGGCGCGGGAGCTCGGCATCACCCACGTCATCCAGGGCGCCAAGGACAAGAGGGACGCACTGCTCGACCTGGCGGAGCGGATCGGCATAGAGCCTTCGAGCATGGCCTACATGGGGGACGACGTGGTGGACCTCCCCGCCATGGCCCTGTGCTCGCTGACCTTTGCCCCGGCGGATGCCGTCGCCATGGTACGGGAGCGGGTCGACGTGGTGACCACACTGCCGGGAGGCCACGGGGCAGCGCGCGAGGCCATCGAAGTCCTGCTCAAGAGGCTGGGGCTGTTCGACAAGGTCATGGAGCGCTATGCGGAATAAGGTGCTGCCTCTTACCTGCATGGCAATCCTCATGCTGATCTTCTTCTTCACATCCCAGGATCCGGACCAGGGCGCGCCGCCTTCGGGCAGGGAGGCCACTGAGCGCAGGTCCACCAATGTTGTCATGGTCGAACGGTCCCCGGGGTCGGGCAGGACCCTTCAGATCAGGGCCGGCGAGATCGTGGAGACCGGCGACCAGGTGGTCCGATTCAGGGACTTTCTCCTCATGCAGGAAGGCGGGCTGAGGCTTTCCGGCCCCCGGGCATCGTATGACCGGGAGAGCTCTGTGCTGACCATACCGGGGCCGCTGAAACTCGAAACGGCCGACGGTGCCCGGGTCCACATCGACGGCCTGCGCTGGGACAGGGAGAAGGACATGGCTTCCACCGAGAATCCTGTCAGGTTCGAGGGCAGGGACAGCATCATGACGGCGGATAGGGCGGCATTCTCGGAGGGATTCACCACCATCGAGCTGACAGGCAGGGTACATGCGAAGATTCTTCAGAATATTCATCACTGGAAGACATAATAGCACGAGGAGAACGGCCAGATACTGCATTTTTAACTAATTCACGAGTGTTACCATATCCATGAACATCTTTACTAAAGGCAATACGATCACCATAACGCTGAAAACGAAGATCTACGGTCACACCACTAACCTCCGGATTGGATTTCTTCATACCACAACCACAACCATGAACTGGTTCGTTATAACGGAAAAACC
>JALOOZ010000225.1 GCA_025454155.1 Thermodesulfobacteriota bacterium
CCGCCAGCACCTTCCTGTCGAGCTCCACGCTCGCGATCTTCATGGCATGGATGAACTTGGAATAGGTCAGGCCCCGCTGCCTGAGGGCCGCACTGATCCTGGCGATCCACAGGCGCCTGAATTCCCTCTTGCGCTGGCGCCTGTCACGATAGGCATAGGCAAGCCCCTTGTGCATGGCCTCCTGTGCGACCCTGACAAGGTTCCTCCTGCCCCCGTAGTAACCCTTGGTGAGCTTGTGAACCCTTACCCTCTTTCTCTTTCCCACTACTCCGCGTTTTACTCGCATGATCCTTGCACCTCTTACAGATACGGCAGCATCTGCCTGACGCCGGCAATGTTCGCGGAATCGACCAGGCCGGACCGCCTGAGCTTCCTCTTCTGCTTGGTGGTCTTGCAGGAAAGGAGGTGGCGTGCATATGCCTTGTTCCTCTTCACCTTCCCTGTGCCGGTCGCCTTGAACCTCTTCGCTGCGCTCCGATTCGTCTTCAGTTTCATCTCTAAGCTCCTTGTATCTACTTCGGGGCCAGCATCATCACCATGGTGCGGCCTTCGGCCTTGGGCTCGGCCTCCGTGACGGCCAGATCCCCCAGGTCGGCACGGACCCGGTTGAGCATCTCGAGGCCCTTGTCCATGTGGATGATTTCCCTTCCCCTGAATCGCATGACGACTTTCACCTTGTCCTTCTCTTCCAGGAACCGCCTGATGTGCTTGAGCTTGAACTGGTAATCGTGCTCGTCGGTCTTCGGCCTGAACTTGATCTCCTTGATGACGATGACCGTCTGCTTCTTCCTGGCCTGGGCCTCGCGCTTGGACTTCTCGTATTTGTACTTGCCGTATTCCATGATACGGCATACCGGAGGAGTCGCCGACGGGGCCACCTCCACCAGGTCCATGCCGTGCTCGCGGGCCGCATTGATCGCGGTCGGTACGGTCATGATGCCAAGCTGTTCGCCGTCAGGGGCGATGACCCTCACACTGTCGGCAACGATACGCTCGTTTACCCTGATCCTGTCCTTGTCTTCTTGTCGAAAGCCGAACTTGCCTATGCGACCCTCCCCGAAAATATTTTATGCGCTTATCTAACCTGCATCTTTTCTCTTGTCAATACGTTTAGATAAAAGGAAATAGGAAATACGGGGACAGCATACCTATTTCTCATAAAATGCGAGAAATAGGTATGCTGTCCCCGTATTTCCCACCGTATTTCCCTGTCAGTGCGCCTATACAACCGGGTCGAACGACTTCACCATCGCTATGAACTCGTCGACCGTCATGGTCTTCTGCTCCCCGGTGCGGTCGCGCACGGCAACGGTGCCATCTTCCTTTTCCTTGTCGCCCACCACCACCATGTAGGGGACCTTCTGCAGCCGGGCCTCCCTGATCTTGAAACCGATCTTCTCGTTGCGCAGGTCGGTCTCGATCCTGACCTCTCGGTCATTCAAAGCCGCGGCCACCTGCTTCAGGTAGTCGGCCTGGGCGTCGGTGATGTTCATCAGCACGGCTTGGACCGGGGCCAACCACACCGGGAATGCCCCTGCGTAGTGCTCGATGAGCACGCCGATGAACCGCTCGATGGAGCCCAGGATCACCCGGTGGAGCATGACGGGGCGGTGTTTTTCGCCGTCGGACCCGATGAAGTGGGTGTCAAAGCGCATGGGCAGCGAAAAGTCGCACTGGATGGTGGCGCACTGCCACTGACGGCCGATGGCGTCCTTGATCTTGACATCGATCTTGGGCCCGTAGAAGGCGCCGTCGCCCTCGTTGATGTCATAGGGCAGGCCCTTCTTGTTCAGGGAGTCGATGAGGGCCTTGGTGGCCATCTCCCAGTCCTCGTCGCTGCCGATGGATTTCCCGGGACGGGTGCTGATCTCCATGGTGTACTCGAACCCGAACACGGCCATGACATCCTCCACCATGTCGATGATGGCCGTGATCTCGTCGATGAGCTGGTCGGGCCGGCAGAAGATGTGGGCATCGTCCTGGGTGAACTGCCGGGTGCGCAGCAGCCCGTGGATGACGCCCGACTTCTCGTGGCGGGTCACGTTGCCCAGCTCGAAATACCGTAGCGGCAGGTCGCGGTAGCTCCTCACCTTGGACTTATAGATCATGATGTGGGACAGGCAGTTCATGGGCTTGATGCCATAGAGCTGATTGTCCACCTCGGTGAAGTACATGTTCTCCTTGTAGTTGTCCATGTGGCCGGAGGTCTCCCACATCTTGCCCCGCAGTATGGCAGGGCCGTAGACGATGTCGTAACCTCTCTTGAAATGGATCCTCTTTTCGTACTCTTCGAGGATGGTCCTGAGCCTGCCGCCCTTGGGCATGTATATCACCATGCCCGGGCCCACGTCGTCGGAGAACATGAACAGCTCGAGCTCCCTGCCGAGCTTGCGGTGGTCCCGTTTGCGCGCCTCCTCCAGGAAGTTCAGGTAGGCATCCAGCTCCTTCTTGGATGCGAATGCGGTGCCATAGATGCGCTGGAGCATCTTGTTTCGGTCATCGCCCCGCCAGTACGCCCCGGCAACGGACAGGAGCTTGAAGGCCTTGAGAAAACCGCTGGAAGGCACATGGGGTCCGCGGCACAGGTCGGTGAAGCTTCCCTGCTCGTAGAGGGAGACTTTCTCCACCCCTTCGCCCAGGTCTTCGATGATCTCCACCTTGTAGGGCTCGCCCTTTTCCGAGAAGAATGCCTTGGCCTCTCCTGCGGGCATCTCCCTGCGCATGAAGGGTGCGTCTTCCTTGACGAGCTCGGCCATCTTCTCCTCGATCCTGGCCAGGTCCTCGGAGGAAAACGGCGCGTCGCGGTCGAAGTCGTAGTAGAAGCCGTCCTCGGTGGCCGGCCCGATGGTGGGCCTGGCATCGGGGAACAGGATCTTCACGGCCTCGGCCATGACGTGGGCCGTGGAATGCCTGAGGAGATTAAGCCCTTCCGGGGAGTCAGGGGTGATGGTCGCGATCTCCATCCCCGCGGTCAGCTGCGTGGCGAGGTCGAGAAGCGCCCCGTTTACACGAGCCGCTATCGCCCGCTTGTCCTTGATGATCTCCCTGATCGTCGACGCATTGGCAGAGACCGGTCTGCCGTCCACGGTTACATTCAGTTCAGGCATATACTCTCCATGTCGTTTTCGGAGCTTTTCAGGGCCCCCTCGATAATCGCAGCAGGACAGGCATGCAGAATGACCTCATCCTGCCGGATCGATTGGAGAGATAACACCTTGATGGGCTTTTGTAAAGGGATTGTAGGGGAAATTAGAGCATGAAATGGATGGTCAGGCTGTACTCCCAAGATGGAATTCAGTTCTCTGAATCTATCAAATTAACAACCATTGAGGTCAGTATTTCCTTCTCCTCCGGCCTGCTTATGGCAATCATCAGTGTCATGGCTACGAGGGCATTGTTGGCAATTCTACGGGTACCATCGTCATGGTACAGCATGTTATTTTTCTCCATGAATTTCAGAAAAAGTGCTGCAGCAATGCGCTTGTTGCCATCCACAAAACTGTGGTTTTTCACCAGGAAATAGAGCAGATGGGCTGCTTTCTCTTCCAATGAAGGGTAAAGTATCGTAAAATTGGGTACGAAG
>JALOOZ010000062.1 GCA_025454155.1 Thermodesulfobacteriota bacterium
GAATTACGTGAGAAGAAAGTAATTGTGACAGGCGGTGCGATGGGGATTGGGCTGGCGACATGCAGGCGTTTGGTTAAAGAAGGATGCGACGTGACGATCTGGGACTTAAGCCAGAAAGACCTGGATGCAGCGGCAAAAGAACTGAAAGAGTCAGGCAGGAACATATTCCCTTACCAATGTGATGTTTCCGATAAAGACCGCGTCCACGAACTGGCTATGCAGGCTATAAAAGACATGGGACGCGTGGATATTCTGATCAATAACGCCGGTTTCGTCAGGCATGGCATGTTCTGGGATCAGCCGGTTGAAAATGCCGTCAAGCAGATGGATGTCAATGTGAATGCCCTGTTTTATTCCATCCACGAATTTCTGCCGGATATGATGCAACGAAATTCAGGGCACATCGTGAATGTGTCTTCCGGGGTCGCCATGGCGAGTGCACCGGGTCTGGCCGCATATACGACTTCCAAGTGGGCGGTATGGGGTCTCACGGATGTGCTGCGCTTAGAGGTCCTGGCTGCGGGTAAAAAGGGGGTGAAATTCACCTCGGTTCACCCGGGAAACATAATGACCGGCATGTTTGAAGGCTTTGAGCTCAATGCCTTGGGTCGCTTCATCTCACCCCCGGTTAAAGACCATGATATGATTGCGGAAGGCATTGTTGAAAAAGGGTTGAAAAAACAGCGTCCACTGGTCGTCATCCCCTGGCAGATCTATATCGCGCTGATATCGAGATGTCTTTTGCCGAATTTTATAGTAGTCCGGCTGGCCCTGATGGTCGGCATGGCCGATTGTGTCAAAAACTATAAGGGGAGAAAAGGCTATATTCACAGCACCTCAAAGTGAGAACAGGAGGCTCAGGTAGCGCCAACACTGCTTCACGCTTTTGAGGAGGGTCTCTGTCCTTCGGAGGAGTGCCTGCTGTAGAGGATACACCAGGGCTCCTTGGAACCGCTAACAATAAACCCCTTCTACTCCTTCCCCCGCAGCTTGTACTTCCCCTTGCCCAGGTAGACCAGGTAGTCCTTCCCGTTCTTATAATACTTCCACGAGGTGTGTTCTGGAGCGGCTGATATGACCATCGTATTGAAGCTCTTCTTATTCATCTCGGGGTATTTCTTAACGGCCGCATTGAACAGATCCACCGATGTGAAGATCCCCTCGTCCGCTTTCCTGGAGACCGCCTTTGCAGATTCCAGTATGATGTCATGGATAGGCTTGCCGAGCTTCTTCATGGCACGCTTGCCCTTGGCCTTCTTTCCAGGAGCAGCCTCGATCGGCAATGATACGGAGGATGGCTTGACCTTTATGTCCTTCACGACGACCTGAGCCCTATCACCCTTGATCTCGAGAGCCGCATTGACCATCAGGACGAATTTCAGAGACTTCTTTGGCATGGGAACTCCTTGGAATGGAATATCTAATTCTATAATCATTAAAGTTACTTTTGCAAGGGCGAACCTAATATTCAGTGGAGAGATATATTCATTGACACCATAACTACAGATGCTAAGCTGCACCCCATTCGAATGTAACGAGGAGATAAGTCATGAAGAACGCAGAGATGAAGACTGAAGGTGATATCCTTACCATTAAAGTTGATCTTACGAAAGAGTTTGGACCGTCATCATCGGGGAAGACCATCATCATTGCTTCGACTGAAGGGAATGTTTCCATTGAAGGACATGAGGAAATCAAGGTGGGGCTGAACGTTTATAAGAAGAAATAAGGTTCTTTGTGGTTTTCTCCTGCCAGGCTGTTTAAGATCTTGGAGAGAGAAGATCATTGTCAATAGAATATTTTCCAGACACAATGAGCAACGATATCTTGAGCCTAATTCGGATAATATATTTTGCAGGCAATCGGGGCCTTGACTGCACATCATGAACACAAGGTTTACCGCGTTATCTATCACGCCTGTTGACTGCTCAATCTTTTCAGAATACTCAACAATGAGGTGCAATGCATACGGACAGAGGTGCACAATCGCGTTTTCAGTGAGGAGGATACATGGGGCGTGACAGATACAAGTTGTTTTCTCAAGGCACTATTGCCGGATTGACTCTGAAGAATCGCCTGGTACGGTCGGCGACCTATGAATCATGCATGACCAAAGACAGCAGGGTTACGCAGAAGATGCTGGATCTCTACCAGAAGCTGTCGCGGGGTGGCGTGGGCATGATCATATCCGGCCACATGGCAGTGATGCAGCAGGGCAAAGGAATGCCGAAACAGATGTGCATCTCCGATGATAGCTATATCGATGACATTGCCAAGGTCGCAGAAACGGTTCACCGTGCCGGGAACGGGTGTAAAATAATCGGGCAGCTCAGCCACACCGGCAGACAGGTCCTCCATGAGAACAGGGAGGCCGAGTGCGTAGGCCCTTCCGATGTGCCGAGCCCGATCCTGAAGAAAAGCCCCAGAACACTCTCGACAAGCGAGATCGAACACATCGTCAAATGTTTTGTGGATGCAGCGGTGCGTGTCAAGAAAGCGGGATTTGACGGTGTCCAGTTCCATGCTGCCCACGGATGGCTTCTGAGCTCATTTCTCTCTCCCTACACAAACAGGCGCCAAGACCGATACGGAGGGTCTCTCCAGAACCGGTTGAATATCCTGCGCGAGATTATTTCAGGTGCCCGGGCTCAGGTGGGAGCCTTTCCCCTTCTGATCAAGGTGAACGGTGATGATTTTGTACAGGGAGGCATCACTCTCCATGATTTTCCTGAGTTGGCAGGTGAGATTGCAGACCTGGGGGTCGATGCGATAGAGGTCAGTGGCGGTATGTGGGACTGCCTTGCACGGACAGAAGAAGAGCTCGGATTCTTCCCGTTGCCTATCCCAGAGGCTAGGACGCGCATAGACAGTGCGGACAAGCAGTCCTACTTTCTGAACTATGCAGAGAAGCTTGACCTGGCTATCCCGGTGATTCTCGTTGGAGGTAACCGCGATGTTGAAGATCTCGAGGCCGTGATGGCCAAGGGGGCGGTCGATTTCTTCTCCCTGAGCCGGCCCCTTATAAGCGAACCGGATTTGCCGAACCGATGGCTCGAGGGGCGGGGAAGTTCAAAAGCTGACTGTGTTTCATGCAATGCCTGTCTTCTTACGGTGAAGTTCGGTTCACTGCATTGCATGCTCAAGCAGAGCAGGATGCAGCAGAAGGTTGTTCATAAGCTGACGCCGTATATATGGAAGATGTTTCTCAAGTAATCGAACATTCTCCGGATGTGGAGAAGTGGAAGTGCAGGATTCATGAATGAAGCTCCCGCACCTTTGCTCTGCGTGAATCGTGTCGGCGACGGGGACATTTCTCCTGTTCCCTGGCACGGAAAGAGGGTTCGCCTTCTGTCGGTTTTCAGGCTGAAGGGATTGAATTGTATTTATGATTCTTTTTGGTTATATCTTGCCGGGCCGTTTAGGATCCTGGAGAGATATACATACGGTCAACAGAATACATTCCAGACACAATGACCAGAGATATCTTGAGCCTATAAAAGAATGACACTGCAGCTGGCGGCTTCGCGCTTGTGTCGGATAGTATAGTTTACAGACAATCGGAGACTTGACTTGAAACAATCGAGGCCAGGAAAAATAGTAAGGGGAGCCATCACACCAGGCTCCCCTCTGAAGACCCCGCAATAGGGATCTGAGGTATGCTCTTTTTATGGATCAGCTCACCAGACCCTTGACCATCTCGATGACCGGAGCGGTGAACAGGGCCACGAGGACTGCGTACATTGCGAAGGACCCGACTGCCTCGCTCAGGTACATCTTCGGGTAACGATGCTTCAGAGAGACGATGGTAAGTCCGCCGATGACCAGGCACCCAAGATGGAAGAACGGGAAATTGCCTGCGCCGGTTGTTGCTGCCAATGCGTAGGAGAAGGTGCCGGTGATCATAACCACGAACATTGCCACGATTATCGTCTGGATTGTCCTTTTCATTTTATCTGTCCCCCTTCATGTTTACTTGATGCACTCCATAGAGCATGCAGCGTGCCAACTCTGCCTGGATGATGCATAATGGCTTTCAGTAAATTGATATTACAATTGATTAAATGAATAACCACTCACCCGGGATGAGGGAATGAACTATGAAATACCTTAATCCGTTCAACGGAATGTCGAATCGGATTGAATGAAATGTATGAGGACCTGCTACTTGATATTTTGACCAATCTTATGCACCACCCACGTAACCACACCCCAAAGCTCAATCTGACTACCCTTATATTGACCCCCTGATGGACTGTACCAGTGATAAGCGGCAGAATCATGGTAGGGGGGCATGATGATGAAGGGCAGCAATGTATTGAGCCATCCGTCTACCGAGCGATGGGCTTGCCGTTATCCCCTGCGATGTCATACACCTATTTTTTCAATGTCCCCATAAACGCTTTTTACTCGTAACGCACAAGGAAAAAGGATCCCACTCCCGATGTATGTCCCCCCACCAGAATCTTCCCATCTGGCTGAAGGGCAATACATTTTGCAAAATAAAATTCAGATCCCACCACCTTCCCATCCTCATCAAAGGTGGAGTCCAATGAACCATTGGTATTATAGCGCACGAGAAGGAAAAAGCCTTCATCTTTACTGATCGCGAAAGTTCCTACAACCGCTATCTTCCCGTCTTCCTGAAGTGCGATCCCACCTGTTTCACCATCAATGCCCCCTGTCGTTGTCGTGACTGCCCCATCTGAATCGAAGGTAATGTCCAGGGTCCCATCAGTATTGAAGCGAGCAAGGCAAATACTAACGTCGGATCCGGTACCCGAGACCAGGATCTTTCCGTCTGCCTGAACAGCAATCGAAGAGACAAGGGCAAGAAGACCCCCTAACGATGTCGTCACTATCCCATCCGAGTGAAAGGTGGTATCCAGGCTGCCGTCGGTGTTAAAGCGCAATAGAGCTAACGCAGTATGGTGTCCACTGCTTCCCCCGGTCATCGTATCTCCTGCCACGAGGATCTTTCCGTCATCCTGGAGTGCAAGCGCAAGAGCACGATCATCGAGGGACCCCACTGGTACCGTGACGACCCCCGGGATTGTCCCGGGAGAGTTGAAGGTAGTGTCCAGGCTGCCGTCGGTGTTATAACGCACCAGGGCTATATCTTTATCGGATCCATTATCTGAGCAGCCTGCCACCACAATCTTGCCGTCCTCCTGAACGGCAATCCCACGTGCTTCATCATCAATACCCCCTATCGATGTCTTTACTATCCCGTCTGAGTCAAAGGTTGTATCCAGGCTGCCATCGGTGTTGTAGCGCACGATACCGAACTGGGTATACACTCCGACTCCCCCGGTCTCGGTATCTCCTGCCACCACAATCTTCCCATCATCCTGAAGAGCAATCGCATACGCATGGTCATCGCCAAACCCTGCTTGTGTCGTGACTTTCCCGTCTGAGTCAAAGATGTTATCCAGGCTGCCGTCTGTGTTGTAGCGCACCAGGGCTATATCTTCAGTGGATCCAATTTCCGTGTAACCCGCCATTACGATCTTCCCGTCTGGCTGTAATGACATCGCACATACATGATCATCACGGATCCCGACTCCTGTTTCGACTATCCCATCGGTGCCGAATGATTTATCGAGTACCAGCGTTCTGTCTGTGTTTGAGTCGTCAGAACTGTTCCCACCACCACCGCCTCCTCCACAAGATGGTGAGTGCGCAAGAAAGATAAAAGAAATGATGGTACACGCAATCCTGATATGATCCGATTTCATTTTCATGAGCCCTCCATGTCGTTCCTGACCGCTGGGAGCATGGCATCGTATCTTTCTGCAGGAATAAAACGTATTAAGAAATCACTGGTTAAACGCTAAGCTACAGACATAGCGGTGCTGAAAGTGAAAGTCAATGGAAAGAAGGTGCTTTGGTGAACGTTCCTTCTCTATGCCCGTTGGCATGGATCAAAAAGCCTTGACCACGGTCGTGTGTTGAGAAATGTGGTTTCTGGTGATGTTTGCAGATCAGCTTAAAACCAAGTGCCCCCGGCAAGGATCGAACTTGCGACACCAGGATTAGGAATCCTGTGCTCTATCCACTGAGCTACGGGGGCCTCCGGTTTTCTTAACCGCCCGGTCACGGCGAGTCAAGGGGAAAATCCGCACCCGCGTACAGCCTGGAAAGGCCTGAAAACGGCGTTTGGGACCTTGTGCCCGGCGTGCGGTTGCGCTATAGCCATGGGTGCCATGAAGCGACCTGAAATTCTCGCCCCTGCGGGCAACATGGAGGTCCTGGAGACCGCCTGCATCTACGGCGCCGATGCCGTGTACCTGGGCCTGCGGGGGGAGTCGAGCCTGCGGGCCTCTGCGCGGAACTTCTCCCTGGAGGAGATCGGCCGTGCGGTGGCCTATGCCCACGGGAAGGGGGTGAAGGTCTACCTGGCCCTGAACACCTATCCCCACGACAGCCGGTACGGGGAGCTCCCCGGGCTGATCCGTGCGGCGCGGGACGCGGGGGTCGACGCGGTCATCGTGTCGGACATCGGGGTCCTGGCCATGGTCAGGCGGACGGCGCCGGGGCTGCCCGTCCACCTGAGCACCCAGGCCAACGCGGTGAGCAGCCATGCGGTGGAGGCGTGGAGGGGGCTCGGGGTGAGCAGGGTGATCCTGGCCCGGGAGCTCTCCTGCGCGGAGATCGCGGAGATCCGCAGGGCCACGGACTGCGAGCTCGAGGTCTTCGTCCACGGCAGCGTGTGCGTCTCCATCTCGGGCAGGTGCCTCATCAGCGACTACCTGGCCCGCCGGGGGGCCAACCAGGGGCACTGCACCCAGCCCTGCCGGTGGGACTACGCCATGGTCGAGCGGACCCGCGAAGGGCAGTACATGCCGGTGGAGGAGGAGGACGGCTTCACCTTCCTCTACAACTCCAGGGACCTCTGCCTGCTGCCGGTCTTCGGCGAAGTGATGGCCCTGGGGCTCGACGGGCTCAAGATCGAGGGCAGGAACAAGGCGGCCCTGTACGTGGCCACCGTGGTGTCCGTGTACCGGCAGGCCCGGGATGCGTACCTGGAGGACCCGCAGGGGTTCGCCGTCCAACAGGGGTGGACCGAGGAGATCGCCCGGGTGAGCAACCGGGGGTACTTCACCGGCTTCTTCACCGGGGCACCCGGCCATGACGGCATCAACTACGACTTCAAGGGGTACGAGCAGACCCACCACCTGGCGGCCAGGGTCGTGGACGTGAAGGACGGGCGGGTCACCCTGGAGGCGCGCAACCCCCTCGTCGAGGGCATGGAGCTCGAGTGGCTGTCGTCGGCCGGGCCGAGGCGGTGCTTCACGCTGCAGGGGGCGGTCTCGGAGGGGACGGCGCTCACGCACATCAGGCCCAGCCAGGTCTTCTCCCTTCAGACCCCCTTCGTGCCGGTGCCGGGCGAGCTCCTCCGCAAGCCCTTCAGCGAGGGCGACCGCGTCGTGCCGGGGAGGACCCGGTGAAGGGCGCCCTGCTCGAGAACCTCAACCCGGAGCAGGCCCGCGCGGTGCAGCACGCGGGGGGCCCGCTGCTCATCTTCGCCGGCGCGGGGTCGGGGAAGACCCGCGTCATCGTGCACCGGGTGGCGCACCTCGTCTCCGGGGGCGCCGATGCCGGGAGGATCCTCTGCCTCACCTTCACGAACAAGGCGGCCGGCGAGATGAAGGAGCGCCTGAAAGGCCTCATGGAGACCCCGGTCGTCCCGGTCTGGGCCGGGACGTTCCACTCCTTCGGCGCCTGGTTCCTCCGCCGGGAGGCGCACCGCATCGGGTACCCGGCCTCCTTTGTCATCTACGACGAGGCCGACCAGCGCTCGCTCATCAACAGGTGCATCAAGGAGCTGGGCATCGAGCGGGAACGGGGCAGGGACGGCCGCATCGCCTGGCTCGTCAACCTCAGCAAGGACACGCTGCGGTCCATGGACGAGATACCCTTCGACCTGCACCTGGACCCGGCGCCGGTGATCGCCCTGTACGAACAGAAGAAGAGGGCCGCGGGGGCCTTCGACTTCGCCGACCTCATCTGTGTGCCCGGGCAGATGCTCGAGGCCATGCCCGACCTGCGGGAGCGGTACCACGCCCGCTTCACCCACATCCTGGTGGACGAGTACCAGGACACCAACATGGCCCAGTACCGGCTCCTCATGCAGCTGGTGGGGCCCTCCCGGAACATCTGCGTGGTGGGCGACGACGACCAGTCCATCTACGGCTGGCGGGGTGCGGACGTGGGCAACATCCTGAGGTTCAGGGACGACTTCCCGGACACCGAGGTGGTGACCCTGGAGCAGAACTACCGGTCCACCGAGGACATCCTCAGGGCGGCCTCGAGCCTCATCGCCAACAACCGCCACCGGGCCCCCAAGACCCTGCGGTCGGCCTGCGGGCCGGGCAGCGATGTGGCCGTCGTGGAGATGCGCGACGACGGGGAGGAGGCGCGGCAGATCGCTTACAGCGTCTCCAGGCTCATCGACGGCGGCGTGAGCCCCGCGGATATCGCCGTGTTCTACCGGGTCAACGCCCTGTCCCGGGTGCTCGAGGAGGCCTTCGTGAGGCTTTCCGTGCCCTATGCCGTCTACGGGGGCATGCGCTTCTACGAGCGCAGGGAGGTCAAGGACCTGCTCGCCTACCTGCGCCTCGTCGCCAACCCGGCCGACGAGGAGGCCCTGGTGCGGGTCATCAACCTGCCGCCCCGGGGCATCGGCGAGAAGAGCCTGGTGGCCCTCCAGGCCTTTGCCCGGCGGCAGGGTGCCCCGACCTTTTCGGTCCTGGAGCGGGCGCTGGAGCACAAGGTCCTCAGGGGGGCGGCGGCAAAGGGGGTGAAGGCATTCGTGCCGCTCATGGAGGACATCATGAAGGCCGCGGCCAGGACCGACGTGTCCGGGGTGCTCTCCCGTATCGTGGAGAGGACCGGCTACCGCGACCACCTCCTCCAGGAGATCGACGGCGCGGACCGGTTCCTGAACGTGAAAGAGCTCGTCGCCAGCGCGGAAGGCGCCACGGACCTCGTCTTGTATCTCCAGGAAAAGGCCCTCCTGACCACCATGGACGTCTCGGGCGGGGTCGCGGTGAGCGTCATGACCCTGCACATGTCCAAGGGGCTCGAGTTCGACTACGTCTTCATAGCGGGGTGCGAGGAGGGGCTGCTGCCCCACTCCCGGTCCTTCGACGAGGCCCTGAACCTCGAGGAGGAGCGGCGGCTCATGTACGTGGGCATCACCCGGGCCCGCAGGCAGGTGGTCCTTTCCTGGTCGAGGGTGAGGGCGCTCTACGGCAGGGAGACCTACCAGATGCCCTCGGGCTTCCTGCGGGAGATCGGCAGGACCTAGAATTTCACCTGGGGCACGGCCGTCTCCGCCTCGGGCACCTCGAAGTACTGGGCCTCCTTCACGCCCGCCCACGACGTGAAATACATGCCGGGGAAGGTCGCGGCATAGGTGTTGAGCTCGCGGACCTGGTCGTTGTATCTCTTGCGCTCCACCGCGATGCGGTTCTCGGTGCCCTCCAGGGAGTCCTGGAGCTTCATGAAGTTCTCGTTGGACTTGAGCTCCGGGTAGCGCTCCTGGAGCAGCAGGAGCCTGGACAGGGCCCCTTCGAGCTCGCCGGCGGCGCGGGCCTTGCCCGCCACGTCCGGGGCCGAGAAGTACGCCTTGCGCGCCTCGGCCACCCCCAGGAAGATGGTCTTTTCCTGGGCCGCGTACCCCTTGACCGTCTCCACCAGGTTCGGGATGAGGTCGAAGCGCCGCTTCAGCTGGTTTTCCACCTGGGCCCACTGGGCGCTCACCGCCACGTTCAGGCGCCGCGCCTTGTTGAACCCGGAAATGGCAAAGCCTGCGATGAGAACAGCTGCGACAACGATACCGATGATCACCCGAGCCGTATTGCCCATAGGTCCTCCTGTACGTCCACGAATTGGTTGCTTCTATACATGAATTGCGCCAGGAAGGGTAGCCGTCCCCTTCACCAGCCCCCCGATGCGCCCCCGCCGCCGAAACCGCCGCCGCCACCCCCGCCGAAGGACCCGAACCCCCCGCCTCCGAAGGAGCCGAAGCCGCCCGAACTCCTGTGGCCCCGCCCGCCGAGCATGGAGCCGAGGAGGATCGCCTGGGCCAGCCCGCCGGAACGGCGCGACCGTGAGAGGGAGGAAAGCGCGAAGAAGGCGAGCAGGAAGACGGCAAAGGCCACGAACGGGAAGCCCTGCCGGCGCCTGCTCGGTTTCACCTCGGGCAGGCCGCCGAGCTTCACCCCCCGGGCATCGGCTATGGTCCGGGCGATGACGGAGGCCGTGTCCACGACCCCCCTGGAATAGTCGCCGCGCCTGAACGCCGGGACCAGGTATCCCCTGCCGATGCTCCCCAGGAGACTGTCGGGCAGGACCTGCTCCAGGCCGTACCCGGTCTCGAACCGGTACTTCCGGTCCTGGACGGCGACGACCATGAGCAGGCCGTCGTCCTTTCCCCTGCGGCCGAGGCCCCACCGCTCGGCACGCTCGAGGGAGTACTGCTCGATGGGGACCCCCTCCGTGGAAGGCACGGTCAGGATGACGAACTGGGCCCCGGTCTTCTGCTCCAGCTCCTGCAGCAGCCCGGCAAGGGTCGTCTTCGCCCCGGCCTCGATGATCCCTGCCCGGTCCTCCACGTGGGAGGCCGGCTGCTCCACCACTGCGGCACGTGCGGCGCCCGGCAGGAGGAGACAGGCGATAAGGAAAAGGCTAGGGCACGAGCGTGTCAATCGCCGCAGAGAGGTCATGGGTGATCCTGTAGAGATCCTGGAAGAGGGCCCTGGCCGCCGCCCGGTCCCGGGTAAGCTTCCCCGCGGCCTTTGCGGCCAGGAGCTCCCTCAGGCCGTTCAAAGGGACAGAGAAGACCGATTCCGCCTCGGTCAGCACGTCCGCCTTGGGTGCGGGCGGTTCCTTGGGTGCGCGCACGAGGTAGAGCATGGCCCTGAGCAGGGGGAAGTATCCCGGCAGGGCATCCAGCAGCATGTCCTTCACCTGAGGGGCCGCGCCCTCGCACGCGATGTATGCGCGCTGCAGGTTGACGAGCTTGCCCCTGAGGTCGCGCTCGCACTGCATGCGCAGGGGCGCCCGTTCTATGGCGAGCTTGTGGAACGGGTCGCTGCCCAGCACGGTCAGGTGGAAGAGCCTCATGTCCAGGAACTCGATGGCGAACACGTCCAGCGAGCGGGCGATGTACTCTTCGGTCATGACCAGGGGGCTCCTGATGCGCTTCTTCCTGGAGCGCCCGGCCATGGAGGCCAGGATGTCGAGGTCGGCGACATCGGTCTTCGCCAGGACGAGAACCGAGTTGATGTCCGAGATGCCGGGCATGTAGTCGCCGGTCAGGCAGCTGCCCGTCACGGTCAGCGACCTGAGAACGGCGGAAAACCGCCCGGCGAGGTCCTCGGCAAAGGGCCTGAAGATCTCTGCCGCCTCGCGGGGTATGCCGGTCAGACTGAGGTCTGGCATGGGGTGCTCCTTTGACGGACCATGGTAGCACGCAGCTGTGGGGCATCCAAGGATAAAGTTGGCGCGGACCTGCGGGCAAAAAAACAGCCAGAAGAAGTTTGGATTTTTCGGACAAAGCACGAGAGGACTTGTCCCCTCTTCTGGCGTAAAGGAGGTCAGAACAACACTTGTTGTGATTGTCTTCATGACATACTTTATTACAAAAAGAAAGCGCAAAATGCACGACGGGCCGAAGCCCTTTTTTCACGATTGATTCCGGAAAGTTATCCGCCCCGGGGCTCAGATGGAGGCGTTGCGGAGCCTCATGGCGTTGGTGATGACGGACACTGAGCTGAAGCTCATGGCCGCCGCCGCGATCATGGGGGAGAGCACGATCCCAAAGAAGGGGTAGAGAACGCCCGCCGCCACGGGGACGCACAGCAGGTTGTAGAAGAAGGCGAAGAAGAGGTTCTGCTTGATGTTGCGCATGGTGGCCCGGCTCAGGAGGCGGGCCCTGGCTATGGCGCGCAGGTCGCCCTTGATGAGCGTCACGTGGGCGCTGGCGATGGCGATGTCCGTACCCCCGCCCATGGCGATGCCCACGTTGGATCTGGCCAGGGCCGGTGCGTCGTTGATGCCGTCGCCGGCCATGGCCACCAGGTGTCCCTGCTCCTGGAGCCGCTGAACGGCAAGGGCCTTCTCGGTGGGGAGCATCTGGGCCCTGAC
>JALOOZ010000063.1 GCA_025454155.1 Thermodesulfobacteriota bacterium
ATAGATGCTCTCACTCTGTGCATCCCGGACATCCCCTCTATAGTTGTCGGTATATTCATACTCGTTGTAGATGCCCGGATGAACCTCAAAGGTGAAGGCGGCAAATGATCTGCCCGGCACCACAGCAAGGGTCAGGACAAGAATACCAAGAAACGTGGTCTTCCTCACGGGACTATGATGGTATCTCCAGGTCTAATGGGGACGTCTTCGGCCTTGCCTTTGATGATCCTGTTGAAATCGATTTCTACCCGGACCTTCTGTTCCCCCTCCCCCCGGAGGATGACGATGTCGTCCTCATCCGCAAACTCGGTGAATCCCCCGGCTATGGGGATGACCTGGGTCAGGGTCGATCCTTGACGAATTTCGAGAGCCTCGCCTCCAGGTCTGCCTTGAGCTGCGGCGGGGTCTTGCCGGCAGCCTCTATGTCGCCGACCAGGGGCAGGGATATGAAGCCGTCGGTCCTCACCGAGACCTGCCTGGAGAGGTTCTGCTCCCCCCAGACCGAGATCTCCAGCAGATCGGAGGCCCCGATAAGGTACGCGGACTCCAGGGCCATAACGCACAGAGGCATAAGGACCCACAAGGACAGACACACCACGCGCCTTTTCATCAACCGCCCCCTTTCACTTCTCGATCCCGCACTCCTTGATCTTGTACAGGAGCGCCTTATAGCTTACCTGCAGCAGGCTAGCTGCCTTCTTCTTGTTCCAGTTCGTCCCCCGCAAAGCCCTCAGGATCATCTCCCGTTCGGCCTTCAGGGTCGCCTCCTTCGCAGCGAGCTTGAGCGGCACGATCTCGCCGGGTTCACTGGATACCGCCATGTCGAGCCCGCGGTCCTTCGTCTCCTGGGGCCGCTTCTCCAGCACCGGGCTCCGACCCCCCTTGAGATACTGCCCCATCTCTTCGATATTGCCCAGTATGACGAGGCGCTTGACCTGGTTCTTGAGCTCCCTGACATTGCCCGGCCACTGGTAGGCCATCAGGAGGGGATACACCTCCTCCTTGCTGACCTGTATGTTCTTGCCGTACTTCTCGTTGTAGGTGTCGAGGAAGTATTCGAACAGGTAGGTGATGTCCTCTTTCCGGTCGGTCAGCGGCGGGATGTTGATGCTCACCACGTTGAGCCGGTAATAGATGTCTTCCCTGAAGGTCCCGTTTTCTATGGCCTTCTTGAGGTCCCTGTTGGTGGCGGTGATGACCCGGACACTGACCTGGACATCCTGTTTACCCCCCAGGCGGGAGAAGGTCCCTTCCTGGAGCACCTGGAGGAGCTTGGACTGGATGCCCAGGTCCATCTCGCCTATCTCATCCAGGAACATGGTGCCGTTGTTGGCGAGCTCGAACTTGCCCGGTTTCGACCGGTATGCCCCGGTGAAGGCCCCCCGCTCGTAACCGAAGAGCTCCGATTCCAGAAGCTCATGGGGCAGGGCCGCACAGTTGACCTTGACAAAAGGTTTGTCCCTCAGGCGGGATTTGTAGTGGAGGGCCCGGGCAACGAGCTCCTTGCCTGTCCCGCTTTCGCCCTCGATGAGCACACTCACGTCCGTCTCCGCCACCTGGTCGACGAGATCCTTGACCTTTTGCATCTTGGGGCTGTTGTAAATGAATTCGCCTTTGAGCTCATCCACCCTCAGCTGCTTCCTGAGGCTCGATATCTCTGAAAGGAGCTTGCGCTTTTCAAGTGACTTGGTAATGGCGAGATCAAGCTCCTCTTCCTCGAATGGTTTCACAAGATAGTCCGTGGCTCCGGCCCTCATGGCCTTCACGATGATGTTGGTCTGTCCTAGAGCTGAGAGCATGAGAATGGGCTGGTCCTTGGATATCTTCCTGATCTCTCCCAGGGTCTCAAGTCCGTCCATGTCGGGCATGAGGATATCGAGGATGACCAGGGAGAACTCCTGGCCGGCCCTCAGCTCCCGCAACGCTTCCTTGCCGCTGGATACCGCAAAGACATCGTATCCGCCCTGGGTGAGCAACTTGACGATATACCTGCGGATACTTTCATCATCATCGACAACCAGTATCCTGATATTCTCTCTCATCACCATCCAACCCTATAATATTCCAACTTCAAAATACATTAATAATCCTGCAACTTCAAGGGTATTGTGATGATGAAAAACCCGCCTTTGTCCGATGCCCTGGCCTCCACCTGGCCGCCGTGCGCATGGATGATCTCCCTGGTGATGGCCAGCCCGAGCCCGATGCCCCCCTTGGCCCTTCCGCTCGTGCCCACGAAAAAGTCGTTGAACAGATCCCGAGCCTCGTCACTCCTTATTCCCGGGCCCTGGTCCTGTACTGAGATCACCGCACTTTCCTGATTGAAAAGCAATCTCAGGGCCTCGCCGCCGGTCTTCGTCCGGGAGAGATCCACCGTGACCAGTGACCCTTCGGGTGCATGCTTGATTGCATTATCGATGAGGTTGGTCAGCGCCTGTTCTAACCGGATGGGGTCGATGAACAGGGTGTCGACACCTCCCTGATCCCTGAAGGCTATCTCCACCTTCTTTTCCCGTGCGCCGAGCTGCATGTTGCGGACCACGCCCCTCACAAATCCAGCCACCTCGACCCGCTCCCGGTTGAGCGCGAATTTCTCGGAATGGATCTTGGCGAAATCCAGCAATGAATTGGAGAACCGGAGCAGCTTCTCGCACTGCTTTTCGATCTCGTCGATACATTCCCGCTGCCCCTCGGACAGCATGCATTCCTTGTCGCGGGCGAGCATCCTTCCATACCCCCTGATCACGGTCAGCGGCACACGGATCTCATGGGATGCGACATTGAGAAACCTGGTCTTCATGGTGAGGAGTTCTTTCTTGCTGGTGATGTCACGGACCACTCCCACGTAGCACTCGTCACGATCGATCATGATCCTGCCAATGCTGATCTCCAGATAGATCTTCTGTCCGTCTTTCCTCAGGGCCTGGATCTCGAGGTTGGGCACGAAGATATTCCCCTTGGTGGTCCGCAGTGCCTCGGCCAGGGCATGCACGGAATCCCTGGGCAGAACATGCCGGAAATGCCTGTTCAGTATCTCGTCCTGTTCGTAGCCGAGCATCTCCTGGAATTTCCGGTTTATGAGCAGGAATCGACCATTCTTGATGATATAGACCGCATCGATGGCCTTTTCCACCATGTCCTTGTACTGGTCCTTGACACGGACGAGCTCCTTTTCCTTGAACCGTTCAACTGTCACGTCCCGGATGCAGGCCACGACTTGCCATGAAGGCTTCAGGGGAAGGGGCGAAAGGTCGAAGCAGAAGATCCTGCCGCCCTTCTCCACATCCTGGGAAAGGCCTTCCTTGTCGGAAACGATTTTCTGTATCAGCTCGTTGCCCACGATATCGGCGAGGCTCTGACCGGCTTTTTTCCCAAGCATATCGGTGGCACGCTTGTTGATGGTTGATATGATGCCCTTGGAGTCAGTAGTCAGGACGCCTATGGCCATCCAGTTGAAGACCTTGAGGATGCTCCTGCCGAACTCCATCATGGCCTTGTCAGTGATGGAAAGCTCCGCCTTGAGCATCTTGTTGATCTCATCCACCTCCCGCATGAGCCTGGCATTTCTCAAGGCCAAGGCTGCCGGCGAGAGCAGAGCAGAGAGGACAACCAGATCGTCCTCCTCAAAGGAATCGGCCTCGGGATGGCTCAGGTTGAGCACGCCCACCAGCTCGTTCCTGCTGTAGATCATGGGGAGACTCAGAATGGAACCGATGCTGACCTTGTTGTCCCTTGCTTCGAACCGGGGATCCTGGGCGGTGTCATGGATTATGATCGCCTTGCGTGTGATGGCCGCCATGCCTGCTATGCCTTGGCCGATGATGAACACCTGTCCCAGCGACTTTTCCGAATATCGGCCCTTCCTGTCCCTTCTCCCCTTGGCTGCCTTAATCTCGAGCTGGCTGCCGTCCAGGCCGGGCATCATGATGGAGGCGTTCTCCGCAGGGGTCTCATCGATGATGATCTCCAGGATGGCATTCGCCACCGCTTCCACATCCGGGGACAACGAGATGGCCTCGTTTATCCTGCGGAAGATGGTCAGCTCCCTGCTCTGGCCGGCATCCTTCATTGTCTCACACCATGATCCAGTCGTCTCGAAGCGGCTCCGGTCCTATCGATTCCTCTTCTTGGCCTTCTTCGCTGTCTTTTTCTTGTCCTTGCGCTTTTTGAGATCCACGAGGTTCTTCTTGGGCGGCTTGGGCGCCCCCTTCCCCAGGGCGTTGGCCACGCTGGGGTCAATCCCGAGCTTGCCGAGCACCTTCTTCTTGCCCATGCCGAGACCCTGCATGACCTGCCGCATGGTCTTGAACCGGGCGATGAGCTCCACGATCTTCGGCCTGGGCTGGCCGCAGCCTTTTGATATGCGGTTGATGCGGCTGTCGTTCAGGCTGTCTGGGTGATCCCGCTCGTAGGTGGTCATGGAATTGATGATGGCCTCCACACGCACGATCTCCCGGTCATCCACCTTGACCCCCTGGGGCAGGCCGAACTGTCCAAGAGGAAGCTTGCCGATGATGTCGGTGAGCGAGCCCATCTTCTTCATGACCTTGAGCTGCTTGAGGAAGTCATCGAAGGTGAAGTCTCCGCGCAGAAGCTTTTCCGCATCCTCTTCGGCCTTCTTCTCGTCAATGACCTCCTCAAAGTCCTTGACCAGTCCGACGATGTCGCCATGCCCGAGGATACGGGATGCAAGGCCCTCGGGCCGGAACTCCTCGATGCGATCGAGGGATTCGCCCATGCCGAGGAATTTCACCGGCTTGCCCGTGACTTCCTTGATGGAGAGTGCCGCGCCGCCCCTGGCGTCACCATCGAGCTTGGTGAGGATGAAGCCCGAAAGGTCGAGCCTCCGGTCGAATTCCCTTGCGACATTGACGGACTCCTGCCCGATCATGGCATCAACCACGAGCAGGATGTTCTCAGGATTCGTCACCGCCTTGATATCCTCCAGCTCCTTCATGAGGATATCGTCGACGATGGTACGGCCTGCGGTATCGAAAAGCACCACGTTGCAGCCCTTGAACTGCGCTGCCTCCATGGCGTCCCTGCATATCTGGGGTGGGGTCTTTCCCGGGGCAAAGAAAACGGGGATGTCCAGACGGTTCCCCAGGACCTTGAGCTGCTCTATGGCTGCGGGGCGGTAGATGTCGGCCGCCACCATCATGGGTTTCCTGCCCTGCTTCTGGATGAACCGTGCGATCTTGGCCGTGGTGGTGGTCTTGCCGCTGCCCTGGAGGCCCACCATCATGATGGCATTGACTGCCCTGCCCCCGAATTGCAGTGATGTGTCCACCGGCCCCATGAGGCCCACCAGCTCATCGTAGCAGATCTTGACGAAGTGGTTCTCGGGAGAGACCCTCATCTTCTTTCCGCCATGGGCGACCTTGGTGTGGACGATTTCTCCCAGGGCCTTTTCCTTCACATGGTCGATGAACAACTTGACCACATGGAATTCGACGTCCGCTTCCAGAAGCGAGATACGGATCTCCTTGACCGCATCCTCGATATGTTTCTCCTGGATGGTGACCTTGCCCTGGAAGATGTCCTGGGCTTTACGGAATCCATCAGAAATCAGTTCCAGCATGCTTCCTCTCCTGAAGATCGTACGGGCGCCCTATGCTATCCAATTATCTCAGCCCCTGTCAATGCGGGCGGCGTGTCATGGGCCAGCGATGCACACCATGCATCGCGGCCTGGAAAAAGTCAATGCGTGCTTCCTGCCGGGGCCTCCATCATGTGCTGCGGTCACCTCTCTCCATAACAAAGGCCCGCTGTACCCAGCGGGCCTTTCCGTAACGTCTCGGAAGGCCGGTCATCTTGCCGGCCCTGATCTTCGTGTCATTCCTCCTCGCTCAGCTTGAGGAGCCGTTCATACTGCCGGGTCGTCGCAGCCTGTATCTGCTCGATGTCCTTGTCCGTGAGGTGCCTGAACCTGCCCTGGCCGCTCAGGTATTCGGATACCGGGATGAGCTTCTTGTCAGAGGGTTTATAGGTCACCCGGTATTTCCCGTTCACCACTTCATAGAGCGGGAACGAACAGGAGTTCACTGCCAGCCTCCCGTACCTGATGGCGTCTGACGGCTGGATCCTCCAGCCGGTGGGGCATACCGACAGGATGTGGACGTATGCCGGGCCGGGTGTCTCGGAGGCCTTCTTGATCTTGTCCAGCAGGTCGAAGGGGAAGCTCGGACAGGCTGTCGCCACGTAGGGTATGCCGTGGGCAACGGCGATCTCCACCATGTTCTTCTTCTGCGTGCGCTGCCCGATGCTCTTCTTCCCCGCAGGGCTCGTGGTGGTGCTGGCTCCGTACGGGGTGGAGGACGACCTCTGGATGCCGGTGTTCATGTAGGCCTCGTTGTCGTAGCAGACATAGATCATGTCATGGCCGCGCTCGAGCGCCCCGGACAGCGACCCGAAACCGATGTCCGCCGTGGCGCCGTCACCGCCCATGCCCACGAAATTGATCTTTTTCGCCGGCATCTTGCCCTTGCGCATCATGGCCTTCATGCCCGCCTCGCAGCCGGAGATGACCGCGGCTGGGTTCTCGAAGGCGTTGTGGATCCACGGAATCCTCCACGAGGTCAGCGGCAGGGGCGAGGAGATGATCTCCATGCAGCCCGTTGCCATGGCCACGATGGTGTCCTTGCCCAGGGCCTTGAGAACCAGCCGCACGGCCAGGACCTCCGCACAGCCCTGGCACGCCCGGTGGCCCGGGGCAAAGTACTCAGCCCGTTCGACATTCTTCGGAGAAGAAACCGATGTCTTTGCCATGCGCAGTCTCCCTATCCTCTCAACCCGTACAGGGTGAATCCTTCCGTGTCACCTGCCTCGGCCTTCTTCCTGCCTTCTGTTATGATGCTCCTGAAATCCTTCCTTGACACATCCCTGCCCGCAAGACCGGCCACATAGTTCACGATGGTGGGCGCTCCGTCTCTCTTGTACAGAGCCGAACGGAGTTCCGTGGCTACGGGCCCGCCCTGGCCGCCGAAGGTGATGGCGCGGTCCACCACGATGAGATGCTTCTTGCCCAGCACCGCGGCTCGGAACTCGTCGAGGGGGAAGGGCCTCCAGAGGCGGATCTTCACGACCCCGACCTTCTCGCCCTCTGCCCTCAGCGCATCAACCACCTCCATGGCGGTCTCGCCGTAGGAGCCCATGGTCACGATGCAGTACTCGGCATCGTCTGTCCGGTATGTTTCAACGGGACGGTAGTGCCTCCCCGTGAGCCTGCCCCACTCCTCCCATGCCTTGACGATGTGCGGGTAGGAATTCCTCACCCCCATCTCGCGGTTCATCTGGGCCTCGGTGTAGATCTCGGGCATCCCAAAGCACCCCATGGATACGGGGTGGTCCGGATGCAGTGCGTTCTTCATCTTGAACTCGGGCAGGTACCGCCTGATGAGGTCGTCATCCTCGTACTCCACGGGTTCTATCATGTGGGTGAGGATGAACCCGTCCAGGTTCACCGCCACAGGCAGCATGACCTCCGGATCCTCGGACATCCTGAAGGCGCAGAAGATGTTGTCATAGGTCTCCTGGCCGTTTTCCACGAAGATGCAGATCCATCCGGCATCCCTGACCATCATAACGTCGCTGTGGTCGTTCCAGATGGACAGCGGGCTCGACAGCGACCGGTTGGCCAGGGCCATGACCATGGGGAGCCTCATGGCTGCGGCGATGAAAAAGATCTCGCTCATGAGGGCGAGCCCCTGGGAGCTCGTGGAGGTGAACGTCCTGGCACCCACGGCGGCAGAGCCGCAGCACACGCTCATGGCGGAATGCTCGCTGTCGACTGGGACATATTCGGCATCCAGTTCGCCGTCGGCGACGATCTCGGAGAGGTGCTCCACGATGTGCGTCTGGGGCGTGATGGGGTATGCGGCGATCACATCCACGTCCGCCTGTGCCACGGCATCGGCGATGGCTATCGAGACTTCGACACCTTTTCTGACCTTACCCATGGCTCACTTCTCCTCGCTGATCATGGTGATGCATTTGGCAGGGCACTCGGCCGCGCAGATCCCGCATCCCTTGCAGTAGGTGAGGTCCGCCTCGAAATGCCCCTCTGCTGCCTCGTGGATGCATCCCTCAGGACAGTACAGCCAGCAGAACATGCACTTGATGCACTTTTCCTTCTCGACGACAGGCCGTTCCGAACGCCAGGAGCCTGTCTCGTACTGGGTCGAGTTGCCGATCTCCACGACAACCGCCCCGACTTGGAGCTCCTGCCAGGTGATCTGATCCATCGGTTTCGCCATAGACTCACCCCTTGATCGCGACTTCGTGGTATGCCCTTTCCAGGGCCTTCAGGTTCCTCTCGCCCAGCTTGGAGCCGAAGCGGTCCAGGAGGGGCCCTCTGATATCGTTGATCGAGATGAGCCCCGTCACCTTGATGAACGCCCCGATCATGGTGGTGTTCACGATGGCACGGCCGAGCTCCTCGATGGCTATCCGGTCGGCGTCCACCGTGGCTATCCGGATGGAAGACCCCTTCGAGGTTTCCACCGCCTCCGGGCTCTTCCTCGTGTTCATGATGAGGATGCCGCCTTCCACCATCCCCTCCGTGGGATCCAGCAGCGTCACCAGGCCGGGGTCCAGGACAACAACGGCGTCCGGGTTGTAGACCTTGGCCCTGATGTTGATCTTGCGGTCGTCCACCCGGCAGAACGCGACGACCGGAGCCCCCCGTCGTTCGGGACCGAAGCTGGGGAACGCCTGGGCGAACCTGCCCGTATTGATGGCTGCTATGGCTATGAGTTCGGCCGACGTCACAGCGCCCTGTCCGCCCCGCCCGTGGACCCTGATCTCAAGCATATGAACTCCTGTTCGGGAATTGAATGGTGATTCATATCATCTCTTGTCTTGGACTGTCAAGGCTGTCGAGATCCGGCGGATAGTTCTTGAGCCATGAAATCATTTCACAAAGACAATGTATTTTCGTTAAGATAGGATCCCGGGAAGAACGAGCCGATTCTGTAAGCCAGGCATCGTTCGGGTCATGGCGGGGATCATCGGGACCCTGTGGAATCCCTGCTCCATAATTCACTTCTGTTTGGGAGTATCGTGAGTTTTCTGTATTTGACACGGAAAAAACGATCCTATATATACGCCCCAGCCTATAGCATTTCCACAAGGCTATAGACCTCCTTTTAGGCCCACTACCACCTCTTATTGAGTGGGCCCTTTTTTTTTGCTACCCTTAAGGGCCATGAAGGAAGACCGTACCTTTAATGCTCCTTTCGGGAAACTCAAGGGAATGAAGATTCCCGGTAAGAAAAAACCGAAACAGGAGATCCCTTTACCGGATCACATTGATCTCCTGCCCCCGGCCGCGTCCGAAGATGATCCCTCCCTTTTCTCAAAGGCGATGGAGGACGTGATGCCATTGCCCAATGATCGGGTGACGCCGGAGCCCCTGGACCAGTCTGCCGTCGTCCAGCAGGTGCGAGAAAGTTTGAGGAGACAGGATCAGGAGGTCCTGGAAACGCTCCAGGCCCTTGTGTCAGGGAAAAGCCTCTTTGACATCACCTGTACCGGGGAGTATCTGGAAGGCCATGTTCTGTCTCTCGATCCCCGGGTCCTGAAGCAGCTGAAATCTGGGGAGCTCACCATACAGGCCCATCTTGACCTGCACGGCCATGTCAAGGATGCCGCAAAGGCTGTCCTCAACGGCTTCCTTCAGAACTGTCATGCCCTGGGATATCGGACCCTCCTCGTCATTCACGGAAGAGGTCTGAAATCGGACACGGGCCCCGTGCTGAAGGAGGGGGTCGTGAAATGGCTCACCACAGGGACGCTCTCGCACCTGGTGCTTGCCTTCTGCTCGGCCAGGCCATGCGACGGCGGAACCGGCGCCATGTATGTGCTGCTCAAGAAGAGGCCTGTGAAGTCAAAGTGGAAGAAACCCCTCTGAGAAAGATCCCGGTTGCCCGCGACCCATCGCATCATGGTTTTGCCAGCTGCCCCATCCTGATGAAGAGCTCCGTCGCCGCTACCCTGAGGTTGATGTTCTCATGGGCACCCCGGCGCATGGCACTGATGAGCTCCAGGACCTCCTCGATCTCTCCGAAGCCAGTCTGTTTGAAATTCGACTGCCTGAGTTCCCCGTTCAACAGCCTGTCGGATCCATGACGCAGCACCATGATATCCCGAATGACGGATTCAGCATTCAGGAGCACCACGGGGAGCAGATCCCACCCCTCCTGATCGAAGTATTTTCTGGCGAGAAGCGCCGGATCTCCACCGCGCAGAAGCCCGACAACTTCGGCGCGGACCACTTCCGATTCCGATGCATCCTGGTCCCTGCCCTGCTCACGATCTCCGTCATCACCGGCCGATTCCCGGCCCCGATCCTCGGCATTGAACCGGATTCTCTGGCACCGCGATACAATGGTGGGAAGAAGGAGCTTGGGCCTGTGGCTGACAAGGATGATCACGGTATCGCTCGGCGGTTCCTCCAGTGTCTTGAGAAGGGCATTGGCGCTTTCCGTATTGAGGCTCTCCGCCGGTTCGACGATGATGCATTTCATGCGGGCCTCATACGGCCTCAAGCAGGCCTCGGCGAGGACCTCCCGCACATCGTCCACCTTGATCCACCGGGCTCCGGGATTCACCGTCACGAGGTCCGGGTGGGTAAGGGAAACAACTTTCAGGCAGCTCGTGCACCTTCCGCATGCATCTCCCGTACGTTCCTGGCAGTTCATCGCCTTGAAGAACTCGTGTGCCACCCCCGTCTTTCCCAGGCCGGCTGTTCCGGCAAACAGGAGGGCGTGAGGGATTCTGCCTGTAATGCAGTAGTCTTTCAGAAGATCCTTGATCCGTGCATGGCCTGCGATATCTTTCCACATGGTGCGATTGTACTCCATGATCATGCATTCGTGCAAATCCCGGATAAGCCCCTCCTTGACTTGCTGGGCTTTTTTCAGCTAAAAGCCTAAATTCTAGATTTGTGAAGGGGAGGATCGATGAGGAAATTTCGAACGGAAAATCTCAAAGATGTTATCATCATGTCGCAATCCGGCTCCGGGAAGACATCGCTCGGTGAGGCCTTCCTGTTCAACGCCAAGGCCACCTCTCGTCTCGGCAAGGTCCTCGACGGCAATTCCGTCCTGGACTTCGAGCCCGAGGAGGTCAAGCGGCAGTCTTCCATCTTCAGTGCGCTGCATAACTTCAAGTGGAAGAACACCGGTATCATCATGCTTGATACCCCCGGCGACAACAATTTTACCTCCGAGGCCATACTCGGCCTCAAGTCCGCCGACAATGCCCTGTTCGTGATCGATGCCATCGATTCCATCAAACCCTATTCGGAGAACCTCTGGAGACTGGCCAGCGCCGAAGGCCTGGCCCGCACGTGCTTCGTCAGCAAGATGGACAGGGAGCGCGCCAATTACGAGCAGGTCATTCAGGACATCACCGATGTCTTCGAGATCAAGCCCCTGCTGCTGACGCTGCCCATCGGATCCGAGGACAGCTTTGTCGGTGTGGTGGACGTACTCAAGAAGAAGGCCTTTCTCTATGAAAAGGACGGTTCCGGATCCTTCAAGGAAGCCCCTGTCCCTTCGGACATGCAGGATCAGCTGGAAGAAGTCTACGGCAAGGTCATCGAAGACCTCGCCGAGGTCGACGATGCACTGATGGAGAAGTACCTGGAGGGCGGCGATCTCTCCCTGGCCGAGCTCGAAAGCGCTCTGGCGGGAGGTCTTGCCAAGGGACTGTTCCTTCCCGTGTTCTGTGGCTCGGCCCTGCTGAACATGGGCATCCAGCCCCTCATGGACTTCATGGCAGCCTCGTTTCTCTCCCCGGACCGGAGGGCCCTACCGGCCCTGAAGAACAGCAAGGGCGAGACGAAGGAGTACAAGCCCACCGAAGACCAGCCCTTCTGCGGTTACGTTTTCAAGACCATGAGCGACCCGTACACCGGGACCATGAGCATCATACGGTGCCTGTCAGGGACCCTGAGCCCCGACTCGAACGTCTACAACGCCAGACGCGAGATCAAGGAGCGCGTCGGCTCGCTCTTCATGCTGGAGGGCAAGGCCCAGAAGCCCCTCGAGCTTGTGGGACCCGGTGACATCTTCGCCGTTGCCAAGCTCAAGGAGACCAAGACCGGCGACACGCTCCTCGCTGAGGCCCTGCC
>JALOOZ010000064.1 GCA_025454155.1 Thermodesulfobacteriota bacterium
CGCAGCGAGTAGAAGAAGCGCTGGGAGTTGGCGATCATGTCGTCCACCGTGGAGAACTGTGGCAGGATCTCGGGGTACCGTGGGGAGAACCGCAGGGATTTTCCTCCTTCCACTACGGTCTTGCCGAATCCTATGGCCATCTGCACGATACCTTCCTCGGGCTTCATGTGCGAGACCGGGTAGTAGTTGTGGGACTGGGCCACCCCGGAGATGGTGGGGTAGTAGTGGTCTCCGTGCTCATCCCCCACGAGCTGCTGGATGACCACGGCCATGGACTCGTCCTTGGCCTGACTTGCAGTGCTCTTGGCAAAGGCCTTGGGGCTCTCGTAATAGGTGGAGGCATAGACGAGCTTGATGGCAGTGACGAGGGACTCGAGCCGTTTGGAAAAATCCGGGTGGTTGTTGGGGATCATGTAGGTCTCGTAAAGGCCTGCATAGGGCTGGAACTGGGCGTCTTCCAGCAGGCTCGAGGAGCGCACAGACAGGGGGTAGACAACCTGTTCCAGGAAGGTCTGGAGATCTTTGATGACGTCTTCGGCCATCTCGGCCTTCAGGAAGGCCTGAGCGACCTCCTCATCGGAATATCCGTCCCCCGCGAAGCCTTTGAGGTTGTTGATTTCCACGAATTCCTCGAAGATATCGGTGGCCAGCACAAGGGTCTGTGGTATCCGGATGGTCGATTCCGGATACTTTTCGAACAGGCTGCTATCCTCCTGCAGCATGGACGACATGAACGCCAGCCCCCTGGCCTTTCCTCCCAGGGAGCCCTGGCCAAGCTTGGCAAAGTCCAGGAGGTCTATGTTGAACTCTTTCCGGTTGAACCTGGCCACCACTCCCTTCTGCCGCCACTTCCGAACCAGGTGTATGAGCGAGATGAGGTGTTCCCTCATCTGGCTGGTGGAAGAGAAGGAGGAACAGGACAGACCCCTGATGGTTGACGCAAGGGGGATCTCGGAGCGCATCATGACCCAGTTGGCCATGTCCTTTTTCTCGATGTGGTGGCACAGCGAATCGTCCGGGATCGTAGCGAGCCCCTCCTCGAGCATGCGCAGCTTGCTGGCCCTGCCCATCTCGGTGCCGTCCGGCGTGCGGAACACGAACTCGCCGAAGCCCAGGCTAGTGAGGAAAAAGTCGTGGATCTCGTCGAGGAGCTTGGGCGAGTTCTTGTCCAGGAACTCCGCGGGGATGTCCCGGGCCTTGGACTTGTTCTCGGGTTCCGAGCTGAACAGGAGCAGGGGCAGGTGGGGAATCTCCTGTCTGGCACGAGAGAGCAGCTCGATGCCGGCATGAGCGTACAGCCTGCCTTTTTTGGGGAAGCGCGTGTCCGAGATGATGCCCATCAGATAGGGCTTGTACTTTTCGTAGAGCACACTGGCCTCTTCGAAGGTCTGTGCGGAAAGGATCTTGGGCCTGGTGCGCATGATGAGCAGCCGCTCCTCCTCGTTCACGCCGAGTTCGAGCACGGCCTGGACCTGCCGTACGACCTCCTTGTAGAAGATGGGCAGGAGCGTCGAGTAGTAGAGGGGGGAGTCCTCCACGAAGATGAGTACGCACACCTGGGCGTGCGTGGTGTCGTAATCTACGTTCAGGGCGTCTTCGGTTCCCTTGATTATGGCCAGCAGGAGGTCGGCGTTGCCCGACCAGATGAAGACCTTGTCGATCCCTTCGTAGCGGATGGCCTCGCTGGAGGTCTGGATGCCCCTGAGGCTGTGCGCCAGCAGGTACACGGGCAGGGCCGGGTTCTTCTCCTTGATCTTTTTCCCCAGGGTGAAGGCATCCATGTCCTCGAGATTAGGCATGGTGAAGACCAGGTCGAAACTCTTTTCGTCCATGAGTTCAAGGGCCTGCAGGGCTGATGACGTCCGCGTGACCCGGGGGGGCTGGGACAGGTTCAGGCCGCTGTACTCGGTGACGATGCGGGATGCCAGCGTGACATCCTCCTCGATGATGAAGGCGTCATACCGGCTCGAGACAAGCAGGATCTCCCGGACCTTGCTGGACATGAGCTCCAGAAAGACCTTGAAGTTCAGGTGGTACTTGCCGGACAGCTCACGCTCTTTGAGTGTCATGGGGACTCAAGCCTCCTTATGGTACCAATAATACACACGAACAGTCTCCACGCAAGGAGAGTACGTCTCCCCAATGAGATGGCCGGGGTCTTTTCCCTGACCTGCCCGGATTGATCGACTCAGTCCAACCGGTTTCTCCAATTGGGCTGAGTCGATCAATCCGGGCAGGCTAAGTTTTTCTCTTCACATTCATCACCATGGCAAACAGGGCTTCCGGCGGTTCCCGCCTCCGGGAACCGCCGCCCCATGCAATAATATTATTGAATCCCGTTACACGATGCCCTGTGCCATCATGGCGTCGGCAACCTTCACGAAGCCCGCGATGTTGGCGCCGTTCACGTAGTTGCCCGGTGTGCCGTAGGTATCGGAGGCGTTTACGCAGGCGCTATGGATGGCCTTCATGATCATGCGCAGGCGGTTGTCCACTTCTTCCCGTGTCCAGCTGAGCCTCATGCTGTTCTGTGTCATCTCGAGGCCCGAGGTTGAGACGCCGCCCGCGTTGGCCGCCTTGCCGGGGCCATAGAGGATTCTCTTGTCGATGAACAGGTCCACGCCGGCTGGTACGGTGGGCATGTTGGCGCCTTCGCTCACCACGTAGACCCCGTTCTTGAGCAGGTTTGCCGCGTCCTTGGCGTTGATCTCGTTCTGGGTGGCGCTCGGGAAGGCGCAGGAAGCCTTGTGGTCCCACAGAGGATTGAAGTCCTTGGCCGGGTCCACCGGGACATAGAGGACACCCTTGTACTTGTCGGCGTACTCGCTGATCCGGCCCCTGCGGATGTTCTTGAGCTCGATTACGTAGGCGAGCTTCTCGCGATCGAGGCCCTTCTCGTCGTAGATGTAGCCGTTGGAGTCGGACAGGGTCACCACCTTGGCGCCGAGGTCGAGGAGTTTTTCCGTGGTGTACTGGGACACATTGCCGGATCCCGACACCAGGCATACCTTGCCTTCGAGAGACTCACCCCTGGTGGAGAGCATCTCGGCGGCGAAGTACACCGCACCGTAACCCGTGGCTTCGGGCCGGATGAGGCTTCCACCGTAGCTCAGGCCCTTGCCCGTGAGCACGCCCACGAATTCATTCTTGAGCCTTTTGTACTGCCCGAACAGGTAACCGATCTCCCGGGCCCCCACGCCGATGTCGCCTGCCGGGACATCGAGAAACTGGCCCACGTGCCTGAAGATCTCGCTCATGAAGCTCTGGCAGAACCTCATGACCTCGCGGTCGGACTTGCCCTTGGGGTCGAAGTTGGATCCACCCTTGCCGCCGCCCATGGGCAGCGTTGTGAGTGAGTTCTTGAACACCTGCTCAAAGGCAAGAAATTTAAGGATGGAGAGGTTTACGGACGGATGAAACCTGAAACCGCCCTTGTAGGGGCCGATGGCGCTGTTCATCTGGATCCGGTAGCCCCTGTTGATCTGCACTTCCCCCTTGTCGTCCACCCAGGGGATCCGGAACATGACCACCCTCTCCGGCTCGATCATCCGGTCCAGGATCTTTTCCTTGCGGTATTCCGGATGCCGGTCAAGGACCGGCTTCACAGACTTGACCACCTCGGTTACTGCCTGGAGGAACTCTTTTTCCCCCGGGTTGCATTCTTCACATTTCTTTAGAAAATCTTCCATTGTTCCAGATCCTCCTTTTTGTGGTTTCGATAAATTTTTTATTCACACTCCGGCAGTCATCGCTCTGGATCGGCTGAAATCCTGCATGATAGGGATTGTCTGTCTGCCGGCTCCCTTCAGGCGAAACTTCCCTGCATGTGATCTCCTTTTCCCTGTCTTTGTCTGCGGATCCCTGCTGTAAGGGGTTGTTCGATCCATCCACCCCATGCGGGTGGATGGATCGAACGGTCATAAAGGGGCTATGAGTATCTGTCGTATGTCACGGGTTTTCCGTACCTAGATTCCCAGGTAGGCCTCCTTGATATTCGGGTTTTCCAGCAGATCCTTTCCCTTGCCTTCCATGACGATGCGGCCGTGCTCCAGCACATATCCTCTATCCGAAAGACTCAGCGAGTGCTGGACGTCCTGCTCCACCATGAGCACCGTGGTGCCCTGATCCGCGATCAGCCGGATGGTCTGGAAGATCTCCTTGATGAGCACCGGGGCAAGGCCAAGCGAGGGTTCGTCGAGCATGAGGATCTTGGGCTTGGCCATCATGCCGCGACCTATGGCCACCATCTGCTGCTCGCCGCCCGAGAGCGTGACGGCCTGCTGCTTTTCCCTCTCTTCGAGGCGGGGCAGGAGCTTGTACACGTCCTTCAGGGTCTCGGCCAGCCTGGGGTAGGCCCGGGAGTTGTGGGCGCCCACATCCAGATTCTCGCGGACCGTCATGAGGCTGAAGAGCTTTCTGCCCTCGGGCACCTGGATGATGCCACGCTCCACGATCTTCTCGGGCCGCAGTGTGTGAACCGGCTGGTTTTCGAAGATGATCTCGCCGGACCTGGGCTTCATGAGGCCCGAAATGGTCCTGAGCATGGTGGACTTGCCGGCGCCGTTGGCCCCGATGAGGCTGATGACCTCGCCTTCCTCGATGTGCATGGACACGTCGTAGATGACCTGCACATCGCCGTAGAAGCAGTTTATGTTCTTGATATCAAGCAGCGCCATAGCTCTCCCCCAGGTATGCTTTGATGACCCGTTCGTCTTTCGAGACTTCCTGCGGCGTGCCGTCCATGATTTTCTTGCCGAACTGGATGACCGTGATTCGGTCAGAGACCGTCATGATGGCACGCATGATGTGCTCGATCATGAAGATGGTGACGCCGCTGTCCCTTATCTTCCTGATCTCGTCCAGGGTCTCGTCCACCTCGTTGGGACGCAGCCCTGCCATGCTCTCGTCCATGAGGAACATCTCGGGCTCGGTGGCCATGGCCCGGGCGATCTCCAGGCGTTTGCGGTCCGCGATGGTCAGATTGCCCGCCAGTTTATCCCACTTGTCGCCGAGGTTGAACTTCTTGAGGACCTCCATGGCCCTGTCCTCGGCCTCGGAGCGGTTCGCAGTCCTGATGAAGGCACCGACCACTGCGTTATACAGCACGGTCTTTTTCTGGAACGGCTTCACGATCTGGAAGGTGCGGGCGATCCTCTTCCTGCAGATGTTCCAGGGCTTCCACCCGGTGATGTCTTCCCCGTTGTACGTGATGGTGCCCATGGTCGGTGCGAAGGCACCTGCCACGCAGTTGAACAGGGTCGTCTTGCCGGCGCCGTTGGGACCGATGAGGCCGTAGATCTGGCCTTTTTCTATCTTGATGCTCACCTGGTCCACGGCTTTCAGCCCGCCGAAGTGCTTGGATACGTTGTTGATCTCGAGGAGTGCCATTATGCCTTCACCTCCTTTTTCTCTCCGCTCAGCCTGTCAAGTACCCAGTCGTAGAACCTGGAGAGCGGCTCAACCAGACCCCTGGGCTGATAGAGCATGACCAGGATCAGGATGAGCCCGAAGATCACCAGGTGCAGACCCGGCAGTACCGAACTCAGGTAGATCCGGGTAAATTCGCTCACCGGCCGCAGCAGCAGTGCGCCGATCACCGGTCCTGCGATGGTCCCTCTTCCGCCGATCAATGCGATGAAGGCGAGCTCGAAGGAGAAGTCCAGCCCGAGTATCTGTTTGGGATAGAAGTAGAGGGTGAGCTGGGCCAGGAAGGTTCCGCCGAGAGCGGTCATGAAGCAGCTCAGCCCCATGGCCCACACCTTGTACTTGGCAACGTTCACGCCCAGGGCCTGGGCCGCCTCCGGCTCCTCTCCTCCCGCTGCAAGATAGTAGCCCGGCCTGATCCTGCTGATGTACCACGTGATGAAGACCGCGATGCACAGCATGATGAGGATGATGTAGTAGTAGGGCACCTTGTTCACGAACTGGTACAGCGCGAGGTTGTTGCCCGGTACCAGGGGGATGCAGATGCCGCGGGGGCCGTTGATGACACACGAGCCCACCTGCATGATGTTTTCCGTGAGAACCCGCAGGCCTTCGCCGAAGGCCATGGTGGACAGGGCGAAGTAGGCCCCGCGGAGCTTCAGTGTCGGGATGCCAATGAAGATGCCCACGATCGCCGCGATCACCGCGCCTGCCCACATGCCTATCCAGGGGCTGATGCCCCAGGTGATCCACAGGACCGTCGAGGTATACGCGCCGATGCCCACATAGGCCGAGTGTCCCAGTGGCAGAACCCCTGCAAAGCCGCCCACCAGGTTCCAGCAAGTGGTGAGGTATGCGAACAGGAACAGCATGATGAGGATCTGGAGGTACGTGGGGCTCGTGATCCACACCGGCAGGGTGAAGACGAGAACTGCCAGCGCGATTTTCAGTATCGTATCGATAGTCTTTCTCTTTGACCCGGAATTCATCTCATGTCTCCTTTCTCACCAGTCCCGCTTCTCGCCGAAGAGCCCGGCCGGCCTTATAAAGAGCACCGCCAGGAAGACCACATAGACGATGAGCTCAGTCCAGGTAGATGCGATGTACTGGGCGAAGATCGATTCGATGAGGCCCACGATGGCACCGCCGATCAGCGCCCCGGGGATGCTCCCGAGGCCGCCCAGCACCACGATGATGAAGCACTTCACATCGAAGACCACTCCCACCGTGGGGAATACATAGTAGAAAGGAATGAGGACGCACCCCACGATACCCGCGATGGCGGCACCGATGCCGAAGGCGATGTTGTAGACACGGTACTGGTTGATGCCCATGAGGCTCGCGGCATCCCGGTCAAGGGAGGCGGCCCTGATGGACTTGCCCATCTTGGTGAATTTCAGGAACCACACCAGCAGGCCCGATGTTACGGCCGTGGTGATGAAGCCGTAGAGCTGAGGCTTGGGGAAGATGTAGTCCCCCAGCATGAAGATCTGACCTGTTATGGGCGTCTGGATCACGCGGTACTCGGCGCCGAAGATCATGAGGGCCAGGTTGTCCAGGATGTACCACACGCCCGTGGTCACGATGATGACCTCGGTGGGCTCCCGGACCTCCCGCTGGGCCTCCAGGACCGGCTTGATCAGGATACCCTGCATGGCATACCCGAAGAAGAACAGCATGGGCACGACAAGGAGCAGGGTTGCGTAGGGGTGCCATCCGGTCAGCTTTATCACCCAGTAACAGGCGAACATGCCCACCATGAGCAGCGAACCGTGGGCGAAGTTGATCACTTTGATGACCCCGAAGATCAGCGTCAGGCCCAGTGCTGCTAGACCGTAGTAGGAACCGGTCAGGAGACCGTTGATGATTGCTTGAAGGATTACGTTCACGTCCATGGTGACCTCGTTTTCGATTGTTCCGGGGTTCCCCGGACGCCCCTCATGGGGCGCCCGGCTCCCCCGTCACTTTCATGTACGCTTTACACAGTTCCTCATACCTCTCGTGCGGTTATCGTGCCTTGTTTACGGCATGGGGAATATGGCCTTGAATCCCTTGCGGGCGACCTTGTTGGGATACACGGTCACGCGCTCCATATTTCCTTTCACGTTCTGGAACTGCACCAGAACGATGCCGGCGTTCTTGTTCTGGCCGGTCTCGTCGAACTGCACGCAGTCATAGGACAGGATGTCGATGCCCAGCTTGCCCTTGCCCACGCAGAGGTTGGTGACTGCCAGGGCGTCCCTGATCTTCTTGGGGTCTGCCGACTTGGCTCGCTCGATGGCGTCCGCAATGACGTACACCGAGGCAAAGGCGTCAACGGACTCGCCGGCCAGGTCATAGCCGTAGCGCTTCTTGAACTCTGCGTTGAGCGAGGGGATCTGCGGCCTGCCGAGGTCGGTCTCCCACTCCACCACGTCGAACATGTACTCGCAGTTCTTGCCCGTGTTCTTCCTGAAGGACGGGTCCGCATGGCCGCCGCCCGTGCCGATGATGGCCTTGGCCTTGACCTTCATGGTGGCCATGGTGTTGGTGAGCAGGATGGCATCCGCGGCGTTCGACGTGAGCAGGATGACGTCGGGCTTCTTGGTCTTGATCTTCATGACCACCGGTGTCAGGTCGGACGCGGTGCTCGGGTAGGCCTCGTTGAGCACAACCTGGTATCCGTACTTCTTGGCCAGGATGTCCCACTGCTTTGCCATGCCCGTGCCCCAGTCGCCGTTCTCGTACACGAAGGCAATAGTCTTGAGCGTCGTCTTGGTGAGCTTTTTCTGCTCGTCCAGGAACTTGAACTGGTCCTGGGCCCACCAGCTGTCCTTGGCCGCGATGCGGAAGGTGTACTTGAACCCGCGCTCCGTGATGGTGTCGTTCACCGAGACCGGAACCACGTAGGGCACCTGGTAGCGCTCGGCCACCTGGGTGGAGGGCAGGGTCACGGCCGAATTCCAGGCACCGGAGACGAGGCTCACCTTGTCCGTGTTGATGAGCTGCTCCGCAGCGGTGACGCCCACGTTCGGATCGCCCTTGCTGTCAGTGAAGATGTTCACGAGCTTGGCCCCTCCTAAAGACTTGATGCCCCCCGCCGCGTTGATCTTCTCCGTGGCGAGCTCAATGGCACGCTGGTTCTGGATGCCCACGGAGGCGGACGGGCCGGACAGCGGCAGGATGTTGCCGATCTTCACCTCTTTCGGGCCTGCCGCCTGTGCCGGCAATGCCGCCAGCACGAGTGCCGCAAGCGCGAATACCGTAACACTTGTGAGTGTAAGCCAGAAAGTCTTCTTCATACATCTCCCCCTTTGACTTGTATCGTTTCCCCTTTTCGGGATGGTTCCGAATCCGTCCGCCCTTCCGCTCACCGTTTCTTCTTCTTGAGCGAAGCGAAGGCCTCGTCCAGGATGGACACGCCCTTGGCCACCTGCTCGTCCGTGATGACGAGCGGCATCATGGTGCGGATCACGTTGCTGTACTGCCCGCAGGACAGGATGTTGAGCCCCTTGTCGAAGGCGTACTTGACCACCGCTGCTGTTTCCTCGGGTGCGGGCTCCTTGGTCTTGCGGTCCTTGACGAGCTCCAGGGCCAGCATGGGGCCGAGGCCCCGCACGTCGCCGATGATCTCGTGCCGTGCCTTGAGCTCGTTGAAATACTTTCTGAGCTTCTTGCCCAGCTTTTCACTCTTGGCGAGCATCTTCTCCTCCTCGTATACCTCGAGGACCGCCAGCGCCGCTGCGCAGCACACCGGGTTGCCGCCGTAGGTGCCGCCGATGCCGCCCGGGTGCACGGAGTCCATGATGTCCTGCTTGCCCACCACGGCGGACAGAGGCATGCCCGCTGCCAGGCTCTTGGCCACGGTCATGAGGTCGGGCTCCACGCCCCAGTGCTCGATGGCGAACATCCGGCCGCCGGTGCGCGCCATGCCGGACTGGATCTCGTCGGCGATGAACAGGATGCCGTTGTCGCGGCAGATCTTGGCCAGTTTGGGGTAGTACTCCTTGGGCGGCGTGATGAACCCGCCCTCGCCCTGCACCGGCTCCACCACGAGGGCAGCCAGCATGTCGGGAGCGATCTTGCCGAAGAAGTCCTTCAGGTAGTCCGCGCATGCGCAGTCGCACTTCGGGTAGGCGAGCCCGAAGGGGCAGCGGTAGCAGTAGGCGTTCGGTATCCGGTAGACCTCCGGTGCGAACGGCCCGAACCCCCACTTGTAGGGCTTCACCTTGCTCGTCATGGTCATGCAGAGTAACGTCCTGCCGTGGAAGGCGTGGTCCTGGACGATGATGCCCTGCCGCTTGGTGTAGTAGCGGGCGATCTTCACCGTGTTCTCCACCGCTTCTGCGCCGCTGTTGATGAGAATGGCGCGCTTCGGCGTCCTGCCCGGGGCGAGCTTGCAGAGCTTCACGCCGAGCTTCACCGCCACCTCGTAGGGCGTCACCATGAAGCAGGTGTGGGTGAACTTGGCGGCCTGGTCCTGGATGGCCTTGACGACCTTGGGGTTGGAATGCCCCACGTTCATGACCGCGATGCCGCCGCCGAAGTCGATGTATTCGTTCCCTTCCACGTCATAGAGCATGGCGCCCTTGGCGGATGCGATGTAGATGGGCTTGCCGCTGGCAAAGCCCTTGGCCATGGCCGTGCCTCTCAGTTCAGCAATGGATTGATTCGTGGCTTTCATCTGGTCGTTTCCTCCTCGTGTTCTTTCTCTTGTTACAGCGCTGCCTTGTAGATCATCTTGGCGTCGTCCAGGGTGAGTGTACGCGGGTTGTTGGCAAGCAGCCTGGTCACCTTCATGACGCCTTCTGCCAGCATGGGTATATCCTTCTCCTTTACGCCGAAATCCTTCAGGTGGCGCGGCACCCGTATGTCGTCGGCAAGGCGGTCGATGGCTGCGACCACCCTGTCCACGATTGCCAGGTTATCGAGGCCCTCGACACTCAGGCCGAGGGGTTTTGCGAGCTGGGCGAACTTCTCCAGGTTCCCGAGCACGTTGAAGCGGATCACGTGCGGGAGCATGAGGGTGTTCGCGATGCCGTGGGGAATGTGGAACTCCGCGCCGATGGGGTACGCGAAGGCATGCACCGCCGTGACGCCGGCGTTGGCAAAGGCGATGCCCGCGAGCAGCGCGCCTTCCATCATGGCGGTCCTGGCCTCCATGTTGTCACCCTTGGCGAACGCGGTGCGGATATTCCTGTAGATGAGCTCGATGGCCTTGGTGCAGTACATGTCCGTGATGGTGCTGGCATTGATGGAGGTGTAGGCCTCGATGGCGTGGATGAGGGCGTCCATACCCGTGGCCGCGGTGACGGCGGGCGGCAGGCCCACGGTGAGTTCGGGGTCCAGGATGCCGATGGCCGGGTAGAGGTAGGGGCTCACGATGCCCTTCTTGAGCTTCTCGCCCTCGTCGGAGAGGATGGCGATGGGCGTCACCTCGCTGCCGGTGCCCGCGGTGGTGGGGATCAGTATGGTGGGCAGGCCGGGCCTGGGGATGAGGCCGATGCCGAAGTACGCCCCGATGGGCCCCTTGTTGGTGAGCATCACCGCGGTGACCTTGGCGATGTCCATGGGGCTGCCGCCGCCGATGCCGACGAGCATCTGGGCCTTTGCTTCCCTGGCCGCTGCCACGCACTCGGCAACGATCTCGTAGCGGGGGTCGGGCTGCACCTTGTCGAACACGGCATACTTCACCTTGGAGGCCTTGAAAGACTCCTCGATGGATTTCAGGAGGCCCGCGGAGATGACCCCCTTGTCGGTGACGATGAGGACCCGGCTGACGCCACGGGCCTTCACCTCGGCGCCGATGGTCTTGGCCGACCCGGGACCCATGACGATCCGCGGGGTTGTACTGAACACTCTCACCATATCCGTACCTCCTTGTCTTAAACCTTCCGGTTATAGATTCTCTGGAATTCCTTCTTCAGCTCTGCCCTGAAGTCCGGGTGGGCGATGGCGATGAGGGCCCTGGCACGTTCGGGCACGGATTTCCCCCTGAGTTCGGCAATGCCGTACTCGGTGACCGCGTAGTGGATGTCGCTGCGCGTGGTGGTCACCACGGCTCCCTCGTCCAGGTGGGTCACGATGCGGGAGATCTTGCCGCCCGCGGCGGTGGCGTGGAAGGCCAGGATGGAGCGGCCTCCCTTGGACCAGGCCGCTCCGCGCACGAAGTCGGCCTGGCCGCCCGTGCCGCTGAACTGCTTGTACCCGATGGATTCGGAGGCGGCCTGGCCCGTAAGATCCACCTGGATGGTGGAATTGACCGAGACCATGTTGTCGTTGAGCGCGATGTTGGCCGGGTTGTTCGTGATGTGCACCGGGTACATCTGCACCATGGGGTTGTTGTGCACAAACCGGTAGAGCTTCTCCGTGCCCATGAAGAAGGTGGCCACCATCTTTCCCGGGTGATAGTTCTTCCGGCTGCAGGTGATGACGCCCGCCTCAACGAGGTCCACCACGCCGTCCGAGAACATCTCGGTGTGGATGCCCAGGTCCTTCTTGTCCTTGAGGAAGCCCAGGATGGCATCGGGCACCGCAC
>JALOOZ010000065.1 GCA_025454155.1 Thermodesulfobacteriota bacterium
TCTCATACTCCATGACCTTCTTCATCCTTGCGGACAACCGTCAGCTTGACGGACTGGAGGCCATCAGGAGAAGCAAGGCCATGATGTACGGGAACAGGTGGAGACTGAGCTGTCTGATCGGAAGATTCACCTGGTGGATACTGCTGGGCATGCTCACTCTGGGCATCGGCTTTCTCTGGATCGGGCCGTATCTCATGGTGAGTGTGGCGAAATTCTATGAGGAGCTCAGGGGAGCAGAGGAGCCGGCACAGCAGGCTTGCCGTGAACTGACGCCTGCCGGATAGCGCAGAAGATCAAGGCTGGGGAAGGGAGGGGCTCCATGAGCACAATCTCGGTATCGTATCAGGACGGCATAGCCATTGTGCTGCTCAACAGGGGCGTTACGAATGCCCTGGATCTGGATCTTGTCAATGACCTGGACAGACAGCTCGACAGAGTGGCCAAGGACAAAGGGGTGCGTGCCATGGTCCTCGGGAGCGCCAGCGACAAGTTCTTTTCCATAGGATTCGACATCCGGAAGTTGTTCGAATACCCCAGACAGGACTTTGAAACCTTCTTCAGGGCATTCAACCGGGTTTCGCTCAGGTTGTACACGCTGCCCAAGCCGACGGCGGCAGCCTTGACGGGCCACGCCGTGGCAGGCGGCTGCATCCTGGCGCTGTGCTGCGACCATCGGTTCATGGCAGACGGGAGGAAGTCCATGGGGCTCAATGAGATAAGGCTCGGCGTCCCTGTTCCCTATCTGCCCGACTGCATACTGAGGGACATCGCAGGGGTCCGCTTCGCACAGGAGATCATGGAGTCAGGGCAATTCTATGAGCCCATGGGGTGTCTGCAAATGGGCATGATCGATGAAGCGCTGCCTGCCAAGGATGTCATTCCCCGGGCGGTGGAGAAGATGAAATCCCTTGCCAGCTGGCCGCTTGAGGCCTTTGCCGGGATCAAGAGGAACCGGACCCAGGACATAGAGAAGAAGGTGCGGGAGCTGCAGGAGGAGAAGCATGTCTATTTTGTCGACTGCTGGTACTCAGACGATGCACGCAGACTTATCGGGGAGGCCGCAAAGAAGTTCTGATGAGAGGGACCGGTGCGGATGGTCCATGAGCATGTCATGCTGAAGCGAAGCCATTAGGGAGGTGTCTCGTGATCGATGTCAGAAGGGTTGCAAACAAGAGGATGATGAAGGAATTCATCATGCTCCCCTGGGCCGCACGCCTTTATGAGAACGATCCCGCCTGGGTTCCTCCGATCATCGGGGAGGTGAAGACCCTTTTGGACAGGAACAAGGGATACTTCTTCGAGATCGGCGAGGCGGAATTCTTCCTGGCGTATCGCGGCAACAGACCAGTCGGCCGCATCACGGCCCATGTGAACCGCCTCTATGAACAGAAGTATGACATGGATACCGGGTTCTTCGGGTTCTTCGAATCCATGAATGATATCGACGTCGCCCGGGCGCTCTTCGACACGGCATCATCCTGGCTGAAGGAGAAGGGCAAGACGGTCATGAATGGCCCCCAGAGCTTCTCCATCTATGATTCAGTCGGATTCGAGATTGATGGTGTGGAAAATATGCCTTCGGTCGGCCTCTTTCACTTCGCGCCATATTACAAGGACCTTGCCGAGGCATGCGGGTTCACCAAGTGCATCGACTGGTACTCCTTCCTTGTGAAAAGTGCCAACTACTCGAAGCACGAGCCCTATCTTGAAGCGGTGAAGGAAAGCATCCTCAAGGGCATGGATGTGGAGTTCAAGACGCTGGAGAAACGGGACATGGCAAGGCGGACAAGGGAGGTGCAGCAGATCTTCAATGCCGCCTGGGAGGGAAACTGGGGCCATCTGCCGCTCACGGACAGGCAGATGGACATGATTTTCAAGGAGCTCAGGCAGGTCATTATCCCTGAGCTCGCCATCTTTGCCGAGAAGAACGGCCGCACCGTCGGTTTCATCATCACCGTTCTCGATGTCAACCCTGCACTGAGGTGCCTGAACGGAAGGCTCTACCCCTGGCGTCTGCTCAGGTTCCTGAAGAAAATGAAGGAATCCAGGCGGGTCCGGACCATCATCATGGGGGTGCTTCCCGAATACCGGGGGCAGCACATAGACGACGTGTTCTATCTGAAGACGATCACGGAGGGAATCCGCCTGGGCATGTGGGAATCGGACTGTTCCCTTATCGTGGAGACCAACACCAGGATGATAGGGGCTCTCAAGCCGCTCCTGCCTGAGCATTACAAGACCTACCGGATCTACGAGCGGCCCATCGCCTAGGAGTCTTCCTGCCCGAGGGCGATAACGCCGGCGTCTTCAGTGGAACACCGATTCCGCACGATGAGGGATTCGGCGATGCCGGGTCCGTATCGGTACACCACGAGCCCCAGGAACAGCCCGGCGATCAGATCGATCACGTAATGATAACGCAGGTACACGGTGGAGAAGACGATGAGGGAGGCCCAGATGCAGGCAATGGGGAAGAACCGTCTCACGTAACGCCTCGCCAGCCCCACGGTGAGCAGGGATATCATGGCATGACCGCTCGGGCAGCAGTCGCGCATGAGCCCCTCGGCCCGGGCGAGCATGTCCCGGATGAAGTCGAACAGAAACACGCCGCTCAGGGAAAAGGTCTGGAGATGGTCCAGGGTGAACCGCGGCCCGATGGCCGGTGTGAGATAGTACCCGATGTAGGAGAGGTAGAAACCCATGAGGATGGTGGATGCATTGATGTGAAAATCCATACGGGGACCCCGGAGATAGAGAATCACGCACAGGCTGGCGGGCAGGAAGTAGAAGGTCGTATAGGAGACCTGGAGGATCTCGGAAAGGAACGGCGAAGTGATGCCCTCAAGGAGGACGGTGGGATCATGCCCGAAAAAGAGAAACCGGTCGATGCTGATGAGAAGGCTGTCCAGGTCATGGGGGTTGATGAGGGGGACCAGCCTGCGGTTCTCCATGTACAGAATGATGAGCAGCGGCATGACATACCAGTCCCGGAGGAATTGAATCCATTGACGGGGGATGCGCCTGTGCAGGAGGGCAGATGCCGGTACAAGGGCAATGATGAAAAGGTTCAGGGCAAAGATGTCCCATGCCCGGCCGAGCTGCATGAAGAGGACGATCAAGGCGTTCAGCAGTGCGGCCATGGAGAAACTGAGGCGTTCTTCGAGGCTCAGGAGGGATCCGGGGCTTTCCAGGGCATTCCCAGAGCTATGCGGGAGGTTCTTCATGCGGTGGCTGGACAGGGCTGGATGTCAGCTTTGGCAAGAGGTTCCGGGACCAGGCCCTGATGGCGTCCCAGTCGCGGAAGTCCCCCTCGGGCACCTTGACGAAATGCTGGACAGCGATGCGTGCAAAGAAGCCCAGCTTCGCATAGTCCATCTTCCCCGCAAAGAGCCCCACTGCCACGGGGGCTAACTGTGTGCGCAGGGGATCCAGGTAGGCATCCACGGTCTTCCTGTTTTCCGGCGTGTCGTCCTTCATGGTCATGCAGACGACAAAGTAGGCAGTTGGCATGCCCCTGAGCTCGGATGCGTGGCTCTTCACGAAATCCAGGACCTCTGGCTTCACCTTTCCGACCCTGATGGCGCTGCCGACGACCACAGCGCTGTAGCCGGTCAGGGCCTTTACCGAACCCGCAGGCCTCACATCCACCTTTGCGCCGCCTTCAGCCAGGGTTTTGCCCACAGCGTCCGCCACCTCTGCCGTGGATCCAGCCCACGTACCATAGACCACCAGAATACTCTTCGACATGCCTTTGTCTCCATAGCTGGTATCCACACGGTCCATGTCCCTGGCTCCGCAGCATGCAAGCAGGCTCATGCCCAGTATGCACAACATTGGGACCCATATGCCTTTGGTGGACATGAATGCATTCCCCCTGAACCATTCTTTCTTTCTCCCTTTCCATAATACAGGCGGCATTCATGGAAGGAAAGGGGGAGGTGTTCCATTCCCCCTGGTTGAATAGTGGATGCCCAGTGAAGAAATTGAAAGGGTCTTTCCTTGGTATATTCTGGTGAAATGGAGTAACCAGGTACATGCGGGGTACTGGAACCCGGTCAATGGAGATGCGATATGAAGATGACCCGGAAACGGAGGTCCAAGATGAACCACTTTTTTATTTGGTAGTTCATCCCGCCGTGCGATAATGGGCCATTCAAGGAAAGGAATCGATAAAATAATTCTGCATGAGGAGGAGGATCCTATGGGATTCGTCAAGACATTCAATGAGATCATGGCCAACACGCGCTCGACCGCCGACTTCTATGACGCCGAGATGCTCACGATCTTCTGGGAAACAAAACCCGAGATCGTAGCCCGGCTGCTGCCCGCTCCACTCAAGCCTGCGGCCATGCCCATCGCCATGGCCTTTGTGGCCTGGTATCCGGCAACCAATTTCGATGTCACCTACCATGAGAGCGCCCTGTTCGTGCGGGTAACGTATAACGGCGAGGAGGGCAGCTACTGCCTTGCCATGCCCGTCACCAATGACATGGCCATGGCCGGAGGGCGGGAGATCTATGGTTATCCCAAGAAGATGGCGGACATCCATTTCAAACGAACCGGAGAGGCGGTGCATGGGTGGACCGAGCGCCGCGGCATCCGGTTCATGGAGGTCAAGGCCCGGCTCACCGGCAGGTGCAACGACGAGGAGCTCAAGAAGGTCCTCGATGCCATGTACAATGCAGACGGATCCATGAAGGCAGTGGCGTTCAATTTCAAAGGCTTCCCTGCCCCGGAGGGTGGAGCGTTTGACTATAACCCGCGGCTTGTCAGGCAGGAGACGTTGTTCAAACCCAAAGAGAGGACCTTCGGGGAGGCGGAGATCATCCTGAAGGATTCCGCCTACGACCCCTGGTCCGAGGTGGAGGTGGTGAGGATGCTCGGTGCCATGTACACCAGGGGCGACAACTCCATGCTGGGCGGGAAGGTGGTTGCCGAGCTCGATCTCATGCAGTTCGCACCATACGCCTTCCTGAAGTGGGACATGAAATAAGGCCTCTGCATGAGGAGAACATCGAATGATGGGAAGGAGACAGAGTTATGTCAGGGCATGATATCGATCTGAATGTGAGCCCCGAGACAAAGGCGGTACTGAGGGAGGTCAAGAGGTTCGGCATGGAGGTCATGCGGCCTGCAGGCATCCAGCTGGACAGGCTCGCCGATCCGGTGGACGTGATTGCCCAGGGCTCGGTGCTCTGGGATGTGTTCAAGGGTTTCCGTGCCCTGGGTCTCCATACCATGCAGATTCCCAGGGCCTGCGGGGGGCTGGCCGAAGAGAAGGACCCCATGGCAGCGATCCTCATCGCCGAGCAGCTCGGCTATGCCGATGCCGGCCTGGCCATAAGCATGGGCGTATCCTGCATGCCGTTCAATTATGCGGCCATGTTCCCCACACCGGAGATGCAGCAGCTGGCCCGGGATTTCTGTGCGGACAGGGATGGGCGGATGATAGGCTGCTGGGCCATAACCGAGCCCGACCACGGCACCGACTGGAGCCTGGGCGGCGGCAATCTCAAATGCGGGCCTTCGGTGAAGGCGGTGCTCCAAGGCAATGAATACATCATCAACGGCGAGAAGTCGGCATGGGTGTCCAACGGCACCATCGCCACCCATGCCCTCCTCCATGTGTCGCTCGATCCGTCCAGGGGCATGCAGGGTCAGGGGCTGGCCATCATCCCCCTCGATCTGCCGGGCATATCCAGGGGAAAACCGCTGGACAAGATGGGCCAGCGGCCATTGAACCAGGGGTCGATCATCTTCGAGGATGCCCGGATCCCCAAGGAGTACATGGTCATACCGTATCCCGACTTCATCAACGCATCCAGCGGGCAGGGCCTTGCCATGGTCAACGGCGGCATGGCCATCGTCTTCGCCGGCCTTGCGAAGGCTGCCTTCGACGAGGCATATGCCTATGCAAGGCAGCGGGTCCAGGGCGGAGTTCCCATCATCGAGCACGCCCCCATCAAGCTCAAGCTCATGAAGATGTTCGAAAGAGCAGAGGCGGCCAGGGCCAACGCACGAAGAATGGCCCTGTACAACCTGGCCAATCCCCTTGCCCCGTCGGTGGTGCATGCCGTGGCGGCAAAATGCCTCTCCACAGAGACAGCCACGTTTGTTGCCAGCGAGGCCATGCAGATATTCGGGGGGTACGGACTGGCCAGGGAGTTCCCCATCGAAAAGATGTACCGCGATGCCCGGGCCAGCATGATCGAGGACGGGGTGAACGATGCCCTTGCCATGAAGGCCATGGAGTACATGTGAAAAAGTCGCCGTGATGGAGCAGTGCTTCCAATGAAAGGAAAAACTTCAGGATTAAGAGGCGAGATGTGAACATGAGCGGGTTGCAAAATCCGCCGTGGTGGATTACGCAAGGCTCGTTCAGAACAGGTTCAGCACATGTGCCAGGCTTCCGGCCACCAGGAGCGCCACGGCGGTGTTCAGCGCTATGGAATAGAATGCGACCTTCCACCCGCCTTCCTTCCACAGGGTGGAGATGGTGGCGATGCACGGGATGTACAGGACCGTGAAGACTACGAGCACCAGGATCTGATCCGGGGTCAGGATCGCGGAGACATCCCCGGAGCCCAGCGCCTGATTCAGCATGAGGAGCGTGAGCTCCTTCCGGAAGATCCCCAGGAACAGGGTGATGCCGGTCGCCTCGGGCAGGTTCAGGAGAACTGTCGTGACGGGAGCCAGGAGTCCGTTTATCATCCTGTCGATTCCCGCGTGCGAGATGAAGGCAAGGGCAAGGCTCGAGACCACAATGACCGGCCAGGCAAAGGCGAGGAACTCTTTGAGCCGCCACCAGACCTTTTTTGCAACCAGGCCGGGGTAGGGCCTCCTCAACGGGGGCACGTCCATGATAATGCCCGGGGACGGGTCGGCCTGCAGGCGGGACAGGACAAAGGAAACGGCCAGCGCGACCAGGATGTTTCCTGCGTAGATGCCCGTGGTCACGGCCGCGCCCAGGTATTTCCCGGCCAGGGCCAGGATGATGACGGTTCTCGCCGAGCAGGCGATGAAGGGAACGATGAGCATGGTGAGGACCCGGTCGCGTTCGTATTCCATGTTCCGGGCCGCCATGATGGCGGGCACGTTGCAGCCGTATCCCAGGATGATGGGGATGGCGGACTTGCCGTGGAGGCCGAACCGGTGGAGCAGGCCGTCCACCATGAAGGCTATCCGCGGCAGCAGCCCCGAGTCTTCCAGGATGGCCATGAGGATGAGCAGCGGAAGCAGGTAGGGGAGCACGATCCCCACTCCGGCCACGAACCCGTCGTACAGCCCCGAGACGGCCACGGCGGCAAGGCCTCCTGCAGTGCCGGTGACGATGCGCCCCAGGCCATCCAGCGGCGCCTGAATGATGCCCGAGATGGCGTCACCCAGCTTGAACGAGGCGTAGAACATGAAGAAAAGGAGCCCGATGATAGCCGCAAATCCGCCCGCGGGATTGATGATGAAGTGGTCGATGCGTTCCCGGAGGCTCCTGCCCGTTTTGTGGATCACCCGTGCCACCTGCTCGAAGAGGTCGACCACGACGGCGTGCCGGTGCGATGCAAACACACCTGCCTCGGGCCAGTTGTGCATCTCGGCCAGGGCGCGCCTTTTCTCCAGGACGAACCGCAGGAATCCCGGGTCGGTCTCACGGACACGCTGCTCAAACTCCTCGTCCATCTCCAGCAGCCTGATGATCACGAACCGCTCGTCCATGTCCAGGGCATCCTTGAGAGCTGCCGGGTATCTCTCTGCGATCTCTGCCATACACTCCTCGACGTCCCTGTCGTAGACGGGCTGTACGGGCCAGAACGGCTCCCGGGCGACCCTGATGGACGCCTCGAAGAGCTCGCGCACCCCGGTTCCCTCGACGGCGATGACCGGATATGCCTCAACCCCGGTCAGGGCCTTGAGCATGGAAAGGTCGATCACCGTGCCTTTCTCCTGCGCTTCGTCATACATGTTCAGGGCCATCACCATGGGGATGCTCATCTCGATGAGCTGGATGGTGAGCTCCAGCGAACGGCTCAATAGCGATGCGTCGAGCACGTTGATGATCACGTCCACATTGCCCGAGAGCAGGTAATCCCGCGCCTCCTTCTCGGCAATGTCGTGGGAAGAGATGGAATAGGTCCCGGGAAGGTCGATGAGCCTCACCGTCCTGCCTCCCAGGTACACCGTGGTCTCGGTGAAGGAGACCGTGGTCCCGGCGAAGTTCCCGGTATTGACCTTGAACCCGGCCACCGCGTTGAAGATCGTGGACTTGCCGCAGTTGGGCTGGCCGGCCAGGGCGATGACGAGCTCGTCACGAAGGGGCATGGTCGCACACCTCGACGGAACCGGCCATGCCGTGGCCTATCATGGTACGTGCACCCGATGTCACGTCTTCAACCAGCAGCGGGCCCCTGAAGGGGGCGGCCCTGACGAGCCGGATGCGCTTGCCTTGGCGGATTCCCAGTCCGGACAGGCGAAGCCTGAGGTTCTTCCCGCCGGTGATCGTGGAAATGACCGCTGTTTCGCCAACCTTCATGTCAAGGAGCGTCACGGGCGTTTCCCTTCCGTTGCTCCATCCCCCCGGTCCTTTGGGGCGAGGCAGTCGGGACAGATGCCGGAGAGCTCGAGGTGGTGACCTTCAAGTGTGAATCCATGATCCTTGGCAACCGCCTCTTGGAGCACTTCTATGGCAGGGTAGGAGAATTCGATGGTCCTGCCGCAGCGGGAGCATATCAGGTGGTCGTGGTGCTCGTGGTCCCAGATATGTTCGTACCACACCCCCCCGACGCCTGTGTCGTCGTTGACGCTGGCCCTGCGGATGATGCCGGCCTGTACGAGCAGCGAGAGGTTGCGGTACACGGTGGTGAGCGACAGTGTGTGGCCCTGCTCCCTGAGAAGATCGAGGACATGGTAAGGGTGGAAGTGGCCGTCTATATCGCAAACTATTTGCAATAAAGAGAGGCGCTCCTTAGTGAGCCTGCCTCGGTTCGCATTCAGGATGGAACTGAATCTGACCAGACAGTTGCCATTCGGAGTGCAGCTTTTGCACTGGGGCTTCACGTACTGTTGTTGCATATTGTTTTCAATAGTATCATGGCGGGGTACTGTCAAGCATTCCATGCAGGAGAGGTCCTGCCGTGAAAAGCCATTGACTAGAACGCTATATTAGAATAATATTCTAATATGAAGAGGCGCAAGGGGCGCCATGCTAAGACGGAGTCACGCAAGAGGGACATCGTCCAGGCTGCTCTCAGATGCTTTTCCGAGATCGGGTTCTCCGAGACGAGCATGGAGGATATCCGCAGGCAGTCGGGGGCGAGCACGGGAAGCATCTACCACCACTTCAACGGCAAGGAGCGGCTCGCCGCCGCGGTCTACCTCGAAGGGATCCACGACTACCAGGCAGGACTGATCGAGGTGTTCCAGGAGGATCAGGATGCCAGGGAAGGCCTCAGGTCCCTGGTCGAACGCCACCTGAGGTGGGTCGAGGAGAATGTCCAGTGGTCGCGGTACCTCTTCCAGAAGCGCCATAGCGGATTCATGGCCGAAACCGAGGAGCTGATCGCAGCCATGAACAGAGACCTCATGGAACACGCGTCGAGGTGGTTCTCCCGGCACATCAAGGAAGGGAAGATCCGCAGGGTGCAGGGCGATCTCTACATGTCCCTGACCCTGGGTCCGTGCATGGAGTTCACGCGCCAGTTCCTTCTGGGCCAGACCGTCACGGGTGTTGGGAAGGCCATCGATGTCCTGGCGGATGCCGCCTGGATGTCACTGGCTGCTGGGGCCAGACGGGAGAAGCCCGGACGGACCTTCGGGAGGTGATGCATGAAGACGCTCGAACAGATCGGCACCCATGCCCTGAGGGAGCACATCATCAAGAACTGGATGACCCACGACGGAATGTGGTTTTTCCACTGCCTGCAGGCGCACGGGATAGAGGACGCGAACCGGATCAACAAGGCGGCCATCAGGTCGCTGGCCGCCCTCGAGCTCAAGCGGGCACGCACGCTCTTCGGGTTGAACATGCAGAGCGTGGACACCTTCGATGACCTCAAGGATATCATCGACGCGGCCTTTTCCGTGAGCAAGGGTGACTTCATGCGGTTTGCCTACACCTTCCCGGAAAAGAACGTCCTTCACTGGGAGTGGGCCGGGCCCGACTGTTTTGCCTACCAGGGCATGCGGCGCATGGGCGTCATCGACCGCTACGAATGCGGGGTGCTCTTCCGCGTGCTCTGCTGGCTCGAGAGTGCGGGCGTAAAGTACGGCATGGACAGCGAACTGAAGGGGTGCCTCATGCACACGGAAGGCAGGTGTGCGGGCGAGGTGAGGTTTCTCTTCCCGTGAACACTGTCAGGAGGTCTGCCGTGGTGGGCTTGTACACGATGCTCAGGAGGATGTTGCTGAGTAAGAAAGCGCAGGGTATCGCCAGAATCTGACGAGAGAGAGGGAGGAATGCCATGGACAAGTATGAGAAGCTCCGCGAGATCCTGGATGCGAGTCCCACGGGTGCTCCGAAATCCAGGGCCTTCGACGAGATCCTGCGGATCCTGTACAGCCCTGATGAAGCCGACCTGGCGGCGTGCATGACGCTTTTCCCCAGGCCCCTGGAGGCCATTGCCGCCGATGCCGGCGTGGACCCGGACCGTGCAGGCAGAATGCTCGAGGCCATGGCCGACAGGGCGGTGGTCATGAGCAGGGAAAAGGACGGGAAACGATCCTACGGCCTTCTGCCGACCATTCCCGGTCTCTTCGAGTTCCCCTTCATGCGCGGGGCCCTCACACCCGAACTGGCCAGACTCGCGAAGCTCTGGGACGAGTATCACAGGGAGACGCAGGGTGCGGCCTTCTCGGGCAACCCCACGCCCATCGCCCGAGTCATACCGGTGGAGCAGTCCGTGGGGACGGCGACCCATATCCACCCGCACGACGAAGTCGCCCGGCTCATCGACACGGTGGACTATGTCGCCCTCGGGAACTGTGCATGCAGGGTCAGCGTCGATGCCTGCGACAAGCCCAGGGAGATGTGCCTCATCTTCGACGCGGCGGGGCGGTTCCTGGTGAGCAGGGGGTTCGCCCGTCAGATCAGCCGCAAGGAGGCCCACGCCGTCCTCGACAAGGCGGAAGAAACCGGTCTTGTCCACACAAGCAACAACAGTGCGGACAAGGCCAGCTTCATCTGCAACTGCTGTTCGTGCTGCTGCACCATCCTCACGTGCAGGACCCGCCTGGGCCTGCCGCATGCCTTTGCCGAGAGCGCCTTCCAGGCGCACATCGATGCCGGCTCGTGCACCGGATGCGGCATCTGCGCGGATGACCGCTGTCCCATGGGTGCCATCGACGCATCAGGCGACACAGCGGTCCTGACCCCGGAAAGGTGCATAGGCTGCGGTCTGTGCGTCTCGACCTGCCCCACCGGGTCCATCGGCCTGGTCAGGAGGGAGTCACCCCCCGAAGTCCTGCCGACCATGCGGGAGATGGGGGCCAGGGTCCTGAGCGAAAAGGGAAAGCTGGAGGCATTTCTCAGTCAGATGAAGGGGTAACTTTTTATCCATTACGCTTTCCCGGTGACCCTGACTGTACATCCAGGAGGTGGAGCAGGGTCAGTATGGGGTGGCGGTAAGGCATGCGGGGACCCGCACACCTCCAGGATGTCCCAGACAGCATGGGACAGTAGGCTGTCCGCGCTATTTCAGGACCTTGTATCTGCCGTGCACCCAGTTATCGACATCGGCCGTGTACCACCGGGAAAATCTCCTGTCGGTGGGGCCTCCGGCGATGTTCGTATGCATCTCCAGGGTGGCCATGTCGGTGACGAAGCGGTAGGAAGGGGAGAAGGTGGTCAGGCGGCCGGCCGACCTGAAGATCTGTCCCTGGGGGATCGTCGCCCTGCAGCCCGGAAGCTCCACCGGGCCGTAGTCATACCCGAAGAATCTCGGAAACTTCCCTTTGAACACCTCGTCCCTGTCCTTTCCCTCGAACCATGCTGAAGTTTCGCACATGAGGACGGCATCGAGATTGGCATAGTAGTCATTGAAGACGCTCGTCTCCTGCATGATATGATCGACGACCTGCCTTCCGAGGCCATGATCCCCGAAGACCACACGGTACAGTGCGTGATAGACGGACTCGAACAGCATGGCGCCTTTTGAGTGCGAGTCGTAGCGCATATCCCATGCCTTCAGGATCCTGCCGTTGGGGGTGGCCGGGAGAAGATCCCGGATGATGCGCATCAGCCGCTCCGCCTGCAGGGAATAGAGGTCGAAGTGCATGCGTTTCATGTCTTCAACCGTCAGCTTCTGCCCGTCTCGAAGGAGATCTGCGATCCTTTCGGCCCGATAGGCACCCATGGGCAGGTTGATGGGAACAGATTGTCCGAGATGGTTCAAATCCTGATTTGCTGTGGCAATAAATCCCTCATCAGGATTGTAAGCAGATGGCAACCTGTCTTTTTCCACGAAGCCCTTGGGGTCATATTTCTGTTCCCAACCGGGCAGGGCGAGAAGTCCGCTGATGCCCGGGGGTCTCTCATAGAGCCTCCCGGACATCTGGTAGCCGATATTGCCCCCGGTGTCCGTGATGACGTAATTGAAAGAGGCGGCATCGAGCCTCTTCAGGAGGCCCATGGCCTCCTTCACGGAGCGCGCATGGGGAAGGCCCAGCACACCGTTGAAGTCGTCTGCCCCGCAACGGTCCCTGGCAGACCAGCACAGGACCAGGTAGGAGCCCTCCTGGTAGGGATCGCCTTCCAGCACGCCATGCTCATTCTCGTAGACCTTGATCACCTTCGGCTGGGAGCCTTTCACCCGGATGGTCTCCTGCCTGACCGTGAAGCTTTTCCACCCGTCTTCCCTCCAGTACTGACCGTTTCTGCAGCGCTCGACGCGATAGTCGAGCATGTCCATGAAGGAATACGTCGCACTCCAGGCGATGTGGGAAGTCCTGCCGATGATCAGGCCCGGAGACCCAGGGACGGTCACCCCGAGGAGAAGGTTGTCCGGCAGCACCATCACGATCTCCTGCCATATGGCAGGCAGACGGTTCACCTCGAGGTGCGGGTCGCCGCACATGATGGGTTTCCCGGAGAGCGTGCGGCTTCCCGACACTGCCCAATTGTTGCTTGCCCGGAATCCCGGCAGCTTGCCAAGCCATGCGAGAGACTCCGGGACAAGGGCGGGTGCAAGCCTGATCTCCTTGTAGAGGTCATAGTCGATCTCTTCGGTCAGATAGGGAAACAGCTCGCGCAGCTTGTCCTGGCCGACGCCGTGCTGGATCATCTGGATCAGGAGCTTCTCCATGCTTCCCTGAGCGTCCGCCAGCCCGATGAACCCGAAGACCTTCCCCAGGATGAGCGTGTCCGTCACCTCCCATGGCTCAGGCCTGTATCCAAGGAGTTTCAGTTCGTAAACCACGCCATGCTGGGAGATGTAGGAATTGAACCCCTGCGCGTATGCCTCGAGCTGCCGTCTGATGCCGTCTTCCAGCTGGGCGATCACATCCCGTGCATCGGGCAGGAAGTTCATGGTGCGCATATAGGAATCTATGGCGATCAGCTCAGGTGTGCCCTGCAGCTTTTCAGCAGCCTGTCCCTTGAGGAGGATCCTCGTCAGGAAGGCCTGGAGCTGACGGTCGCTGGCATGCACCCATCCAAGGCCATGGGCAAGGTCCACCAGGCTCTCTGCCCGTATCACCGGTATGCCATGCTCATTCCTCTGGATGGCGATCCTGCCGTCTTGTCCTTTCAGGACAACCTGATTCATCTTGAGCTTCATGCAATCCTCCCGTTCATGAGATCTGATATCATGTGATATCCTTAGACAATACCCAAGTGCCTAATGGTTTTTTCCCGCCCCTGACACGGCATGGACGAGGTCTGCTATGAACCTCCCATGGTCCCAGTTGTCCTCAGGATCGCTCAGCCCGAGGCGGACGATCACGAGCTTACTGGACGGCACGATGGAGACGTACTGCCCCTCGAAGCCAGACATGGAGTACATGTCGACAGGCGCCTCGGCCTTCCACCTTTCCGCGGGGTTCTGCGGGTCGCCGGCATTCAACCAGAACTGGGCGCCGTACATGCCCTTGGGCGCTCCGGGGGTCGGGGTGGTGCTGAATTTCATCCAGCCCTCCGGCAGGATGCGTCTGCCGTTCCAGACGCCGTCTCTGGAGCAGAGCAGGCCGAAGCGTGCCCAGTCCCGCGCCGTCGCGTACATGAAGGATGATCCGACAAAGGTCCCCGACGGGTCGGGCTCCATGACAGCGCTCGACATCCCTATCCTGTCGAAAAGGGCCCTGCGGGGAAGAGAGAGGGGATCCGACCCGGCACCTTCGACGGTCTGGCGCACGATGCGCGAGATGATGTTCGTGGAGCCGCTGGAGTACTGCCAGCGGGAATCGGGGGGGGCCTCCAGTTGCAGGGAGGCCGCGAAGGCCCCGGCATCAGGGCGGGCGAAGAGCATCTGCACGACATCCGAGAACGGGTCCTGGTAGTCTTCCGTGAAGTGGAGCCCGCTGCTCATGCGGAGAAGATGGTCAAGGGTGATGGCGCCCCGGGGGTCTCCGGCTGAGCGCCACTCGGGCACCGGCGCCGGGTCGCGTATAGTGAGCCTGCCTTCCATCACAAGGATGCCCACCAGGACGTTCATCACGCTCTTGGTCATGGACCAGCCGAGCTGCGGGGTGTCCATGGAAAAGCCGGGGGCATAGCGCTCGGCAATGATCCTGCCGTCGTGGAGCACGATGACGGCGCGCGTTCGGCGCAACTTCGCCGGGTCTGCATCGACAAAGGCATCTTCAACGGTCTTATCGAGCTCGGCTCTGTCGATGGAGGCGGGGAAGGGCGCATCCTTCACCAGATCTCCATCTGGCCAGGGGAGATCCTTCCTGGTGGACCGCGAAGGGTCGAAGCCCGTTGCCTGCTGCCTCAGCTCGACCTCGCCGAGCCCCACGGTCAGGGTGCATCCGAGGCCGTCCCGGTATACAGCGGTACGTTTCGCCAGGCCGAGGACGGAAGCGGTCACGGTCTTCTGGTCATAATCGATGGACGTGCCTATGTAGCCGTATTTTCCGAGCTCTTCATCCAGCACCGACGAGGCTTCTCGCTGGGAGACAAAGACACATGAGCACAGGCGCTTGGCCGCATACGCGGTTCCTATGGGGGCAACCTGGGTCATGAGAAACACACCAACACCGGCCGCAGATACGATGAACAGGACAAGAAAACCCAGGACCCATTTCGTTGACTTCTTCATCCCTGATCCTCCTGAGGCCGTCGGTATACCGATACAGCTCCCCAACACCAGGATGCGTTCCTGCAAGTATAGCGTATTTACGGTTCTTTCAACACGATAAAAAACCGAGGCTGCCATCAGGAGATGATGATGCAAGACTTGTTCTTGTAAAAACCTTCCGGTTATGTCAAGGAGGATGCGCGCCGATAGAGAAAACACCAGGGGCTGGCATCAAGGAGAATCCGCCGGGAATGACAACGCCGAAATCGCTGCGAATCCTCAGCTACAATACCCATGTATGCATCCGGGCATCACGGTCGTCCGAGCGGTTGTGGAATCTCTGGAAGCATCTGCTCCCCTCCCGGTGCAAGCTGGACAACCTCAGGGAGATATCGGAGTTCATCAAGTCCTTCGATGTGGTGGGCATCCAGGAATCGGATGCCGGGAGCCTGAGGTCATATTTCATGAACCACACCAAGCTGCTGGCCCACCTGGGCGGCTTCAATCACTGGGCCGAGCAGGTCAACCGTGACCTTGTCTTTGCCCGGCACAGCATCGGCTTTCTTTCCCGCCACAGGATCGTGGATATCACGAAACATCACCTTCCGGGCAGGATCCCCGGCAGGGGTCTCATGGTGGTCCATCTTGATGTCGGGGGTGTTCCCGTAGCCTTCGCCGTCGCCCATCTGTCCCTGGGATCAAGGGACAGGATCAGACAGGCCCTGTTCATAGGCGACATCATCCGCGGACTCGACTGCAGGACCATCCTCATGGGCGACCTCAACTGCACCTCGGACAGCGACGAGCTGAGGGTCTTATCAACCAAGGCCGGTCTGCGGGAGTCCATGAAAAAAATGCCTACGTACCCGAGCTGGAAACCACGGCGGGACATTGACCACATCCTGGTATCGGACGGCATTGCAATCCGGAGGGCCCGGGCCATCAACTTCCCCCTGTCCGACCACCTGCCCATCGCCATAGAGGCGGAGATAAAAGCCCTCGGGAAGGGGGCCGTCCGGCGCTGGTACAAGGCGGCCTGACCGGGGAGTTTGAGCCGCCTTCTGCAGTTTCTAGCCGATATGTTCCAGGGCGATCTTCAGCATCCTGCGGATGGGCTCGGCCGCACCCCAGAGGAGCTGGTCACCCACGGTGAAGCATGTAAGATACTTCTCGCCGAGGTTCATCTTGCGGATACGGCCCACCGGTACCGTCAGGGTTCCGGTCACGGCGGCAGGGCTCAGGCGCTTCAGTGTCTCTTCCTTGGTGTTGGGTATCACCTTGACCCAGTCGTTGGCGTCCGCGATGATGTCCGTTATCTCATCGAGGCCGATATCCTTTTTGAGCCTGATGGTGAGCCCCTGGGAGTGGCAGCGCATGGAGCTCACGCGCACGCAGATGCCGTCCACCGGGATGGTCCTTCTTGTGCCGAGGATCTTGTTGGTCTCCACGATGCCCTTCCACTCTTCGCGGCTCTGGCCGTTCTACATGGCGGAGTCTATCCAGGGCAGGAGATTGGCAGCCAGCGGATAGCCGAAGACCTTCCTGGGGAAGTTCTTGTCATGTATGGCGCCAAGGACACATTTGTCGAGCTCAAGCGCGGCCGTCGCAGGCCTGTCCAGGAGCTTTCTTGAAGCCTTGCCCACGTAGGCCATCTGCTCCACGAGCTCGCGCATGTTGTTGGCGCCGGCTCCTGAGGCAGCCTGGTAGGTCATGGACGTTACCCACTCCACGAGGTTTTCCCGGAAAAGGCCTCCGATGGCCATGAGCATGAGGCTCACCGTGCAGTTGCCGCCGATGTAGTCCCTGATCCCTTTATTCAGGCCCCTGTCAATGACATCCCGGTTCACGGGATCCAGGATTATGATGCTGTTCTCGTTCATGCGAAGGGCTGAGGATGCATCGATCCAGAAGCCCTTCCAGCCAGCCTTTCTCAGCTTGGGATAGATCTCCTTGGTGTGGTCGCTGCCCTGGCATGTGACGATGATGTCCGCGGTCTTGAGTTCCCTGACGTCGTAGGCGTCCTTGAGGGGTGGGATCCTGATGCCGACCTTGGGCCCCTTCTGGCCTACCTGGGAAGTCGTGAAGAAGACCGGCTCGAATCCGTGGAAGTCGTCTTCCGCCATCATCCTGTCCATGAGAACCGAACCGACCATCCCGCGCCAGCCTATGAACGCAACTCTTGCCATGTACCTGTCCTTTCATCGATGATTGGTGCCGGGAACCGGCCCGGCAAGAGCCATACTTACCCTTAAAGGGATCTGGGAGTCAATATCGGTTCGCCTTTGGAGCCTTCTTGAGAACGGCAACCAGAACAAGTCCCATGGCCGCCAGGGTCGATTCGGCATAGAGCGCGTAGGTGAAATCCCCGGTCAGCTCCTTGACCCGAGCGAAGATGTAGGGCCCGCACATGCTCCCGAAGCCGGAGGCGGTGAAGATCATCCCGTAGATCTTTCCTATATGCTCATGACCGAATTCATCGGCGGCCAGGGCGGGCATGGAGGCCATGGTGCCGCCGTAGCAGGCCAGAAGGTAGAAGGTCAGCGCAGCAAAGATGATGATGGTCTCTACATGGGCAAGGGCTGCGAAACCAAGGACAAAGGAAGTGAAGATGATGGCGAAAACGGCCTTCCTCCCGATGGTATCCGAGAACCATGCCCATGCAAGCCGTCCCAAACCGTTGAACAAACCAGCGACTGCCACGATGGTACCGGAGGCGAGCACGATCGCCTTCATCTGCTCCTCGTTCATCACTCCTGCCGGTGAACGCATCATGACGTCCTGGGCCATGGGCGAGAGCTGCGAGATGAGGCCGAGCCCTGCAGTGATGCTCAAGAAGAGCATGGTCCACAGGATCCAGAACCTGCCGGAGCTCAGGGCCTCGGGAAAGGTGGCGCAGCGCTCAGCGGCCGGGGATGGGATGCCTCCGGGTCGGGCAATGAGCTGATGCCAGCCCCCAGGCGGATTTTCCAGGGCAAGGGCCGAGCCCGTGATGATGACCAGGCTGATGCCGCCCCACAGATAGAACGTCTTTGCGATGCCGAGGCTCATGATGAGCGAAGGGCCGATGTTTCCCATGATGAAGGCCCCCAGGCCGTACCCCATGACGGCCAGTCCGGTGACCAGGCCACGCTTGTCCGGGAACCACCGGATCAGGGTGGCTATGGGCGTCACGTATCCGAAGCCGCCGCCGAGCCCCCCCACCAGGCCGTAGGCGAGGATGAGCAGCTCTATCCTCTGGAGCTGGTTTGCAAGCCCGCCCAGGAACACCCCTGCGCTGAACAGGGTACCGCCCAGCAGGGCGATGATCCTGGGCCCAACCCGGTCCACCAGGGTTCCCCCGAAGGCAACGGCCAGGGCGAACACTGCACCGTAGATCATGAAGGCGAGCTGGGTCTGGGTTTCTCCCCAGCCGTTGGAGGCCATCATGGGCTTCTTGAAGATGGACCACGCGTATACCGTTCCGAGGCAGAGCTGCATGAGCACGCCCATCAGGGCTACCCGCCACCGCTTTCTCATGAGCCCAGCCCGACCCATTCCCATCACCGGCTTTTCCCTTTCTGAGCAGCTTAGTGGTGGCGGATCTGACTGTAAAGATGATTCTTTCCGGCACGGCCCTGTCACCGGGAGGGAGTGAATACACGGAAATATTTTACCAATCATATCATAACATTCTGACAGCAATCCGCAGGAAAGGATTGACATTGCATGGGAAAGCAATTATCACATGAAGTTAAGTACATAATTCCCTCAATGAGGATATCCAGAGATGAAGAACGAGGAGGAGGTATCTATGAAAAACCGCAGTATGTTCAGAATAACAGCAGTCATGGCGTTTCTGATTCTATTCGTATGTGCATCCAGCGCCTTCGCAGAGAACCGCGCCGGGGCGATCAATGTAACCCCCTGGATCGGCGGCTATAACCTCGACGGCGACCTGCCCTACGACAACGGCTGGACCTATGGGCTGAGCCTCGGGTACAACTTCACCGAGAAGCTCGG
>JALOOZ010000066.1 GCA_025454155.1 Thermodesulfobacteriota bacterium
GGCAGAAGGTGAAGGAGATCTATAAGATGGGTCTCAAGCACGGCATGAAACTCGCCGCCATATCAGGGGTCAACGGGGTTTACAGCGATCAGGACATCAAGAAGGTGGTAAAACTGGCACTGAAGGAGCGGGCCAAGGGAAAGAAGGGAACGGCGAAGCCCCCCTTGAAGAAGGTCGCGAAGAAAAGCGCTGCTCCGCTGAAAAAGGCCTCAGGAACGGCAAAGGCCGACGTCAAGAAGGCGCCCGCGAAAACAAGGCGGCCAGCCAGGGCACCCCGGGAGAGCACCCTGTAGCTTGATCTCCTCGTCGTTCAGGGCGGGTTGATACGATACCACCCCGAACAGCTACCCCTGCCCATGCCCATATGCCGGGACCTTGACTTATGGGGAGAAACATGGTTGTTCTAAAATATAATTCAGGAGATGGATGACATTTTCCGATGCAAGAGGGTATGCTGAATCATGAACAGTCTCCGATGACCCTTTCGGAACAATCCTTTCTCCCCGAAGAAGAGTATATCTTCGTCCCGGAACTGAAAGAGCAGGTTTTTGATTTTGTCAGCCAGATCTGGCATTCCTTTGTCAACAAGATCGTCTCACTGACCTTCACCGAGAGGGACTATTGCTTTGAATACGGCATGTTCGAGGTCATAGACGGCGAGACAACCAGGATAGCCGCGGTGTCCAGCCAGGTCCAGCTCGGTGACATCGCGAAGCGCAGGGTACCCAAGGAGTTCGCACGATTCAAGAAGATGACCCGTCCCACCCCGGTGAGCTACCAGACCAGCTTGACCTCCAACATCCTGCGGGAGGCCATCATCAAGAGGGGAAAGGGAGAAAAACCCCCCGTAGTCGTCATAGACCTGAGAAAGGACAAGCGGATCCATCCAAGGCTGAAGGAAATCATCACCGATGATATGAATCATAGTGTGGGATTCACCCTTTTTTTCGGCGACAATCCCATCGGCGTCCTGTGGGGTATCCGCCGGAATCCTTTGACCCCCAAGCAGAAAGGGCTTCTCTTTCCCCAGCTGTACTCATTGAGCGAGGGCATCTCAACGATCATGGCCCTCGAATTCAACAGGGGCAAGTACAATTACAGGGCCGTCCGGAAAAACATTGAGAAGCTCGACACCAATTCCAGCATCCTCAATCTCTTCTATACAAAGAAGGCCGGGCAGTCTACACCGGTGCGGACGATCATCGGCAGATCGAATCTCTTTCACACCAAATTCCGCCTGGACGCGAGCTACATCGTCCCCACATCGCACGGCTACTCCATCAGCTTGAAACGGTTCCTGCCCGAACACGAAAACAGTACGGGGAAGACGCTCCTCATGATCCCCGGATTCTTCTGCAACCGCTCCATATTCGATCAGATGGGCAGGGAGATGGCTTTCAGGTACGGTTATAAGGTCATTTCCCTTGACTGCAGGGGAAGGGCGAAATCCACCCTGCCGGATGCCTGGTTCAACAAGGCGTGGTCCATTGACGATTTCATTTACGAAGACTTCCCCAGGGCGTTGACCTGGATCAGCGAACAGTATCCCGACGAGCGCATAGTGGTCTTCGGGCACAGCATGGGGGGGATCATCGCCCGCTGCTACACGGGCTCGTATCAGGCAATCCAGGAGACGACAGACCGCGACGACCTGCCGGACCCCGAGGCCCACATTGCAGGAATCGTCTCGATCGCATCTCCGGATTATGTGGACGTGAAACTGGGCATCCCCGGCACCGATCTCATGAGGTTTCTCGCGAAGCTCATCCCGGACAGATTCCACCTCCAAACCATAAGCGGCAATGTCTTCAACAAGCTCCTTTCCCTGTCGATTTCCAGGATCGTCCCCACGGTCGACCTGAAGAGCTTCTTCTCCTACCTTTTCGATTTCCACGAATCGATACGGCAGCTCACCTTCGATCTCAGCACCCGGATCCTTTCGCTGCATGACTTTGTCGGCTTCCCCCAGATCACGCCCCCGGAGCTCTATCTGCTGATGGAAGACGTCATCTGCGAGGAATCCACCAAGGTCATGATCCAATTCCTGCGCTCCCAGGTCTTCGGCAACAGCATCAGGTCATTCGATGGGAAAATCAACTATACAGAAAACCTGAGAAACATCACGCTGCCCGTCTTTCATGTCATGGGCAGCCTCGATGCAATTGCGCCCCCCGAGACCATCAGATATGGTTACGACCTCATTTCCTCAACCAACAAACAGCTGAAGGAATACAGGCAAGGCCATATAGGGCTGATCATGCATCCAAGAACCGTCCGGGAGATCGCCAAGACCACCCATCAATGGATCAAAACGCTCTGATGCGGAGAAGTGCACAGATTTCCTGAAATTTCATCTTGACTTGAAAGGTTATCAACCTTTACTATTAAAGTCTTTTCATATGCAGGAGGGAGGTGCCTGTCATGCCCCGCAAGGCCAGGTTTGAACCCATGTCGAGCATCGACAGTTTCTGGTTAAGCATGGATGAACCGACCAATCTCATGGTCATAACGGGCCTCATGGAATTCGATGAAATGATCGATTACCATGCCCTGCGAACCCTTCTTGAAAAACGGCTGCTCCGGTATGACCGTTTCAGGCAGAGGGTCGTATGGCCGACATCGAAACTGGGCAGGCCGTTCTGGGATGTGGATCCCAATTTTGATATCCGCAACCACATCACCCGCGTGGCCCTTCCGACGCCCAGGGACAAGGCCACCCTCCAGCGCATGATCAGCGATCTGTCCATCATAGCGATGGATAAGGACAAGCCGTTGTGGCAGGTTCACATCATAGAAAACTATGGGGAAGGGTGCGTCCTGTTCATACGGATACACCATGCCATCGCTGACGGGATCGCACTCATACGGCTCCTGCTTTCAATGGCCGACACGGAACCCAACCTCTCCTTCATGGGCGAGGTGGAGGATGAGGAGGAAAACAGCAGGGAGGCAAAGCGCAGGTCGAAGATCGTCTCATCGCTGGACCTCTTCATGAGGGCGGCGGTGAACACCTCGGTCAAGTCCACCTGGCTCGTGTACGATGAGCTCATGAAGACCATGGCCTATCCCTCCCATCTGACCAAGCTGGCTAAGCTCTATGGAGAAATAGGCCTGGAAAGCTCCGCGGTCCTGACGAAACTCGCGCTGATGCCCTCCGATTCGAAGACCTCCCTGAAGGGCAAGCTCGGCGTGCAAAAAAGTGTCTGCTGGTCTGATCCCATGCCGCTGGACAGCGTCAAGGAGATCGGCGGATACTTCCGGTGCACGGTCAACGATGTCCTCATGGCCGCTGTTTCAGGGGCGCTCAGGCAATATCTCCTGGAACGGGGGGATGACCTGGACGACGCTGAGGTGAGGGTGGCCATACCGGTCAATGTCCGCGCAGAGAGCACGGATGTCGAACTGGGCAATCAGTTCAGCCTGGTCGTACTGTCTCTCCCGGTCGGTCTGGATGACCCGGTGCGCAGACTGCGCGAGACGAGAAAGAGGATGAGAACCATCAAGGAGTCGGCGGATGCCTTTGTCGGGTTTCAGGTCATGAAGATCATGGGCATCCCCCCCAAGAGCCTTACGAAAAAAGGTGCCCGGTTCTTTGCCAGCAAGTTCACCGGTGTTCTCTCGAATGTCCCCGGACCCAGGCAGGCTCTCTATTTCACGGACAAGAGAATAAAGAACATGATGTTCTGGGTCCCCCGTTCAGGCGATGTGGCCATCGGCATCAGCATCATCAGCTATGCCGGCTCCGTGACGCTCGGCATTGCCACGGACACCCGCGTCGCATCCGATCCTGAAAGGATCACCGAATATTTCGCCGCGGAATTTTCCCGGCTGCTTCAGCTGGCACAGGAAGACGTCCTGCACAGATCCACACCGAGCGGCCGTGCATCGGCAAGAAGAAAGGATAGCGGAGTTCCAGTTGAACAGGTCTGAAAAAATATTGAAAAGGGGGTAGTATGGCTGACACAAAAGCAAAGTCCAAACCGAGACCCGGAGCGAAACCCTCCACGAAACCAGCTGCAAAGGACAAATCCAAGAAAGAGGATTCTGTTGCCGATGTGGCGAACAAAATCTGGAAGGCCGGCCTGGGTGCTCTGCGGACAGCCGAAAAGGAGGGGTCGAAGATTTTCAAGTCCCTCGTCGAAAAGGGTGAGGATTTTCAGACCGCGAGCATGAAGGGTTCTCAGAAGCAGATCGAGAATGTCGGCAAGATCATAAAGGGGGGCGTCGGATCAGTGAGGGGGAAGATCGATGACATCACGGAACAGAAAGAAGGCATCTGGGATGTGTTGAGGCTGGAAGAGGCCTTCTCGTCCGTGATGAAGACCTTCGGGGTGGCCACGAAAAAGGAGACCGATATCCTGAAAAAGAAGATAGATGCACTCTCGAAGGTCGTCAACGAACTGAAAGGGACGCCGCAGAAATCTCCTGAAAAGAAATAGCCTGTACCCCGACCATCAGTACCGGATGCCGGGGTGCAGAGAGGAAACCTCACTGACCACGGGCCTGGCAAGGAAATGTCCCTGCCGGAAGGCCCGGTCAGTAACAGGCTGTGACGCCCATTTCTCCTGATGACGCAAGGGATAAAGGAAGCGGCATGGGCTGGCGGTGTCGCTTCCTTTTCATGTTTGTCCCAACCTCATCACCGAATCCATTACAAAGGGGTCGTAGGATGAATCAAAGAAGGAACTATCCTCGTGTTCTGATATGTGTATCTTTGTGCATGGTCCTTGCCGGTTGTGGCCTCTTTATCGATGAGATCCCGCAGGGGCAGATCCTTGCACCGACAGCACAGGATCACTTCGTGAAGGTTGGGCAGGTGAACTACCACTACACTGAATATCCGGGGGCCGGAAAGGATATCCTTTTCATACACGGCTTCGCCTCATCGACCTATACCTGGGAGAAGGTGGCATCCATACTGAACAGGCAGGGATATCATGTCTGGGCCTTGGACATGAAAGGTTTCGGCTGGTCTGACAAGCCGAAGGAGGCATCGTACGATCCCCTGACCCTGACCGAAGAGGTCAATCAATGGATGGAGGTGATGGGTCTGAAGGATGTTGTCCTTGCAGGCAATTCCCTGGGTGGAGGGATTGCAACGTTCATGGCCCTTCTGCATCCGGAAAAGGTCGGCCGGATGGTTCTCATCGACGCGGCGGCCTACAACACGGAATTTCCGTTCATCATGAAAATGGCAAGCATGCCCCTGTCTGCTGAAATGACGAAACTGTTCTTCAGCCGCTGGATGATCCGGCAGACGTTGTCCGAGGTCTATCATAATGGGGACTGGATCACGGATGATCAGGTTCAGGCCTACTACGACCGGTCGCGTACAGCGAATGCCCTGAATGCTCAGATCGAGGTGGTCAGGGCCTTGGAATTTTCCAGATTCGAGAAATATGTCGATCGGATACCCGAGATAAAAACCAAGACGCTGATCATCTGGGGCGATGACGACAGGTGGATCCCCGTGGACAGCGCGTACCGGTTCAGCAGAGAACTTCGAGATTCAATCCTTGTCATCCTCCCGAACTGCGGCCATCTGCCTCAGGAAGAGCATCCCGATGCAACGGCACGGGTGATAGATGCCTTCGTTCAGGACAGGCCTGTGGAGGATGCTGTGGGAATGTAGGAAAACTCCGGCGGGCTGAATCAAAGCTATCCCGGGAAGGACCGGGGTAGCTCCATTCAGGGGGGATCGCGTAAATGGTGAAAGAGAGCGGAACAAAAACCGGCCCGGGGCCTGGAAAGGCCCACCGTTCAACCAGGAGGACCACCGCCCAGGTACCTGATGAGGAACGGTCCTTTCTTCTGCAGGTGGCTGCCCTGGCCGCAAGGGCCTTTCAGCTCGCGGCAAAGGCCGGTGGCACATCCATCGAGGTCGGCAAGGCGCTGATCGTGTCTTCCTCCGGGGACACGAAGCTCATGCGGGAAAGCGGCGCCTATCTCAAGGATCTCCGCGAGCTGGCCGGGCTGACCCAGGCGGAGCTGGCAGATGCGCTCCATATGTCGGACCAGTCGCTCCTGGCAGCGGTCGAAAAGGGTACGGCCACCCTGTCATTCGAGCTGATCCTCCGGTTGGCGGCCTTGCTGGCCAGGCATGACCCCGTACCTTTCATCATCAAGTTCACGAGGACGTACAATCCCGAGATCTGGGCCATACTGGAGAAGTGGGGTGTCGGCCGCATTCCTGTCCACTTTGAGAGAGAACGGCAGTTCGTCAATGTCTATCGTGCCCATGATGCCGCCCGGAAGCTGACCGACAAGGGTTTCGATCAGGTGCTGCAGTTCACCAGGTCGGCCTTCGAGATGGCCCTTCATTTTGTCTCGGAACAGCAGCACAGGGACGTTCGTGCCGGCCGGGACGGAAAGGCGAAAAAGCGCCCTGCACGGAACGCCCGGAAGAAGGGGCCTGCATGAAACAGGACATACCGACGGCAAGGACACGGGGATGAGAGTTCGCAAGATCGGCATGATGCCGAGGACATACCGGCACCTGGACCGCTATCGGCAGATTCTGGCGATCCTTTTCAAGTATGGCTTTGACACGGTCCTCGACAGGATCAATCTCGGGTCCTATCTTGAAATGGGCCTCCAGATGATTTCCCGCAACCGCCGCGAGCAGGTGGAGGGTCTGACTGACTATGAACGACTCCGAATGGCGCTGGTTGAGCTGGGTCCGACGTTCATCAAAATGGGTCAGATCCTTTCCACCAGGCCCGACCTCGTACCCCTCGATCTCATCCAGGAACTGTCCAAACTGCAGGACGACGTCCCCCCCTTTCCCCTGGTCCAGGTGAAAAAGATCCTGGAACAGGAACTGCGGGCCTCCATGGATACATTCTTTGCGCGTTTCGACGAGAACCCCATTGCAGCCGCCTCCATCGGCCAGGTCCACCGGGCGCAGCTGATGAGCGGCGAAGAGGTCATCGTGAAGGTCCAGCGGCCGGGAATCAAGAAGAACATCGAGGTGGACCTGGAGATCCTCTATCACATGGCCATGCTGATGGAGCGCCACATGGAAGAGGCCAGGATATACCAGCCCACAAGGATTGTCGAAGAGTTCACCCGCAGCATCACCAGAGAGATCAATTACAAGATCGAGGCCCAGCACGCAGAGAGGTTTGCCCGGCAGTTTGCCAACAACAGATTCGTATACGTCCCGAAGGTGTTCAAGAAGGCCACCACGGAACGCGTCCTGACCATGGAATATGTTGAAGGCATAAAGGTCTCGGATGTCGGCCTGTTGGAACAGTCGGGGCTCGACTGCAAGATCATTGCCTCCCGCGGCGCGGAGCTGACCTTTGAACAGCTCTTCAAGCACGGGTTCTTCCATGCCGATCCGCATCCGGGGAACATCTGCATCCTGCCGGGCAACGTCATCTGCTATCTCGATTTCGGCATGATGGACCATGTCGACAAGCGCTCCATGGATATCTTCACCGATATCATCGCAGGCTATGTCAACCGCGACATGGCTGTAATCGCAGACGCCACCATGAGGATCGTTGAGTGGGACGAAAACCCCGACCGCAAGGCCCTGGAAGCTGACATCGGGGGGTTCATCGAACGGTATCTCTACAAACCCCTGGAAGGCATGCACCTGGGAGATATACTGCGGGAGTCCCTGCAGCTCCTTGCACGGCACAGCCTGAGGCTTCCGCCAGATATCTTCTTCATGGTCAAGGCCGTGACCGAGGTGGAAGGCATCGGTCTCATGCTGGACCCCGACTTCGACATAGTCACGAAAATGGCTCCATTCATCAAGACCGTCGAGAAGGAACGTATACATCCAGGCCGTTTCATCGATGATTTCCTGGTCCTCGGCAGCCGCCTGAGGCAGGTCCCCTTTGATCTCCACGACCTTCTGAGGCAGCTGAAACTAGGGAAAGGCAAGGTGCGGATCGAACACAGGGGGCTTGAACCCCTTATTCACGGTATCAGCAGTTCCTTCAACCGGGTTGCATGCGCCCTCATCATAGCATCCCTCATCATCGGTTCCTCTCTGATCGTCACGGATCGTGCAGGTCCCTCCATGGGAGGGTTCCCCGTCCTCGGCCTTCTGGGCTATGCGGTGGCCGGGATAATGTGCCTGTGGCTGTTTCTCACGATCTGGCGATCGGGAAGGCTCTGAACCGGCTTTGCTTATCCTCACAACCTAAGTCTCCGTTGAGGTCGCGTTGGCTGCCGGCAGATAGAAGCGTTCGACGTAGTCCTTCACCATGCGGTCCGCATTGAAGCGCCAGCCAAGGGTCTGCATGGCATGCTTCATCCGCTTCACCCACTGTGAGGGGACACCATGGACGTCGCGCTGGTAGTACAGGGGGATCACCTCCCTCTCGAGGGTTTCATAGAGATACTCGGAATCCCGCTGGTTCTGCACGGCCAGGTCGTTGTGCATGCCGCCGTGGCCGATGGCGAATCCGTTCTTGCCGTCGTACGCCTCGTTCCACCACCCGTCCAGAACCGAGAGATTGAGCCCTCCGTTCAGGACCACCTTCTGGCCGCTGGTACCGCACGCTTCCAAGGGACGCCTGGGGGTGTTCAGCCATACATCCACCCCCTGAACGAGGTGGCGCGCCACGTTGTAGTCGTAGTTCTCCACAAAGACGATGCTGCTCCTGAACTTTTTCGTATAGCTGAGCTGAGCGATCCTCTGCAGGAGGTGTTTGCCCTCGTTGTCACGGGGATGAGCCTTGCCGGCAAAGATGATCTGTATGGGTCGACGGGGGTCTTTGAGCAGACGGGTCAGGCGTTCGAGATCGGCCACAATGAGGTCGCCGCGCTTGTATGTGGCAAACCTGCGGGCGCACCCGATGGTGAGCACCTCCGGGTCCAGGATGTGCTCGATGTGCTTGAGCATGTCACGCTGCCCCAGCCGCTCCGCCTGCTTCTGCAGGCGCCGCCTCACAAATCCGATGAGGCGCATCTTCAGGGTCTGGTGCGTCTCCCACAGCTCCGCGTCGTCTATGTCGGCCACCTTTTCCCAGACATCCGGGTGTATCATGCGCGAGGGCCAGTCCTGACCGAGTCGCGTCTGAAAGAGCTGGTACATCTGAGGTGCAAGCCAGGATAATATGTGCACCCCGTTGGTGATGTGGCCGATGGGGATCTCCGATTCGATTCTATCGGGCCAGAGGCAGTTCCACATGAGGCGGCTCACGTCACCGTGGATTGCCGAGACGCCGTTGGCCCGGCGTGAGCTCTTCAGCGCCAGGACCGTCATGCAGAAGGTCTCTGCACTGTCCGCCGGATTTACCCGTCCCAGGGCCATGAAATCCCTGTGCGAAAGCCCCAGGTTTTCCCGGAAGACACCGAGATGCTCCTCGATCAGGTCCGGAGAGAACCGGTCGTGGCCAGCCGCCACAGGGGTGTGCGTTGTAAAGACGGTATACAGGGAAACACGCCTGAGGGCACGTTTGAATGGAATCTGGTCGTACTCCATGATCCTGCGGACCTCTTCGAGGATGGCGAAGGAACTGTGCCCCTCGTTCAGGTGAAGCACCCCGGGGAAGATGTTCAACCCCTGCAGGATACGCGCCCCGCCGATACCCAGCAGCAGCTCCTGGCGGATGCGCTGTTCATGATCGCCGCCGTAGAGTCTGGAAGTCAGCTCCCGGTCCTTCTGGGAGTTGCCTTCGATGTTGGAATCGAGCAGCATCAGGCGGATGCGGCCCACCTGGATCTCCCACACGCGGGCCAGGAGAGGGTTGCTCCGGGTATCGACACGCACGACCATGGGCACTCCCTTTGAATCCATGACCGGCCGGAGCGGTAGCATGTTGACATCGAGGTTGATGTAATCTTCTTCCTGCCACCCGTCCTTGTTCAGTCGCTGGCAGAAATAGCCCTGGTGATAGAGCAGTCCGATCCCGATCAGGGGGATCCCCAGGTCAGAGGCGCTTTTCAGATGGTCTCCCGCCAGGATGCCCAAACCCCCGGAATAGATGGGAATCGATTCATGCAGGCCGAACTCTGCGGAGAAGTAAGCGACAGGGCGGTTGTTCAGGTTCCCGCAGTGTATGGCACCCCATGTATTGTGATCCTCCACATACTCGTTGAGTCGCCTGAAGGCATAATTTATCCTGCTGTGGAGCACGAGTTCAGAGGCACGCTCCTCCACCTGGGCCGGGGTGACCTGATTCATGAAGGCAACAGGGTTGTGATCCACCTGGCGCCATAGGCGGGGGTCCAGGTCGCTGAGCCTGTTGCTGATGAGTTCGGGATGCCATGTCCACCAGAGATTGTCTGCCAGGGTGCGAAGACGGCTGTGGAGATTGCTTTTCATATCAGTCATACGTGAACCCCCTCGATCGATTTGTGTTGAAGACTCACCGCCACATCGGCATGCAGAAAATATATCATATATTCTCAAGATTCTTAACAGGGATCAAGAAAAGGTTCACGCCCATAAGATCCTTCATAAAGGTTCCCCTTGAAGAAATCATTGGCAATGGTGAAACATTGTAGATAGAGAGGGAAAAGTAAATACCCTCTCACATGCCTGCGGTGAAGGCAGGAGAAAGGAGCAGCGAGATGACCCTGTGTCCCATCGCCATTGTTGCCGGATGCAAGAAATGTCCGGTATTCACGGTCTGCCCGCTGAAAGGCGTCATAGGCGATTATAAGAAACCAGGCAAGACCGAAGCGAAGCAGAACGTGAAGAAAGAACAGGGGGGCAGGAAACGGAAGAGGTAGGTGGGCCTCACCCGCGCCTGCGGGAGCGGTGGGGTGGGGGAGACCCTTTCCGGTCCCTGAATCCGTCCCTCCTCCTGGGGGGCCGTGAGCGCCGTGCATCCCTGCTCTTGTCCTCGACGTAAAGGCTCGTGTCAGGCCAGATGACGGGTATCTTCATGCCCACGTACTTCTCGATGGACTCCAGGGCATGGACATAGTCTTCGCAGGCAATGGAGATGGCCTTGCCGTCCTTCCCCACCCGGGCGGTGCGTCCGATGCGGTGGACATAGTCCTCGCAGTCCTCGGGCAGGTCATAGTTGATCACCAGGTCCAGGTCATCCACGTGCAGACCCCGGGCAGCGACGTTGGTGGCCACGAGGATGGATACCGTGCCTGACTTCAGCCCGTCGATGACCTGGATCCGCTTCTGCTGGGGGAGGTCTCCTGTTATGAACTCGCAGGTGAATCCGTTCATCCTCAGGCGCCGCGAGACGTTCTCCGCGGTGCTCTTCATGTTCGTGAAGATCATGCAGTTTCTGGGTTTCTCGCGGTTGAGCAGACCCAGCAGAAGGCTCATCTTCTCCTCGTTGCCTGCATGGTAGAGCTCCTGGGTGACCGTATCCACGGTGAGCTGCTCCGGTGCGATCTCGATCTCCACCGGGTTGTTCATGTACTGCCAGGCGAGTTCCTTGACCAGGAAGCTCAGCGTGGCGGAGAAGAGCATGGTCTGCCGCTTGTGCACGGGCGGCATGGCGCGGAGCATCCTCCTCAGGTCTGCGATGAAACCCATGTCGAAGAGGCGGTCCGCCTCGTCTATGACCAGGATGCCGACATCCCTGAATCCGAGCTTGCCTGAACGGTGGAGGTCGAGGATCCTCCCCGGGGTCCCCACGATGATGTTGGCCCCCTGTTTGAGCTGCTGTTCCTGGCTCTTGTACCCCACGCCGCCGTAGATGCATGCTGTCCGGTAGTCGAGATGGGCGCCCAGGAGCTCGGCCTCGCGCTCCACCTGGACGGCCAGCTCGCGGGTGGGCACGATGATCATGGCCTTCTTCCCGTTCGACTCCTTCAGGCGCTGGAAGATGGTTATGAGAAAGACCGCAGTCTTGCCTGTTCCCGTCTGCGACTGGGCGCAGATGTCCTTGCCGGCGAGGCTGTGCTGGAACGTAGCCGCCTGCACCGGTGTGCACTCGGTGAATCCCGCATCGCTGATACCGAGCATGATGCGCTCGTCAAGGTGCAGTTCATTGAAATACATG
>JALOOZ010000067.1 GCA_025454155.1 Thermodesulfobacteriota bacterium
GCACTTAAAAACGAACTGCTTTTTTCCCGACAGCAATTGCTTGAATTATTGAACAAAGAAGCTGGGAGCGAGGTGATCGAAGAGATTATCTTTCTCTGAAGCGCCGGTTATCTGTTCATTTGATCTCACACCACAGCATTTTCCTGCCTTCGATGTAAACCTCCAGTCTGTCTCCGACTTTTACCGGGCCCACTCCGGAAGGAGTGCCCGTAAAGATAAGGTCGCCGGTTTTGAGCGTCATGTAGCGCGAAATATCAGAGATAAGCCTATCCACAGGGAAAATCATTTCGCCTGTATTCCCCCGCTGAACGGCCTGGCCGTTCACTGTCAAATGAAATCCAATCCGGTCGATAGGAGGAAGTTCACTGAGGGGAATAAAAGGGCTTATCGGGGCTGAACCATCAAATCCTTTGGCTTTGGTCCAGGGCAGGCCTTTTTCTTTTGCTCTTTGCTGCACGTCCCGTGCAGTGAAATCGATGCCGATAGCCACAGAGTCATAATATGTTGGCGCAAGCTTCTCTTCGATATATTTTCCGGTTTTGCAGATCCGGACGACGATCTCTGCCTCATAATGGATTTCCTGACTGAAGTCAGGATAGTAAAATGGCCTGTTCTTCCTGAGCAATGAAGAATCGGGTTTCAGAAAAAAAATAGGCTCTGCCGGGACCGGATGGTTTAGTTCCCTTGCATGTTCTACATAATTTCGTCCGATGCAGATTATTTTCATCTTATATTGTTTTACTACAAGTTGCCACTTGGAACCCATTATAAAAAAGACCTATAGCTTGCAGCTTGAAGCTTGAAGCTTGCAGCTATTTAATCATCACATTCCCACCCCTGATTCCCCTAAGCTTGATAGCCGTGATCACTTTCTGCGTATACAGGGGGAAAGCACTTTTCATCATCCAATCGTAATATTGCGGTTCCTGGAGGAACACTTCCTCGACAAGCCGGCCTTTATATTTACCGAAATTAAACACCTCCTTGCCGGCATCGTTATAGATGATATGGCCAACCAGATCGGCATTACGGGTGTAATAGGAGAACCGGCTCAGAGCCTCCACATCATTGGTGATCGGATAGGTTACCAGTCCTTCTGAATCGGTATAGGGCACCTCCTTGTACCTTTCCAGCTGGGCTTTGAGCACATCCATCGTGGCTTTGGCATCGGCCTCTGCGCTGTGGGCATCCTTCAGTTCCTGCTGGCAATAGAATTTATAGGCTGCTTTCAGGGTACGGGGTTCCATTTTATGGAAGATGTTCTGTACATCGATGATCCGTCGCGAACGCATATCAAAGTCAACCCCGGCTCTGAGGAATTCCTCGGCAAGCAGGGGTACGTCAAATTTGATGATATTATAGCCCCCCAGGTCACAATTTGACAGAAACGTGGCCAGATCACCGGCCAGTTCCTTGAATGCAGGCTTATCCCTGACCATTTCATCCGTTATCCCATGGATGCGGATTGCTTTCTCCGGTATAGGCACAGTCGGATTAACGAGGTGGGTCCTTATCTTCTGAGATCCATCGGCAGCCAGTTTGAAAATGCTGATTTCAACGATCCTGTCCCGGGCAATGTCGATTCCGGTGGTTTCAAGGTCAAAGAAGGCTAGGGGTCGAGTAAGGTTCAATTCCATGGAATGATGTTTAAGGATGAAAAGGAAAGGCACCCTTAATCCGGGACGATGCTAGTGCAAGTAGTGAGGAAGTATCAGTCCCGGGAGAGTAACCTTCCCGTATCGTCATAGGGTTCTGCTTGTGTCGAAATTTTCCAGGTATTCTCCGATCCGCTGCAGGTACATTCCTCCCAATGCCCCGTCAACGACACGGTGATCATAGGAAAGCGAGAGGATGCAGATGTGCCTGATAGCGATCGTATCCCCCTCATCTGTTTCAATTACAGCGGGTTTCTTTTTAATAACTCCCAATCCAAGGATGGCTACCTGGGGTTGGCTGATGATGGGTGAGCCGGTTAGGCTGCCAAAACTGCCCAGGTTGGTAACCGTAAAGGTACCTGCCTGGATGTCATCCGGATTCTTTTCCGCAGAATCCAGGCCCTTGTCGAACATAGCGTTGAAGAGCATTCCGAACATGGTGGCGCGGATGGAATTGTCGGAGGTCTCGCGCTGGGCCATGATGTTCGTGTACACCTGCCGCATCTCGGTGGCCTTCGAGATCTCGGTCTGCTGGGAGCTGTACATGATGCCCAGGACTGCCACAACGGCGGCAATCAGGGCCGGGCCGAGGGCGTTGAGGATGTCCCAGAGATCCTTCTTCACCTTGTTTTCTTCAGGCATGACACATCCCCCGTTCTTCACTTGAGGGTGAAGTCCCTGCGGGTCTCGCCGGGCCCGACAAATATCTTCCACTCGTCCTTTCCCACCGCCACCGTGTAGGCCCCCGGCTTGATGTCCTTGAAGGCATAGGCGCCGCCCTTGTCCGTGGTGACCGGCTCGCCCACCTGGACCCCCTTGGCATCCTTGAGCACCACCTGGATGACCACGGGCTTGCCGCCCTTGTCCGTGACAACCCCGTGGAGCTCCGCCGCCTGGACGGAGGTGAAGCCCAGCAGGGCTGCCATGATACATGCCGCGAAAAAGATCCTCTTCACCATCTTGTCCCCCTTCTGCAATCCTGCCTCACATCATCCCTGCCTTGTCCAGTTCGTTATTCAGCCGCCTGGACATTGCGTTTGAAGAAATACGGGACCCCCATCCTCCGCAGGTCGTCCCTGGGCCCGGAGTCGTCCCTGCCTGCATAGGCATCGTACAGCCCGGGCGCGATCCTCGCGAAGGCATCCAGGATCTCCGGGTCGAAATGGGAGCCTCTTCCCTTGTCGAGGATCTTCATGGACTCCTCGAACCCCATGGCCTCCTTGTAAGGCCGCTTGGAGGTCAGTGCGTCGAAGACATCCGCCACGGCGAAGATGCGCGCCACCTTCGGGATGTCGCTGCCGTTTTTCCCCTCGAGGTATCCGGAGCCGTCGTACTTCTCGTGGTGGCCGCCCACCACCGGGGCCGCATCCTTGAGCCAGGCCGAGCGGCCCACGATATCCAGTCCGTGCCGGACATGCTGCTTCATCTCCTTGAATTCGGATTCCGTCAGGTTGCCCGGCTTGAGCAGGATGTTGTCCCTGATGCCGATCTTGCCCACGTCGTGGAGGAACGCGCCCTTGATGAGCGAGCGCATCTCTCCGTCGGAGAGGCCTGCCTCCTGGCCGAGACGGATGGAATAGATGGTGACCCGGTAGTTGTGGATGTCCGTGTCGTTGTCCCTCTTGGCTATGGCGCTCCCGAGCACGTTCAGGACCTCCATGTTGGCATGCAGGAGGTCCTCAGACAGGCCCGCTACCCTGCCCAGGAGCCGGTTGATAACCGGGTAGAGGAGCAGGGCGGTGAGCAGAACGATGAGCGACGCGATCGCAGCGATGACAAAGGCCTGGTACCGTGCCTTTGAAAGGAACCCGGGGGAGACGGCATAGACCCCTTCGACATACCCGGCAGGGTCACCCGCGCTGTTCCTCAGGACAGCACCCTGGTGGATGACAAGCGTACCCTCCAGACGGGAGGCCCTGCTCCAGACACCGCGCTCCCTGAGCGCATCGTTGTCCATCCCCGTGGCGACGTAATCCGTGACCGCCTTGATATGTGCATAGGCAGGGTCGCTGACCCGGGCAACCTCCCGGAATGAAGGGTCGAAGATGCGGACAAAGACGAAGTATCCCTCGGAGGGCCGTATCTTCACGGCAAGGGGTTTTTCAAGGGTCTGCCGTATCTGGTCGTGGTCGCCGAGGCCAGGGGCGTCGAGATGGTGCAGGATGGACAGGCGCAGGCGTTCAACTGCCACCGTTGCCTGGTCCGCAACCTTGATGTTGACGTTTCTGAGTTCCACCCACAGCACAAGGGCCATGAGGGCGAAGGCGATTACGAGTGCAGTCGCGAGGATGCGGACGATGAGGGTGCGGTGGATCGAGCGGTCATTCCCCATGTTCATCTCCTTTGTGCCACTGGATCACGTCTTTCCCCGCAGCCATTCGATGTGCAGAGAGATCAAAAAACCGATGAGAACCACAGGGTAGAGAATTCCGATGATGGATTCGAGCATCACGAGCGAGCGTGCAACAGGGTGCACGGCCGTGATGTCACCGAAGCCCACCGTGGTGAGCGTGGAGGTGCTGAAATAGAGGAATGCATCCACCCGGTGCGCATGGAATTCTCCGCCAGGCGAGGTGGCGGAAAAAGAACCGGGATGGAGCAGTTCCATGATGTTATACGAGAAGGCGAAGATAATAGCCAGAAGCAGGTAGGCGGCCACGGCACCCCTGATCTTGTGCACCGTCACCGGGCTTTCGCGATAGACCTGCCAGAGGACCAAGGCCAGGAAGACCAGGCTTGCCGCCAGGGAGGCGATCCTGTCCCAGAGGAAAAACTGCGGTGATACTCCGAGATTGGCAAGCCACCTCAAAACGATGGCAAGGGTCACAATTGCTGCTGAGACGACCTGGATCAGGGGCCGTGGTGCCATGGCGAGGACGCCCACCACCAGCAGGAGAGAGAAAACGATGCCGTTGATGACGGCTGTCAGAGTCCCTTCCACACGTGAGAGCGGCGCGAGTATGAAAACCTCGAGGCACAGGATCCCCAGGAAGAGGCTCATGGTGTGCTGTCTGGGCTCGCTCAGCAGATAATGAATCAGTTTCTTCCACATACAACGCCGCTGGATCTATTTACTCTGGTCTATGGGGATCAACAGTATCATCCTGGATAGAAATAATTATCAGATTCATACCAATAACAACAGGGGTAGTTTGATCCCTGCCTTGAACCTTCACCCGGCATGGAAAAGCCCCCGGCTTGAAAAGCCGGGGGCCGTCGTCCTTCGCATCCGGGCAGGGGCCGATCTTCCTATCTCAGCCCCTCCGCCACGATCTCGGCGATGTCCTTCACCACGACCTTGTCCGCGTTCCTGTCCTTGAGACCGTCGTCGAACATGGTCATGCAGTAGGGGCAGGTCACGCAGACCGTGTCAGGGTTCTTCTTGAGAGCCTCGTCGACGCGCTCCAGGTTGATGCGCGTCCCGAGGTGCTCCTCCATCCACATCCTGCCTCCGCCTGCGCCGCAGCAGAATGACTCGCCGAGCTTGCGATCCATTTCCACCGGCGCCTTGCCCGTGGCCTTGCTGATGACAGCCCGGGGCGAATCGTAGATGTCGTTGTGGCGGCCGAGGTAGCATGAATCGTGGAACACAACCTTGCCCATGTCGGCCGACTTCTTGAGCTTGAGCCTGCCCTTGCCCAGCAGTTCGTTGATGAGGTCCGCATGGTGGATGACCTCGCCATCGAAGCCATACTGCCGGTAGTCGTTCTTCAGTGTGGAGAAGCAGTGGGGGCACATGGTGATGATCTTCTTCACGCCCCTGTCCTTCCAGAGCTTGACGTTTTCCTTCGCCATCTTGTCGAAGACGAACTCGTTGCCGAGCCTGCGCAAGGAGTCGCCGCAGCACATCTCTTCCTTGCCCAGGATGCCCCAGGACACGCCCGCCGCATCCAGGATGCCCGCCAGCGCCACCGTGACCTGCTTGTTGCGGGAGTCGAAGGCACCCGCGCAGCCGACGTACAGGAGGTACTCGGTCGTGTTGTCAAAGGGCTTCACGTTGAGCTGGGAGCACCACTTGGTCCGCTCGGTGGGTGCGATGCCCCACGGGTTGCTGCGCTGCTCCATGTTCTCGAAGAGGTTCAGGAGCTCTTCGGGGAAGTGCGCCTTCATCTCCACCAGGTAGCGCCTGAGCTGGAGGATCTTGGGCATCTGCTCGATGAAGACCGGGCAGACCTCCATGCACGCGCCGCAGCTGGTGCAGGACCATATCTGGTCCTCGGTGATGCTGCCCTCGCCGCCGTCGCCGATGAGCGGCAGGGTCGGCTTGCCGCCGTCCTTCATGGCAGGGCCGTTGGTGAGCAGGTTGACCTTGAGGTCGTGGATGATCTGCCTCGGGTTGAGCGGCTTGCCCGTGCTGGACGCCGGGCACACCAACTGGCAGCGGCCGCACTCGGTGCAGGAGTAGGAGTCGAAGAGGTCCTTCCAGGTGAACTGGTCGATGGTCTCCACGCCGAACTTGCCGCCCTTCACGAAGGCCTCAACCGGCAGGGTGTTCGCCTTCTCGAACCGTCTGAAGTAGCAGTTCGGGATGGATGAAAGGATGTGCATGTGCTTGCTGTAGGGCAGGTAGTTCAGGAACAGGAGGAAGATGAGCGCATGGAGCCACCACCAGAAGGCGATCAGCGGATGCGCCTCCTCGGGAGTGATCCCTGCATAGAACATATTGCCCACGGCGGCGGAGATGGGCATGGTGGCCGTCACCTCTCCTATGGCGATCTCCACGCCGTGGAGGTTGAAGTAGGCGATCATGAGGCCCGCGATCATGCCCAGGATGAAATAGGCGTCGGCTGTGATGGCCTCGGGATACGGCGGGGCCACGATCCTCCTGATACCGGCCACTACCACGCAGAGCAGGGCGAAGAGCGAGACGAGGTCGAAGAGGAAGTAGAGCGGGTTATGGATCACGCTCGGGAGGGCCATGAAGGTTATGGAGTGGTGAAGGCCCTTCAGGACGAACTCCCCATTGGCCAGCAGCAGGACCATGAACGACCAGAACAGGATGAAGTGGTTGAGACCGAAGGCCTTTTGCAGCACCCGCTTCTGGGCAAAGGCGTAGACGAAGGTGTCTCGAATCCTGGCTGGGAAGTTATCGAACCGGTCTTCCGGCTTGCCGATGGTGACGAGGCTGAAGCGGCGCACACAGCTCCATATGAACAGGAGGATGGCGGCCGCGAACACTATCGTGAAAACTTTCGGATTCGGTATCATGAAAATATCCTTTTCTGTGGTATTCTCTCGTCTAACAGACCTTTGGTGTCCCTCTGGTGGTCTTCACCTGCCTGATATGGTCCGTGATGGCTGGCACGATCTGGAAGAGATCGCCCACGATGCCGAAGGTCGCCACCTCGAAGATGGGGGCCTCCTTGTCGCGGTTGATGGCAATGATCAGGTCGGAGTCCTGCATGCCCACCAGGTGCTGGATGGCGCCGCTGATGCCGCATGCGATGTAGATCTTGGGGCGCACGGTCTTTCCGGTCTGCCCCACCTGGCGTTCGACGGGCAGCCAGCCCGCATCCACCGCGCTCCTGGAGCATGCCACCACGCCGCCCAGTTCCTCTGCCAGGTCCTGCAGGATCTTGAAGTTCTCCTTTGACATCATTCCCCGTCCGCCGGAAACGATGAATTCCGCTCCGCCTATGTCCACGCTGTCCATGTGGCCGGCGTCCGAGATGACCTCGAGCACCTTGGTGAGGACATCGTCTTCCTTCATGTTGATCTTTTCGCGGATGATCTCGCCCGTCGCGCTCTCGTTCTTTGCCGGCATGGGCATCACGTGGGGGCGGACAGAGGCCATCTGCGGCCGTCTCTGCTCGCAGAAGATGGTGGCCATGATGTTGCCGCCGAAGGCAGGACGTGTCTGCAGCAGCTGCCTCTTCTCGTCGATGCCGAGGCCTGTGCAGTCCGCCGTCAGGCCGGTTCTGAGCCGTGTGGCGACAGCACCAGCCAAGTCCCTGCCGAGACCGGTGGCTCCCATGAGCACGACCTCGGGCTTGTATTTCTCCACCAGGGAGCAGAAGCCCTCCAGGTAGGTGGCCGTGCGGTAATTGTGCAGGATGGGGTCATCGATGAGATATGCCTTGGTGGCGCCGTAGGAAAACGCCTCATGGCAGAGCCTTTCGACGTTGTGGCCGAGAACCACCGCGCAGAGCTCGACCTGCAGGGCCGAAGCAAGCTGTGCGCCTACACCCAGGAGCTCCCAGGAGACCTTGGCCGGGGTGCAGTCGGTCTGTTCCACGAAGACCCACACGCCCTTGTACTGGGCAAGGAATTTCTTCAGCTTGGACTCTTCGGAGTCTTCTTCCTCCTCGGCGCCTGCAGCGCCCTTTTCGGAGGCGAGCTGCTTGAGGATCTCCAACTCCTCGGGGGTGAAGAACATCTCGAGGGCCTCGGCGGGGCATATCTTGATGCACTTCTGGCAGCCGATACACTTCTCGGCGGAAATGATCGGCTCGCCGTTTTCGGTCATCTCGATTGCCTCTACCGGGCAGGAGCTCTGGCACCTGGCCCCGCAGGAGATACACTTGTTGGGGATGAGAGAGGCCTTTCCTCGCGGTTTCTTTACTTTCTTTGGCTTTTCCATCTGTCCTGTCTCTCTATGTATGGAGTCACGTCGTTATGCGGCAGCTTACAGCGCCAGCAGTTCCTTCTGCACCAGCTTTTCCACCAGGAGCTTTGCCGTGCCGGCCGGGTCGCCCGCACCGTCGCCCACGATCTCGCCCTGTTCGCGTTCGGGGGAGAAGATCTTACGCACCGCCGTGGGTGAGCCCTTCAGCCCGATCTGGTTCACGTCGAGGTTCATGACCTTGTTGTCCCACAGGGTCACGGTCATGTCCTGGGCCTCGAGGCGCATGGGAACCGACGGGTACCGTGGCTTGTTGATCTCCCTGACCACGGTCAGCATGGCGGGCATCTTCGCCTCGACTATCTCGTGGCGGCCTTCGAGTTTCCTGCTCACCGTGATCTTCTTGGCCTTGAGGTCGAGGTCTACGATGCGGTCCACCAGGGTGAGCGGGACCAAATTCATGCGGATGGCAATGCCGGGGCCGACCTGGGCGGTGTCGCCGTCGATGGTCTGCTTTCCGCAGATCACCAGGGCCAGCTCTTCCTTGGCGGCGAGCTTCCTGACTGCCTCTGCGATGACCATGCTGGTGGCCAGGGTGTCGGCACCGCCGAAGGCCCGGTCGGACAGCAGGACGACCTCGTCTGCACCCAGCGACAGCGCCTTGCGCAGCGTCATCTCGGCGTTGGGCGGACCCATGGAGATGGCGGCGACGCGCACGCCGTACTTGTCTTTCAGGCGGAGCGCCTCTTCAAGGGCATGCGTGTCGAAGGGATTCATGATGAAGGGAATCCCCTCGCGGACCAGGGTGTTGGTTACCGGATCGATCTTGACCTGTGTGGTGTCAGGCACCTGTTTGATACATGCGACTACGAGCATTGGCTACCTTCCTTTATTGATACGTCCCGGTACGGGATTGCGTTTCAGAACTTCATTCTTCATCGACCGGATCCACTCTGTCCTTATGCTGATAAACCACTGCCCAAGAGGCCTAACAGACCGGAAAGAACGTCTTCCCGATCATGAGTGAATCATCATTCATCACCGGCAGTACATACAATAGGCGCTCGATTTCTGTCAACATTATTTTCTTGAGTCATGAAGTTTTCACCCGGACGATTGTGAAGGGTATCGGTAAGAATGATCAGGTGTTTCCTTCTGGCGTACACCCATTCCCACCCGGCTCAATTCCCATGAACGAAGATCTTTTCCTTGCAATCCGACGATCGTTGGATCTGGTCTACGGCATCCATCACGAGGAAATTATTGTCACCGCTTCCAGACCTGTTCATGGCATGGACCGTGACCCCGCCGGCAGGACCCTGCGATGACATCCTGACGGGTGCCAATCGATGGCGGTTCGTGCTATAACTCAGGTATGCGTCCCATGAGACCATGGGACACGTCACGGCAAGGAGGAACCCATGGGCCCCGACAAGACGCACGATCCTTCTCTCTGGATACGCTCCCTGATCACTTCGTACCTTGACGATCCTTCGCGGAACTCGCTCTGGGAGGAACCGGGGGAACCGGCATGGGCAGAACCCCTGGTCGGCTTCTCCAGCGGTGACGACCCCCTCTGGCTGACCCTCAAGTCTGCCGTCGGCCCCTTCCACTGGACCCCCGCCGAGGCCTTCGCTCAGGCCTTTCCGGAAGCGCGCATCCCCCCGGCCGGGCTCACCGTGATCAGCTGGATCCTCCCCCAGACGGAGGCCACCAGGGCGGACAACAGGAACGAGACTTCGGTCCCCTCGCGTCGCTGGGCGCGGACTCGGACCTTCGGGGAAGAGATCAACGATCTGCTCAAGAGACATGTCGTGGAAAGCCTCCAGGCCTCCGGCATTGATGCCGCAGCCCCCACTCTGCTGCCCGGCTTCTCCTGGCAGAACTCGGAACGGTTCGGGCTCGCCTCCTCCTGGTCCGAGCGGCACGCGGCCTTTGTCTCGGGCCTGGGCACCTTCGGCCTGTCGGACGGGCTCATCACCCCTGCCGGCAAGGCCATGCGAGCGGGTTCCGTGGTGGCCGGCATCAGGATTCCCCCGACGCCGAGGGCTTACACCTCGCACACCCAGTATTGCCTGCACTACGCGAAGAATGCCTGCAGAAAATGCGCTGAGCGCTGCCCGGCCGGGGCCATCAGCGAAAAGGGTCACGACAAGGGCAAGTGCTTCGACTTTATCTTCGGCAAGGTCATACCTTATATTAAAGAGAACTACGGCTTCGACGGGTACAGCTGCGGGCTCTGCCAGACCGGTGTCCCCTGCGAGTCCAGGATCCCTGTCCCGGATGAGCGATGATGCCGAAGCTGCTCGTGAGGGGAGGAAGCATCGCGGCAGGTGTCGGGGTGGTCCGGGGCTATGTGGACCGAGTGCATGAATACTGCAACCACCGGGGCATCGAGTTCATCGACCGGACGCGACACGGCGACAACTCCTTTGACGGCATAGGGACCTTCCTCGAGGATATCGCGCCGCACAGGCCGGAGATCCTCATGATCCACTTCGGCGTCGAGGACGCCTTCTTCCCGGTCTACCGTTCGGAGTTCAAGGAGAACCTGGTCCGCATGGTGCGTCTGGCGCGGGAGCTCTTCGACCCCTTCATCCTCTTGCCCACATCGCATACCTTCGATGACCCGTATGAGATGGATGCCGTGCACATCTACTACCGCACCATCCGCGAGGTCTGCCAGGACCTGGGCTGCGGCATGGTGGCCACGCACACCTACTGGGCCGGCTATCTGCAGGACCACGGGCTGAAGAACGCCGATCTCGTCCAGCACGACGGCCGGCTGCCCAACGAGCGGGGCCATGCGGTCCTTGCGGAGGCCATGAAGCCTGCCGTTGAGCGGGCCATAAGCCGGGTGCTGCTCTGAAGGAAGCAAGAGATCCTTTCAGCGGCATGCAATGAAATGCATCCTGAGCTTTGAGCCAGCAGACCATCGGGATGAGCTTATCGAAGGGACCATCGGTATGCTTCAATAGTCATTGGTCATTATTCCCTTTTTAGACATATTGTTGATGAACCAGTCCCAGCATACATGTCGGTATTCGAAAAAGTGGATTATTCGAGATGGCCTTATTGTTCTGAGATACTGTAACCTTTAACACGCCCAATCGTTTAAGGCATAAGTGATCAGGGGTGGTTCCTCTATGTTTGAACAGATAAAAAATAAATACCGATGCCAGGAAAACACTTCTGGCAGATCAGTGGGCAAACGAACTGCATCCGACCCCACGAGGATTCAACAAGCTTGCGCGCATTTGGGAACCCTCCCTAAAGAATGCAGGGCTTGCATAATTTTATTTTGTCAGATTAGATTTTAATCATCTGCGGTCGTCAAATGGCATAATGCAATACGTTGTTTATATGAACATTTTGATGGAGTTGATGATTACGATGTCAACTCAAATACCCGAATAGCATTGCCGTGCTGGTCGCTTCCGCGCTCGCGCACTTCGATTCCCACTTCGCGCCGTACCTTGGGTGCTTCCAGAGCCTCACCCGCTCGGTCGAAGACTCCGCGCGCCTCTATGTGCATGGCTTGTTCCAGTGCCAGCGACGCAACATTGAGAAGATGGCCGAGACCGTCTCGGGCAGCCGGTACCAGAGACTGCACCACATGCTGAGCGAGTCGACCTGGGATCGCCGCAACGTGCGCCGGCAACTGATCGCCGATGCCAACGTGCATTTCGGCTAC
>JALOOZ010000068.1 GCA_025454155.1 Thermodesulfobacteriota bacterium
GTACCTCTCTTGTCGTATATTATTATCCAGGACTTATTCCTGATAGTAGAGAGATAATGTCTCGCAATAAAAAATCAAGGGGCTGCTGAGGGGCTGCTGAGGCACCTGCTGAAAAGTACATGGCAATGCAACCGATACACGAACTCGGAGATGAAGAGAAGACAGGGGACAGCATACATAATTCATGAATTATGTATGCTGTCCCCGTATTTGTTATTTGTCGGTGAAGCGAGGTTCCCGCTTCTGGGTGAAGGCGGCAATGCCTTCCTTCTTGTCCTCGCTCGCAAAGCATATGCCGAACTGCTCGCGCTCATACTTCATCGCCGTGGTGAGATCCATGGTGATCCCCTCGTGGGCCGCCCTGAGCGCAGCCTGTACCGCTATGCGGCTCCTGGAGGCGATGGTGGCGGCAAGCTTGAGCGCCTCCTCGACCACGGTCCCCTTGGTCACAGCCCTGTTCACGAGCCCGTACTCCTCGGCCTGTTTCCCGTTGAGGAAATTGCCTGAGAGGATAAGCTCCAGGGCCCTGCCCATGCCGATGAGCCTCGTGGTCCTCTGGGTCCCCCCGTAACCGGGGATGATGCCCAGCTTGATCTCAGGAAGTCCCAGCATCGCCCCCTCGTCGGCAAGCCTTATGTGGCAGGCGAGCGCCAGCTCCATCCCCCCCCCGAGGCAGAACCCGTTGATGGCCGCGATGACGGGCTTGTCCGCGTTCATGAACACATGGGAGAGCTCCTGGCCGGGGATGAGGAAGTCGGCCCCTTCCTGGGCGGTCTCGTAATTGTTGAACTCGCTTATGTCCGCACCTGCGATGAACGCCTTGCCCGCACCGGTGAACACGATGACCCGCACGGCACCGTCGGCCAGCGCCTTGGTGAGGGTGTCGCGGATGTCTGCCAGAACCGGCCTGCTCAGGGCGTTCATGGGCGGATTGCTGACCTCCATGAGGGCGACTCCCGCCTCATTCACGGCATAGGAACACTTTTTACCTTCATTGACCTTTTTCATACCAGCTCCTTTCACTCGACTTGAACAGGCGGCCATCACGTCCCCGCCTTCATCTCTCAGGACCCCGCGCCTTACCTGTCACATGTCTGATCATAGCATCGATGCTTCTTCATGGGAATGCCCATCTCCCCCGCCTCACCTCACCGTCCCTTGGCCTCAGGCAGCTGACGGACACCGAGCACCCTGACCTTTCCTTCGAGGGCACGCCCTGCCTGTTCGAGGTACTCGCCCTCGACGCGGATGCACACGCCGCAGTCAGAACTGATGTGCTTGGGAACCGGTATGATCTTGTGGGCTATACCGCCTGCCTTCAGGATCTTCTCGGCATGCAGCGCGGAGCTCACGGATTCGAACAGGATGACGCTCCGTCCGGCCCGGTTCATACCTGGACGAGCCTGCCCGCGTTGAGCATGGTCCGGGCGATGTCGTACATGTTCGAAACTGCGCCCACGGCGAGCTTGTCCTTTATCTCGAAGAAGTTCAGGCAGGTGCCGCAGGCAAGGACCTTCACCCCTGCGTCGGCCAGCGCCCTGAGGTCGTCCAGGACGTCCGAACCCTCCACGGTGAGCCTCACCCCTGCATTGAAGAAGATCATGGAATCGGGCCTGGGCGACGTGTCCAGGAGGGTGTGGATGAGGCTCTTCATGAGCACTGCGCCGAGGGTGTCATCCCCCCTGCCCATGGTATCCGAAGAGATGGTGACCACCACCGGCCCACCTGCGGAGATGATGTCCTCCGCAAGGGGGCATGACTCTGCCCTGGTGATGGTGATCCGGGTCTCGCTGCCCTGCCGCTCCTCCACGACAGCATGGCCGAGGCTCGCTGCGAGCTTCTTGACGTTCTCGCGGGCCGTCGTGTCGTTCACGATGACCGTGACCTCGTCGTGCCGCTCCAGGGCCTTCTTTGCGAGAATGACGGGCTGCGGGCACGCCAGTCCCCGTGCGTCAACGGTATGAGCCATGGATTCCCTCCTGTCCTGTCATGGTTTGTTCACGATGGACGACACAGCTTCCAGGGCCGTCCGGACCTGTTCGGCGGTATTGAAGAACCCGAAACCGAAACGCACGGTACCCCCCGGGAAAGTCCCCAGGGTACGGTGGGCCGAGGGTGCACAGTGCAGTCCCGGCCGGACCATGATGCCGCATCCGTCATCGAGCCTGTATGCAACCTCGGATGCATCCATGCCGTCCACGGTGAACGAGACCACGGGGATCCTCTTCTCCGGCTCGGCCGGGCCATGCACGCGCACCCCGGGGATGCCGTCGAGGCCTTCCAGGAGCACGGAGGCCAGGGCCATCTCATGGTCCCTGATGGAGGCGATACCCTGCGACGAAACGAAGCGCCCACCCTCGAGCAGGCCGGCGATGCCGGCCGTGTTCGGCGTGCCGGATTCATACTTGTCGGGCATGAACAGCGGCTGCTCCTCGTGTTCTGATGCACTGCCCGTCCCTCCCATGACCAGGGGGGAGATCTCAGCCTCGAGACCGCCCCTGATGAAGAGCCCCCCCGTACCCTGGGGGCCGTAGAGGGCCTTGTGACCGGTGAAGGCCAGGAGGTCGATGTTCATGGCGTCCACATCGATGGGAAGGCAGCCGGCGCTCTGTGCCGCATCCACACAGAACGGGATGCCTTCACCCCGGGTGATTGCCCCCACCTCGGCCACCGGCATGATGGTGCCTGTCACGTTGGAGGCGTGGGTGAGGACGACGAGCCTGGTGTCCTTCGTGACGGCCTTCCTGACATCGTCGGGGTCGAGCTCTCCGGTCCGTGAGCACCGAACCGAGCTGATGGAGATCCCCCGCTCCCGGGCTGCGTTCAGCGGCCGCATCACGGAGTTGTGCTCCATTCGTGAGGTGATCACATGGTCACCCGGCCTGAGCAGGCCATTGATGACGATGTTGAGCGACTCGGTGGCGTTCTTCGTGAATACGATCCTGAGGGGGTCGGCCACTCCGAAGAAGGCGGCCGCCTCGGAGCGTGCATCTGAGATGATGCGTGCCGCCTCCACCGAGAGGCTGTGGCCCGACCTGCCCGGGTTGGCCGCCGCTTCCCTCAGGGTCAGCTCCACCGCCCGGATGACGCTTTCCGGCTTGGGCCACGAGCTCGCCGCGTTGTCGAGATAGATGTGTTCCCTGGTTTCCACCGGGCATCCCTTCTCTCCGGCAGGAGTGTCGGGCACCCCGCCGGAGCGGGCCTCTGAGAGGCACTCCTGAGAACTAGAGCATCAGGGGATGGGTGTCAAATGCAGAAAAAGCATGGGAGCGCCTTCCCTATTCACATCAGGAATGTGCCCTGCGGTCACCCTATGCCAGGCCAGCGACCTCCGCGAAATTTTCCCCCAGCAGCCTCGCCTGCACGCCCCTGTCCGGGAACATCCGTTCGATGCGGCGCTTGATGAAGCCGTAGTCGTACCTGCCGTCGGGTCCGTGGAAGCCGTAGGGACCGTCGGTGCCGAAGAAGAGGCGGTCAGGTCCGAGGTAGTCCACGGATTCCCGCGTGGCCCGCTCACTCGTGTAGCTGGTCTGGGAGAGGTCCAGGTACACGTTCCTGCGGCCCTTTATCCTGGCCCAGGTGTCTCCGTACTCCGGGAAGCCGGCATGGGCGAGGATGAGCTTGAGGTCGGGAACCCGCCCCAGCAGGGCCTCGAAATCCCCCTCCCCACCGAAACCCGCATGGATGAGCAGGGGCTTGCCGATCCCGGCCAGCCGCTGCCCGACGGGGGCGAGTTCCACGGGTCTGAAGTGGTGCCAGAACGGATGGGCCTTCACCCCGATGAATCCCGGACTGTCCTTGTACTTTTCGAATTCGGACACCATGTCCTTCTTCCCCCGGGGGTTCACGAAGACCCAGCCGAGAAAACGGTCCGGGTATTTCTTCACGGCCTCGAAGACCTTCTGGTTGTCGGGATCGGTTTCTATGGTGTACGGCCTGCCCAGGATCTTGACCTCCCCCCTGTCCGTGAAGTTGGAAACCAGGGCCCTGGCGAGGCCCCTGGTGAAGGCCTTCTCGATGAGAGCCTGCAGGAGTGAGATCATGAATTTGGGCGGCTCATGGAAGGGTGCCACCATGCTCCCCATGAGCGCGTTCTTGGCGACCCCGCACCGGTCCATCTCCCTGATCAGCGCATCCGCCGATAAGGCCCTCTCCTCCAGATGATAATGACAATCTATGACCATAGCCCCTCCTGTGGTGGATTGTATGTATGCCCCTACCGGCTGGTGAAAGCTGCACGAACCATACAGGTATAATAACACCATGGAGGAATATCTCAAGGTGTCGCAGGATATATCAACAGAACTGCTTCAGGAGCATCTGTGTGGAGAGCAACCCCAGGAGCGCGCTGCTGTCCCTGAAACCGGCACGGGTAATGCGCGAGCATTTGGCGACGAGCATCTCCACGCGGTCAGGATCAAAGATGCCCCCCGAGGCGACGGCATCCCTGTCCAGGTAGGGTGCCACATCAGCCCTGAGTGAGTCACCGCAGAACAAGGCCTCCTTGTTGGGTGCCCCGTAGGGCTGTTTGACCCGGGAAAAGATCTCCCCGGGCAGATCCTTCCTGAAGGCCCGTTTCAGGATATACTTCTCCCTGAGCCCCCTGATCTTGAGCTGCGGGCTCAGGCGCGAGGCAAATTCCGCCACGCGGTGACTCAGGAAGGGATAGCGGCCCTCGACGCCGTGGGCCATGGTCATGCGCTCCCCCTGGGACGAGAGGAGGTACCCGGCCAGCAGGAGTTTTATCTCGAGGTACTGGGCCTGGTTGAGCGGGTGCCAGGTCGCATAGGCCCGGGGTATCATGCCGCCGAGCTCCTCCACCGGATCGTAGTCCCCGATTGAAGCGCGGAAATCCTCGGTGAAGTACTGGCTGATGGCAGAGGTGTTCCTCCAGGTGGGAAGATGGGAATAGCCGAAATGACCGGTGTCCATGAGATCTTCCCTGTAGAAGGACATGAGGAGGCGGCCCGAACGCTTCATCTGCACCGGCGAATGGGGATACAGGGTGAAGAGCAGCAGCGGGCGCATGGTGGAGTCCGGACGTCTGGCCCAGAACCTCCGGATGAGTGATTCCTTGAAGATATCATACCCGCCGAAGAGCTCGTCCGCACCCTCGCCGGTGAGCACCACCTTGATGCCACTGGACCGCGTGAGTTGCGAGAGAAGGAACATGGGCGCCGGTGCGGATCTGAGGACGGGCGTCTCGGTGTGCCAGACCACCTGCTCGAACACACTGCCGATATCCTCATGGGAGATCTTTCTCACGTGGTGGTGTGTACCCAGGCTCATTCCCATGGACTCCTGGAAGAGCGACTCGTCGAAGGCCGGGTCTGCAAAGCTCACCGAGAAGGTCTCCATGCCGGGGACATGCCTTTTCACCAGCACGGAGATCACGCTGGAATCGAGCCCGCCGCTCAGGTATGCACCCACCGGCACATCGGAACGGAGCCGCAGCGAGGCCGATTCGTCCAGGATCTCACGGAGGCCTGCCATGGCCTTTGCCTCGTCGCGGATGTCATGGAGCCCTTCGGGGGGGAAATCGACGTCCCAGTAGATGAAGTCCCTGCGGGACCCATCCTTGAAGACTATGCACTGGCCTGGCCTGAGCTGTTCTATGCCCTCGAAGACCGTCCTGGGCGCCACGGCTGACCAGAAGGTGAAGACCTGCGCCATGCCCTCGGGAGACAGCCTGAGTCTGTCCAGCAGGGGCAGCATGGCCTTGACCTCTGAGGCGAAGAGGAGGGAATCGCCGTGCCTGGCGTAATACAACGGGGCGATCCCGAAGCGGTCCCGGGCAAGCACGAGCTGCCTCCTGGGCGCGTCCCACAGGGCAAAGGCGAACTGCCCCTCCATGTGCTCGAACAGATCGAGCCCATACTGCTCGTAGAGGTGCAGGATCACCTCGATGTCGCAGCTTGTCCGGAACCGGTGGCCCTGTGCGGTCAGCTGGGCCGTAAGCTCACGGTAGTTGAAGATCTCGCCGTTGGCACAGACATGGACGGTATGGTCCTCGTTGCCCATGGGCTGGGTGCCGGCTGCGAGGTCGATGATGGACAGCCGCCTGTGGCCCAGGAGCACGGAATCGTCCCGGAACAGGCCCTGCCCGTCCGGTCCCCGGTGAACCACGCTGGAGAGCATCCGCCTGATGGACTGCTCATTGACGCCGGACACATGCCCCGGGTGGTAGATTCCCATGATCCCGCACATGGCTCCCCTGTTGCCAGAACGGTGCCAATGAAGCTTTCCAATCCGCTGTCGTATGCCCTGAAAGCATGCCGGAGCTCTCTTAGAAAGGATCTCCCCTGTACAGAGACGATGCGAACTCCTTTTCCATTGCAGGTGGAATCTCCTGCCGTTTATCTTCTGCATGGTTCTTTTTTGTGTCATGTTGATATGTCCCCAACATTTTCGTACCGATCTACCGGCCTGCACCACAACAGGTTCTTTCCTCTGAAACCGCTTCAATGCACAGAAACCGACCCGCATTCTCCAGGAATGAGATGAAATCAGGACATGGCACCCCCTTTGCTCTCTACCCATGGGGAAAACACTCTTGAGGAGGTTTGCCGTATGCCACCCATCGATAAGGCCGACACCGCCTTTGTCCTCGTTTCAGCAGCCCTTGTCATGCTCATGACCCCGGGGCTCGCCGTCTTCTATGCCGGCATGGTGAGGACCAAGAACGTGCTCGGCACCATCATGCAGAGCTTCATCCTGATAGGAGTCATCAGCCTCGAATGGATCTACCTGGGATACACCATGTCCTTCGGGCCCGATGTGGCAGGCATCATCGGCGACCTCTCCTGGTTTGCCCTCAGGGGGGTATCAGTATCCCCCCACGAGGCTTACGGGCCGACCATTCCCCACCTTGTCTTTGCCGTCTTCCAGTGCATGTTCGCGGTCATCACCCCGGCCCTCATCACCGGGGCCTTTGCCGAACGCATGCGGTTCGGCCCTTTTCTCCTGTTCAGCGTCCTGTGGGCGGTGCTCGTCTACAACCCGGTCTGTCACTGGGTTTGGGGCATGGGCGGGTGGCTGAGGAACCTGGGAATCCTGGACTTTGCCGGCGGGCTCGTGGTCCATCTCTCCTGCGGTGCTGCGGCATTGGCCGCAGTGACGGTGATCAGGCCGCGAAAAGGATACGGCTCGGATAACTTCATACCGCACAACCTCCCCATGACGCTCATCGGCACGGGGCTGCTGTGGTTCGGCTGGTTCGGGTTCAACGGAGGCAGTGCCCTGGCCGCCGACGGGGTCGCAGGAGGTGCCTTCGTAGCGACTCACCTCGGGGGAATGGCCGGCCTCGTCACCTGGGTCGGCGTTGAATGGATCCACCGGGGCAAGCCGACAACACTGGGTGCGGCATCCGGTGCCGTGGCGGGGCTCGCCACCATCACCCCGGGTGCCGGCTTCGTGACCCCGAATGCAGCGGTCATCATCGGCTGCCTCGCGGGGCTGTTGTGCTATGCCTGCGTTGCATCAAAGCAGCGCATCGGGTATGATGACAGCCTCGACGTGGTGGGCATCCACGGAGTGGGAGGCGTAGTCGGTACCCTCCTCGTGGGGGTCTTCGCCACCAGGGCCGTCAACCCCGGAGGTGCCGACGGCCTGCTCGCTGGCAACCCCTCCCTGCTCCTGGCCCAGGCCATGGGCGTTGTGGCGGTGGGCACCTACGTCTTCTGCGCGAGCTGGGTCCTGTTGAAGATCATCGACCGCCTGTTCGGCCTGCGTGTGCCCGAGGACACAGAGCTCCAGGGTCTCGACCTCGGAGAGCACAGCGAGACTGCATACAGCGCCTGAGAAATCATGAAGGAGGTCACATGAAGAAGATCGAAGCCATCATTAAGCCCTTCAAACTCGACGAGGTGAAGAAGGCACTGACCGATATCGGCATAACAGGCATGACCGTCACCGAGGTCAAGGGACACGGTCGCCAGAAGGGACACAAGGAGATCTATCGGGGCGCCGAATACCAGGTGGACTTCCTGCCCAAAATCAAGATCGAGATCATTGTGGATCAGCCCATGGTGGACCTGGTGGTGAAGAGAATCATGGAATCGGCCCGCACAGGAAAGATCGGTGACGGCAAGATCTTCGTGATGCCCGTGGATGAGGTGATTCGGGTGCGGACCGGTGAGAGCGGCAAGGACGCAATCTGACCCGGGTGATCTCCTGCAGTACATAAGGAATGGCTGAAACCCCGGCCTGATCATAGGGACCCTCCCTTCTTTTTCAACGGGCTTTACAGGGCAACGAACGTCCGGTAAGGAAGGATCGGACGGAACGGTACGCGCATACCGTCGGGGTCACCATGAGTGCTTCAGGCTGGAACGATCAGATGAGAAAGATGTTCGGGAGCATCGCCCACCGGTACGACCTCATGAACACCCTCATGAGCTTCGGAAGGGACCGGTTCTGGAGGATGCGCGTCGTGGAGCTTGCAGCCCTGACGCCTGGCGGGGTCATGCTCGACGTCGGAGCCGGAACGGGCAAGATAGCCCTGGAAGCATCCCGGGCATGCAGGGATGCGCGCATCATTGCCGTCGATCTCACCCGAGAGATGATGATGATCGGCATGAGGGGCTCCCCTGAACGGGTGAAGTGGCTCTGTGCCGATGTTCTGATGTCGCCGTTCCGCGATGCCAGCTTCGATGCGGTCACCTCCGGATTCCTGGTCCGCAATGTCATGGACATCCGCAGGGCCTTCGGCGAGCAGTTCCGCGTCGTGAAACCCGGGGGCAGGGTCATCTGCCTCGATGCGGGCCCGCCACCGGAGAATATCCTGAACCCCCTCATGAAGTTCCACCTGAACCGCATCATACCCCGCCTCGGCGCTCTCATCTCCGGGGATCCCGCGGCCTACAAGTATCTCCCGGCATCGACCCAGGCGTTCAAGACCGCCCAGGAGCTGGCAGCCCTGATGGAATCCTCCGGGTTCACGGAGGTTGCGTACGAGCGCCACATGCTGGGTTCCATAAACATCGTGCACGGCAAACGACCCGCCTGACGCGACTGGGGTTGTCCTGTTCGAGCTGGGAAGACATGCACGGATTGAAAAAAGACAGTATCTTGTGTATGTAAAATCATCCTCCGAAACAGTGGTGGGAAGAGACCCGATGCCTGCGAATCTGCCGCCGACATACCTTGAAGCCGAGAGGCGCTACCGTGAGGCCAGGACCACCGAGGAGAAGATCGAGGCCCTGGAGGAGATGTTCGCCCTGATCCCCAAGCACAAGGGCACGGACAAGATGCAGGCCGACATCAAGAAGCGGATCTCCAGGCACAAGGAGGAGGCCCAGAAGAAGAAGGGCGCTGCCAAGCAGAAGAGCGTGTTCTCCATCGAAAAGGAAGGGGCGGCACAGGTCATGGTCATCGGCCCTCCGAATTCGGGCAAGTCTTCCCTGATAACAGCCCTCACCAATGCGGAGCCCGAGATCGCCCCCTTCCCGCACACCACCCACAAGCCCACCCCCGGCATGGCGCCGTACGAGAATGTCCAGTTTCAGCTCATCGACACCCCGCCCGTCGCCGCCGAATACGTCGACCCCCTCATGATGGACCTGGCGAGGAGGGTGGACATCGTGGTGATCCTCCTGGACATCACGACAGACCCCATCGGCCAGTTTGAGGACATCATCAGGATCATGGGCGAGTACCGGATCTTCCCCGATGGTTCCGCCGTGCCCGAGGGAACCAGGAAGCCGGTATTCTTCAAGAAGGTCTTCATCGTGGTGAACAAGGTGGACCTTCCGGCAAGGGAAGAGGACTTTCAGACCTTCATGGAGCTCACCGAGCTGAAGATCCCGGCACTGCCCATCTCCATCCTGAACGGGACGAACCTGGACGTCTTTCTGCGGAAGATCTACGACATGTCCGGGATCATCAGGGTCTATTCCAAGAATCCCGGCAAGGACCCCGACCTGGACGAACCCTTCGTCATCCCGAAGGACTCCACCCTCGAAGAGCTGGCCGGGAGAATCCACAAGGATTTCATGAGCAAGCTCAAGTATGCACGCATCTGGGGCAGGACAGTGCACGACGGCATGATGGTCCAGCGCGACTACGTGATGCAGGACGGCGACATCGTGGAGATTCACCTCTGAAAAATCTTCGCCCGTCCCGGGTCCATCCGTTTTTTCCACATTTTTCCCTTGCGTTTTTCCCTGAATTTCTCTATGTGTCTCCCGCGCCCTGAGATCATCACGGGGGCTTCCGGATGGCCTGCGTACCTGAAAGCTATAACCGGATCTATTTCCATCTTTGCGTACACGCCAGGCTATGAGGCCGGGCATGAGAGTGAGGTTTATGATATGGTGAGCATGTTCGTTGCTGGCTGCATCTTCATCGGGATATCCATCTTCATCAGAAAGATGGCGACCATGGACTGAGGGACACCTGCAGCAATCTCGCCGGATATTCTTTGACAGGCAGCCGCCTCTTCCTTTAGACTGATCAGACAGGTTCGTGTTTGGCGATCTTTCTCTCAGAGGAGGTGTGGCATGCCTTTCATCCTTCCACCCTACCGGCACCCCGACTTCAGCATCCCGGAACTCTCCGGCGCACCACCTGCGCGGTTCGTCCCCGCGTCCAAGGACGGGGTCGCACCCGATGACTACCACGCAACCTCCATCTATCCCGAATACTTCCAGACCAGGAAAGGCCAGTGGGTCCTGCCCCGTGAATCCCGCATGGACTGCGTTGCGGTCCTGGAGGACGGCGGGTCGCTCTCGGTGAAGGAATTCCGGAACATCAGGGCCGGAGACCAGGTGGCGTGCGGCAGGCACGAGAACGGCGAAGACGGGATCTTCGTCCATACCGGCGCCTTCGACTTCATGGACAGTGCCAGCGAAAAATTTGCGTTCCGGTCCCGCATCACACGGGAGACATCGTTCTCCATCGACTACGACGAACTCTACGACCTGCTGGAATACGAGCGCGAGCACGGGTTCATCCTGTGGGTGCTGGGTCCTGCCGTGGTCTTCGACCGCGATGCGCGCAGCGCATTCGCCGGACTCGTGAGCAGGGGGTACGTGCATGCCCTGCTGGCCGGCAACGCGCTGGCCACCCACGACGTGGAGGCTTCGCTCTTCTCCACGGGCCTCGGCCAGGACATCTACTCCAAGCGCACCGTGCCGCTGGGCCACTACAATCACCTTGACGCCATCAACACGATCCGCAGGATCGGCTCCCTGAAGGCCGCCATCGATCAGGGCACGGTCGCGAGCGGGGTCATGAAGGCGGTCATCGGAAAGGGGGTCCCCTTCGTCCTGGCTGGATCCATACGTGACGACGGCCCGCTGCCCGAGGTGACGGGTGATGCCTATGCTGCCCAGGACCGGATGCGCGCCCTGACCCGCAAGGCCACGACCGTCATCGCCATGGCCACCCAGCTCCACGCCATAGCCACGGGCAACATGGCCCCGTCCTATCATGTGGGTTCCGACGGTACGGTGAGGCCGGTGTACTTCTACACCGTGGACATGTCGGAGTTCGCCGTGAACAAACTGGCCAACCGGGGATCGCTGACGGCCCGCTCGATCCTGACCAATGTCCAGGACTTCGTGGTGACCGTGGAGCGCGGCCTGAGGATGCGGGCAGGGTGATGGGGATCTCCCGGAGGGGGTGTCCGGATGATCGACGAGAAATATCAAGATCACGTCAAAATGCTGGAAGGCATCATCAAGATCGTCGAAAAAATGGGAATC
>JALOOZ010000226.1 GCA_025454155.1 Thermodesulfobacteriota bacterium
CTGTCCACCGGTGACATGGGGCGGGCTGCAGTGCCCTCGGGCGCCTCCACCGGGGCCAACGAGGCCATCGAACTGCGCGACGGCGACCCCAAGCGATACAAGGGAAAAGGCACCACCAAGGCGGTGGACAACGTGAACAAGAAGGTCGCCCCTGCCCTGGTCGGTATGGATTCCCTGGACCAGGTGGGGATCGACAAGCTGCTGCTCGAGCTGGACGAGACCGAAAACAAGTCCCGGCTCGGCGCCAACGCAACCACCGGGGTGTCCGTGGCCGTGGCCAAGGCTGCCGCCAATTTCCTTGGGCTCTCCCTGTACCGCTTTCTCGGCGGGGCATTTGCGCGGGAACTGCCCGTCCCCATGATGAACGTCATCAACGGAGGCAAGCACGCGGACAACAACGTGGACCTCCAGGAGTTCATGATCATGCCCATCGGCGCCCCGGACTTCCGCGAGGCCCTGCGCTACGCTGCTGAGACCTTCCATGCCCTGCGCGACATCCTCATCAAGAACGACTACGCCACCGGTGTGGGCGACGAGGGAGGTTTCGCCCCCAATCTGAAATCCAATACCGAACCCTTCGAGCTCATCGTGCAGGCCATCGAGAAGGCAGGGTACAAGCCCGGCAGGGATGTGGCCATCGCCATCGACGCGGCCGCCAGCTCCTTCTACAGGGACGGCAAGTACATCCTGGCCTCCGAGAAAGATCCCGAACGGACCGCCGAGGAGATGATCGACTTCTACGAGGGTCTTGTGATCAAATACCCCATCGTCTCCATCGAGGACGGCCTAGATGAGGCTGACTGGGACGGCTGGAAGAAGCTCATGAAGCGCCTGGGAGGCAAGGTCCAGATCGTTGGCGACGACCTCTACGTGACCAATACCACCTACCTCGCCAGGGGCATCAAGGAGAAGGCTTCCAATTCCATCCTGATCAAGGTGAATCAGATCGGCACGCTCACCGAGACCATCCAGACCATCGAAATGGCCCGCAGGGCCGGGTTCACGACGGTCTTCTCCCACCGCTCCGGCGAAACAGAGGACGCATGGCTGGCCGACGTGGCCGTGGCAACCAACGCAGGCCAGATCAAGACCGGTTCCACCTCCCGCAGCGAGCGCCTGGCCAAGTACAACCAGCTCCTGCGCATCGAGGAGGAACTGGGCTCCTCTTCCGTGTTCCGTGGAAAGGACGTGCTGTACAGCATCAAGAGATAACCTGACCGTCTCGTACAATGCATGAAGGGCGGGTCACTGACCCGCCCTTTTTTCATGATCCTGACAACGCCATCTTGCATTTTCCTCCCATTTGTTCTATGCATCCCTTTTTAATTGCGATCTTTTCCATCGTTCCGTTTTATCAGTAGTCATTTCAGAGTGGAGAGAGGAGGCACTATGAAAGAGGTCGTCATAACCTCGACGGTCAGGACCCCCAACGGCAGTTTCAACGGGACCCTGTCCCAGATCGGCGCCACCAGGCTCGGCGCCATTGCCATCGAGGAGGCCATCAGACGCTCTGGCATCGAAAAGGGACACGTGGACGAGGTCATCATGGGAATGGTGCTCCCCTGCGGCTATGGACAGAACCCGGCCAGGCAGGCAGCCGTTCTTGCCGGCATGCCCTGGGAGGTCGGGTGCATAACCATCAACAAGGTGTGCGGCTCTGCCCTGAAATCCATGATGCTGGCAGCACAGGCCATTCAGACGGGAGACGCCGAGGTGGTTGTGGCAGGCGGCATGGAAAACATGAGCATGGCGCCCTACTATCTCGAAAAGGCCCGGTTCGGATACCGTATGGGCCCCGGGTCCATCCAGGACCACATGGTCCACGACGGCCTCTGGGACATCGTGAATGACTTCCACATGGGCATCTCCAATGAGCTGTGCTCGGAAAAGTATGCCATCTCCAGGGAGGATCAGGACCGTTATGCCGTGCGTTCCTATACCCTGGCCATGAAATCCATCCGCGAGGGGAAATTCTCCGAAGAGATCGTGCCGGTGAGCATCCCCCAGCGCAAGGGTGATCCGAAACTATTCAGCGTGGACGAGTGCCCGCGGGATACCACCTACGAACAGCTCAGCAAGATGCCCCCGGCCTTCAAGAAGGAAGGCCTCACCACAGCCGGCAATGCATCTGTCATATCAGACGGGGCTTCTGCCGTTGTCGTCATGTCCCGCGAGAAGGCCAACGAGCTCGGCTGCCCAGTCCTGGCGACGCTCGGCGCCCAGGCAAGCGCAGGCCTCGACATGAAGTACGTGCTTGTGGCACCGATCCTGGCCATACCCAAGGTTCTCAAAAAGGAGGGCCTTACCCTGGAGCAGGTCGATATCTTTGAGATAAACGAGGCCTTTGCCGGCTCCACCCTCGCAGTCATCAAGGAACTCGGCCTGGACATCGACAAGGTGAACGTGAACGGCGGCAGCATCGCTCTGGGTCATCCCATCGGCGCCAGCGGCACCAGGGTGTTCACCACGCTGCTCAATGAAATGCAGCGTACCGACAAGGCCATCGGCCTTGCCACCCTGTGCCTGGGCGGCGGTGAAGCCGTCGCGCTCATCGTTAAGCGGTGATATTCCAAATCGGGAAGGAGCTTACCATGGAGATAAAGACCTTCGGCGTCATCGGCTCGGGACAGATGGGCGGCGGCATCGCCCAGGTGGCGGCGGCGAGCGGCCTGGACGTCGTCATGAACGACATCAACGAGCAGTTCGTGCTCAGCGGGATGAAGACCATCACGAAGAACCTGACCCGCCAGGTGGAGAAAGGCACCCTGAAAGACGACGCTTGCAGGCTCATCCTCAGCAGGATCAGGACGAGCACCAGCCTCAAGGACATGGCTGCGGCCGACATGGTGGTGGAGGCGGCCACCGAGAACGAGGACATCAAGTTCTCCATCTTCCGGGAACTCGACGACGTATGCCCCGGTCATGCGGTCCTGTCGTCCAACACCTCGTCCATCCCCATTGGCAGGATCGCGGCACAGACCGAGAGGCCCGAAAAGGTCATAGGAATGCACTTCATGAACCCGGTGCCGGTGATGAAGCTGTGCGAGATCATCCGCGGCCTCGCCACCTCGGAGGAGACCTTCAGGATCACCTGGGCCCTGGCGCTTAAGCTCGGCAAGACCCCGGCCGAGGCCAATGACTTCCCGGGATTCATAAGCAACCGCATTCTCATGCCCATGATCAACGAGGCTGTCTACTGCCTCTATCATGGAGTGGGGAATAGGGAATCCATCGACACGGTCATGAAGCTGGGCATGAACCACCCCATGGGACCGCTGGCGCTGGCAGATCTCATCGGCCTGGACACGTGCCTGGCCATCATGGAGACCCTGTACAGAGGTTTCTGCGATTCCAAGTACCGCCCCTGCCCCCTGCTGCGGAAATACGTGGAGGCCGGCTGGCTCGGGAAGAAGACGGG
>JALOOZ010000227.1 GCA_025454155.1 Thermodesulfobacteriota bacterium
ACGGTGATGGCCAGGATCAGGTAGTAGATCTTCACATCGCCCTCGATGATCATGCTGTACGCTGTTCCCGGAAGGCCGAGATCCAGCGGGGGGGCGGTGATCCCCATCCTGCCGCCGAAGACCTCCCATCTGCCGATGATGTGCATGATGGTCAGCCCGAAGCCCAGCGTGGCGATGGCGAGGTAAGGACCTTCAAGCCTCAGTGCCGGCAGTCCTATGATGAAGCCGAAGAAGGCGGCGATGAGTCCGGCGAGGATAAGTGCCGCCAGCACCGGCAGGTGGAGGTGCATCATGAGGAGAGAGGTGCCGTAGGCCCCGATGGCGAAGAAACCGGCATGGCCGAGCGAGATCTGGCCCGTGTATCCAACCAGGATGTTGAGCCCCACGGCGAGGATCACATGGACCAGGATGATGTTGAACAGATAGATGTTATAGGAGGGTATGTACAGGGGCAGCGTGAAGAGGAAAACCAGAAAGGCCGCAGACCAGAAGAGCACGGTGCCGCTGCTGAAGAGCTCGATGTCCTCATAGTAATCACGCTTCATGTCCATACGATCACCTCGTCCTTGCCTTCCAGAATGGTTGTTCCTCGCAAAATCGTGGTGAAGCGGGTTGATGCTTGCGACGTGAGAGAGGATGTCATGATCAGCACGATGCCGTTCATGGATGTGATCAACCGGAAAGATCTCACAATAATCATTGTAAGATAATGTGCTCTGATGTCAAGACCGGAAATTCTTGTCCATGAGCTTCCGGGAGGCTGCTCTCCGGGGCTTCCGGCAGGAAAGGGCCGTCTGGCGAAATCCCTCAGGATCTCTGATGATAGTCAGTGGGCCCAGGTGAGGCCGGTAACTACAAACAGTATGATGAGCGTCAGGATGGTGATGAACAGGGTCAGGGCCCTCGTGAGTCCCTTTTCCCTTGCCCTTGAATAGGCGATCACCGGGATGGACCCGGGAATAACGAAGAGCGAGAAAATGATGAAAAACCGCTTGAAAAGAGTATTCTTCGGAAGATCAGGCCCGGACTGCGGATGATCCTGGTTTCCCCCCATTCCTCCTCCTTCTCCCTTAAATATTCGGGATCCAAGATATATGTCCCGAAAATTTCGTTCCTTTAAGCACACTTAGAGACGAATGGCAAGGTTGAAATGTCGATGCATATCCAATTCATGCCGCCGTGATTAAACCGCAAGCCCTCGACAGGTGGCTTAAGAAAAGGCATACCGGGAATACAAATGTGGATGGAACGGGGTGGTGATTCACCGCACCCTCCTGGATGGATGCCGTGGCTTCTGCACGGTTACGGTTTTCGGCACGGATCAGGGAGAAAGTGCCCCTATGGATTCGTGTCTCCGGAGATACCATAGAAGGTAAAAAAAAGCCAAGCTGTTGAGGCCTGGCAGTTACGAAGAGAGTGTTGACTTTTTTCTGGCTGCTAAGTTTATCGGCACAACCCTCCACGGACTTAACAGCGGAACGAAGAATATTTCACGATGCATGGATTTTCACCTCATATGACTGGCAGTCTGTACCTCTGTGCGATCGTTCCCTGCCGGTACAGGACCATGGCGGCCGGCAGGCCCTCCAGGATATCTCTGGCGGTGATCCCGTCTTCACCCGTGCGGGATGCGGCCAGGTCCCCCGATGCCCCATGGATGAACACACCGGTGCGGACCGCTTCCTCCAGAGACAGGCCAAGCCCGTGCATGGCGGCAACGGTTCCGGTGAGGACATCTCCGGAGCCTGCGGTGGCCATGCCCGGATTGCCGCTCATATTGACGGAGATCCTCCCGTCCGGGTATCCGATCAGCGTGTGTGAACCCTTGAGCACCACAATGGAATTGAAGTCCGCTGCAGCATCCCTGAGTATGGTTGTCTTGTCCGCATTCAGCTCCTTCACCGTCCTGCCCGTTATCCTGGCCATCTCTCCCAGGTGGGGAGTGAGGATGGTGGGGCCCTTCCTCTTCCTGATGCATGAGAGATCGCCGCATACGGCTGTCAGGCCGTCACCGTCGATGAGGAGTGGCTTCCGGATGAGCAGGGTCAGTTCCCGGACGAGCCGTGCTGTTTCCCCGTCAAGGGAAAGGCCGGGGCCGATTACCACGAAGTCCATCTTTTCAGCCGTCTCCAGCAGCCGAGATCTGTTGTCCAGGGAAATACCGCCAGAAGTTGTCTCGTCCTGGGGGAGGAAGACGATCTCGCTTCCCATGGAGGCGATGAAGGGCGTTATGGAACCGGGCACGGCAAGCCGTGCATACCCGCCCCCCGCCCTCAGGAAAGACATGGCCGCGTAGTACGGAGCACCGTAATAGCTCCGCGCACCGGCGATGAACAGGGCCTCGCCGAAGTCTCCCTTGTGGCCTTCCGGGTCCCTGGGGGGGAGTGGCGGGGGATCGTTGAGGGTCATCTGCAGATCGGCTGCATCCCACATGGCGGGAGGGAAAGAGAGGTGGGTGACGAAGAGCCTGCCGCAGAGGTGGTACCCCGGCATGAGGACGTTGCCGGGCTTGGGCAGGCCGAAGGTTACGGTGAGATCGGCCCGGACCGCGCCTCCCATGGGTTGTCCCGTATCCCCATGGATCCCGGAAGGGATGTCCAGGCTCAGAACCGTCTTGGCGCTGGCATTCACCGCATCTATGACCTGCCGGTGGAGGCCCTCCACCTCCCGGGAGAGCCCGGTCCCGAAGATGGCGTCGATGACGACATCGCAGCCGGCGAGTTCCCGGCCGATACCCCGGATGGAGGAGATCTCGGCAACGGGGATGGGCATCTTCCTGATGATTTCGAGATTGAGCCGTGCTGCGTCCTTGTATGTGGACATGGCCCCGAGGATGAGGACCTTTACCCGGCCTCCTGCCGAGAAGATCTTTCTCGCCAGGACGAATCCGTCACCGCCGTTGTTGCCCATACCTGCAAGCACCACGAAGGACCTGCCCGTGACGCCGCACTCGGTTTGCAGCACCTGGAAGGCCGCCAGGCCTGCATTTTCCATGAGCAGGGCTTCGGGTATACCGTACTGGAGGGTCGCAGCCCTGTCCATGGTCCTCATCTGGGTTACCGTGCTCACCCTCATGTGCATTCTCCTCGATCTCTGGTGGTCAATGGGTGCTGTTTCAGCAGGAGCAGACCGCATGCCATGGAACTACTTCCCTTCCATGCCCTGGATCAACGCCCGCACGTTCTGCCCGAGCACCCGGTGGTTGTAGCCGCCTTCCAGGACGGCGAAGAACCCGGCACCCCTTTCCATGGCGGCTTTTCTCACCATGGAGCCCATCAGGCGGTAGTCGTCCGTGGTGAGGAGTCCACCCCAGTCATGCTCGTGGTTGTCGAAACCGGCGGATATGCCTATGACGTCGGCCTGCACCCGGGACAGTTCCGCCTCGACCTCCTTCAGGTAGGATGTCCGGT
>JALOOZ010000228.1 GCA_025454155.1 Thermodesulfobacteriota bacterium
TATCTGATGCGGCCTGCAAGCCGGGCACCGGCCTTCCTCGCCTGTTCCTCTATCCGCTCCGTCATTGAGGGGTTCAGGTCCCACTTGTTCACACAGACCATAACCGGAACCTCGAAATGCTTCGCCAAGGCAAGGACCCTCTCCAGGTCGTGCTCCCCGGACACGGTGGGTTCGGTGACGATGAGCACCATACTTGCCCCGCCAAGGGACGCGATGACCGGGCAGCCGATGCCCGGGGGGCCGTCAACGATGATCATGGACCGTCCCTGTTCCTCGGCGATGCGGCGGGCCTCTTTACGCACCATGGAGACCAGCTTGCCAGAATTCTCGGCCGCGATGCCCAGTCGGGCGTGGACCATGGGGCCGCATCTGGTCTGCGAGATCATCCAGTGCCCGCAGGAGCGCTCGGGAAAATCGATGGCCTTTTCCGGGCAGAAGTGCACGCACACCCCGCACCCCTCGCACGAAACCGGGTCCACGTGATAGGTTCCGGCATCCTCGCCGTCCTGCCGCAGGCTGATGGCACCGAACCGACACAATCCCTGACAGATGCCGCACCCGGTGCAGTCCGTCGCCCTGATCACGGCCTCGCGGCCGCTTATAAACTCGTGCCGCTCGATTTCCTGAGGCCTCAGAAGCAGGTGCAGATCCGCTGCATCCACGTCGCAGTCCGCAATCACGGGGTTGCCGGCCAGTGAGGCCAGCGAGGCCGCCAGGCTGGTCTTGCCCGTGCCTCCCTTGCCGCTGATCACCACAAGCTCCCGGATGCCTTTATCCTGACCGCTCAAGACCGGAATCACTCTTCACACCGGGGCGCGCCGCAGCGTTCAGCACGCCCGCAACAGGTCTTTCCAGTCGTCTCCAGAGAACAACCGCTGGTATGGCCGTGGCCAATTGACTTATTGATGAAGCCCGTCCCTCCGCTCACAAGGCGGCGCACCTTTGCGCCGCACTCGGGACACTGCTGAAGCGGTGCGTCTGTCATGGCCTGCTCGCGCTCGAAACGCGAGCCGCATCCGTTGCATTCATACTCGTAGGTCGGCATGGTTCAATCTCCTTACGCTGTTCCAGAATTCCTGTACTCTCTGCATGAGCTGTTCAAAAAGCGCGCGATATTCGGGCAGCGCATCGACCATAAGTTCTCCCCGCGAATAGGCCTCGGCGATGCGGCGGTCGTCCGGGATTTCCATGAGGATGGGCACACCCGTTTCCCTGCAGAAGGAGTGGACCCTGTCATCGCCGACACCGACCCGGTTGATCACCACCCCGAAGGGGATGGCGAGCTCGCGTACCATGTCGACAGCCAGCTTCAGGTCGTTCAGACCGAAGGGGGTGGGCTCGGTGATCAGGATGACCAGATCGGTTCCCTTGATGGTTGCGATCACCGGGCAGGAGGTGCCCGGCGGCGCATCCAGGATGCCCATTCTCTCTCCATCAAGGCGTTCCTTCACGGCCCGTATGACAGGGGGCGCCATGGCCACGCCCACATCGATGCGGCCCTGCACCAGGGTGATATGCCCGGACTCGATGACCTCGACCTCGCCGATGCGGCGGCCTTTTTCGGTGATGGCCTTTCTCGGGCAGACAAGGGTGCAGCCGCCGCACCCATGGCAGAGCTCCTCGAAGACCAATGCCCCATCAGGCAGCGCCGCGATGGCATTATACTCACAGATGGCGCTGCACGCCCCGCACCCGTCACAGAGGGCCGCATTCACCTCGGGCACGGGCATGGTGACCACCTCCCGGCACTGCAGGACACCCTTGAGAAACAGGTGGGCATTCGGCTCCTCCACGTCGCAGTCCAGGAGCTGCACCGGCGAGGTGGACACCTTTGCCAGGTTCACGGACACTGTGGTCTTTCCCGTGCCGCCCTTGCCCGAGGCCATGGAGATTATCACGACGCGCCCCCCGGATCGTGATCAGGGCGATATCCACGCCTGCCCCTCAGCTGCGCCATGGGCTCGTCCACCTCGTGCTGCCACCCATCCCTCGTCCCCTCGATACAGTCGAACCTGCCCACATAGGGCTTGATGTCCAGCAGGGGCGTACCGTCAAGGATGTCCACCCCGGCAAAGTGAAGAGTCGTACCTTCCCGCCGCAGAAGTTCCACTATGCTCAGCCCGATGGAGTTGGGCCTGCATGGTGCCCGGGTGGAGAACACCCCGCGCTCCACGTCCTGGAGAAAGGGCTGCACGGTCAGCTGAACGGAGCCGGCTTTATGGAAATGATAGATCAGGATGATATGGGAGAATCCATCGAGGTCTTTCAGGCCTTCGGCATACTGGGGCATCACCTCGGCCCTGCCGGGACAGCCCTGTGCATAGACGGGCTGGATCGGCGTCCGCTCAGGATCCGTGTGAGGGCTGCGGATGATACCGATGGGCGCGTAGGTGAGATTCCCTGCATGGGACGTTGCCCCGTTCATACCCAATGTTCTTCCACATCCGCTGCATGTGCAGGGGTGAGACTGCCCGCACAAAACCGGTCTAGGGCAATGGAAATGCTGGAAGCATCGGTGGTATAGATGGCTATCCCGGCAGCGTTGAGAACCTTGAATGCCTTGGGTCCACAGTGCCCGGTCACAAGATGCTTTGCTCCTGTTCTGGCCACGTTCTGGGCTGCCTGGATGCCCGCTCCCTGCGGTGCTTTCAGATTCTGGGTGTTGTCAATGATATCGAAGGTCTTCGTGTCCAGATCGTATACGAGGATCTTCGGGGCCCGGCCGAAACGGCTGTCAAGAGGTGATTCCAGGCTTTCTCCGGAGGTTGTAAATGCAACTTTCATGTCCTTCTCCTTGTACCGGTGTTTGATTGCCGGCATCAATCATAGGCCCTCATGACCAAACAGTCCTCGTCCATCAAGGATCCGGCCAGCTCTCTCATATTAGAACGCTCCCAGAACTCGAGCTTCCCATGGGCCGTGAGGTACTTCAGTGGGATGGGGTGGGTACCTACCACGACGCTCAGGCCGAACTGTGTCTCGATGAATTCTTTAAAGTCGGTTGTATGCGGACATGGAGGATATCCCACGATAAATCCCGTTGCCAGGTGGATGACCTCGGCGCCGTTCTTCTTCATCTCGGCCGGGACATATTCCACATTCCCGCCGGGACACCCCCCGCAGCTTGAATAGCCCACCACCTCCACGGTCTCGTCGGCCGGGTAGCATGCGAATGCGCCGCGCCTCTCCCTGACCGCCCGGAAGCACTTCCCGCCCCCGCATCCGCGGTAGCGGTCACAGATGATGATTCCGATCTTCATCACACGCTCCTCCTCATACCCCTACAAGCCGGCCCTGTGGATACACCAGAGAAGGAATGGTCCGGCACGACCTGCATCGTAACACTCTCTTCACCGAGATGGGGTTGCGGCATCGATATCGTTGAGACGCTTCCTGATGGATTCCAGCTC
>JALOOZ010000229.1 GCA_025454155.1 Thermodesulfobacteriota bacterium
CTTCAGCCATGACCACGGCACGCTTGATCCTGTTCTGCATCTCGCGGACATTGCCCTGCCAGGTGTGCCGCATCATGGCCTCCATGGCTAGAGGGCTGTATCCCTTGAATCTCGGCCCGATCTCCCTGCTGTAGGCATCGAGAAAAAATCTCGCCAGCACGGGTATGTCATCGGGCCGCTCAATCAACGGAGGAACGGACAGAGGGACCACATTGAGGCGATAAAAGAGATCCTCCCGGAACCGCTTCTCCTCGACGGCCTTCTTCAGGTCCACATTGGTGACCGCTATCACCCTGGCATCGACGGGGATGATATCCCTGCCGCCGATACGCTCGATGGTGCCCTCCTGGATGAACCTGAGCAGCTTGACCTGGAGCTGCAGGGGAAGCTCACCGACCTCGTCGAGCACCACGGTGCCGCCCTGGGCCCTTTCGATCTTGCCGATCTGGCGGGCATGTGCACCGGTGAAGGATCCCTTCTCATGGCCGAAGAGTTCGCTCTCGATGAGGTTCTCCGGTATGGAGCCGCAGTCGATCACCACCAGGGGCATCTCGCTCCGGTCGCTCATGGCGTGTATGGCCCGGGCTAAGCGCTCCTTGCCGGTTCCGCTCTCGCCCTGTATCAGGACGGAGTAGTCGGTTCGGGCGACTTTTCTGGACCGCTCGAAAAGCTCCATCATGGGTGCGGCCGTGGCCACCATGCCGTGGAACTGCAGCTCATCGCCTATCCTGCACTGGAGCTCGCTCACCTGGCGCTCGAGCCGGGACAGATGGAACGCCCTCTTGATGACGATCCTGAGCTCCTCGAGGTCCACGGGCTTGGTGTGGAAGTCGTATGCCCCCAGAGACACGGCCCTCACCGCATTGTCTTTTTCCGTGTTTCCGGTGATCACGATGACCTTGAGGCGGGATCTCCTGCCGACCATCTCCTCGAGGAGCCGCAGCCCCTCCTCGGCGCTGTCCGGATACGGCGGCAGCCCGAGGTCGAGCAGGACCACCGGGGGATTCTGTGCATTCAGTGCCTCCACGGCCCCATCGGCATTCTCCGCCACCAGGATATCATAGGCATCGCTCAGGCCCCACCTGAGCTGTTTGGCCATGCTCACTTCGTCTTCAACGATCAGTATCTGGTCTTTCATGGGTCAGAACCCCTCTTTGTAGTCACCTACCGGGATTTCTCCTCGGTTTTTGCCGGCGGGAGCCAGACCGAGAATGTCACCCCGCAGTCTGGGTTCCGGTTCACCTCGATCCTTGCACCGAGCTGGTCCGCCATGTTCTTCACCTGCCAGAGCCCGAGGCCCGTGCCCTTCCTCTTCGTGGTCTGGAAGGGCTTGAAGAGCTTCTCGCGGATGAACTCCTCCGTAATCCCTTCCCCGTTGTCGGAGACGGATACAATCGGCGATTCTCCGTCCATGCGGGCGGTTATAGTGATAAGGCCATCCCCTCCCACGGCCTCGGCGGCATTGACGATGAGGTTCTCCAGGACCCTTTCCAGCAGATCGGGATCGGTGTTCAGCTGAAGTGTCTCATCGATGTCCTTGATGAGTTCGATGCCTTCCAACCTTGCCTTCATCCTTCCGAGGAGATCTTCAAGGAAGGGCCCTGCCTCAAAGGGCTTGGGACGGAATTCCTCCTGTTCCGGGATGGTCTGGAGCTTTCCCATGACCTTGTCGATGCGGGCCAGGGCCTGGCCGATGGTATCGATCATATCGGTCCGGAACTCCTCCCGGTCCATGTGCCTGGGGGCATTCTGGAGGATGAGCGAGAGGTGCCCTGCCGCATTCTTGAGATCGTGCAGCATGGTGGCCGACATCCTGTTGTAGGTGTCGATCTCCTTGTTCTCGGCCAGCTTCTCGGCGAACCATGCCTTTGCAAGGGCCGAGCTTGCCTGCGAAGCGATCGCCATGAGCAGGTCGATGTCATCCTGGCCATAGGGAGTTCCTGGGTTTTCCCTCCCGACGGCGATGAAGCCGATCAGCTCCTTTCCGACCATCATGCCCACGGCGAGCTCGATGTTATTCGCCTCAAGAAACTCTCCATGGTTTTTGACAAGATCTTCCCACTTCTCATCTCCCGCCCTCGTCGGGAGTCTCCTCAAGAAGAAAAGGTTCTCCCGGAGATAATCCGTAAACGGATGGTCCCCGCGAATAGAGGTGTCTCCCGATGGACGGGGAAATGAAAATGAGTTCGAATAGCCATTCCCCTTCTTGAGCCAGAAGGAGAGCTCTCGAATGTACATGCTGTCCAGGATCACCTGGGAGGTTACGTGGATGATCTGATTCTCCTTGAAGGCGATGGACAGATATCCGCTCAGCTCACTCCACTCCTTGCGGTAGTCATACTTGTTTGAAAAGAAATGGGTGTTGATGAAAAAACGCAGCCGAGCCTTGACCTCGGGCGATACGAGGTACACGGCCAGCAGTATGAGTGCAAGGAAAACAATGAATCCGGTCATGACCAGTGAAGCCTTTATGCCGAGATGCTGTATCCAGAGTATGACCAGGCCGGTGAGGAGCAGGTAGGCCCCCATGCTGATGAAGGTTATGGAGTGGTATACGACATAGCGGGACACGAAGATGTCCATCTCGAACAGCTTGAACCTGATGGAAAAAAATATGAGGAAGGCTATGCCTGCAAGAGTTATCAGAGAAGACAGGGTGAGGATGTCGTTGGTTATGATGTTCGTGCTGAGCCTGAATATCGATGTCATGCACAGGGCTGCGCCCACCGATATGGAGCCCAGCGCCGGGTATTTCAGGATCCTCCTGCTCGCCCCTTGTGAAGACCTGAGTATGTTCTCCATGATCCAGATGAAGATGATGGAACCGACCAGGAGCAGGAGCGACTGGACATGCCCGAGCCATCCGATGACCACCATACCCTGTGGGTGAAAGAAGGCATAGTCCCACCTGAAGATCCAGAGCATCACCGCATATAAGATGCAGGTAAGGGTGAGGCCTCGGCTTGTCCAGAGCACGAGAAGGCGCTTCTTGGACAGGCTCTTCTCCATGAAAATGACCGCCACGATGAAGCAGCTGATGGATGCGAGCTCGAAGAATGAGGCGACCTGGATTGCTGTGAGCGATTCTCTAATAAGGAAGACCAGGTAACTCAGATCGGTGGCGGCAATGCAGAGCAGGCCTGTTGCTATGGCCCTTCCGTGCGAGGCCCCGCTGCGGGACAGGATTACCATGCCCCCGAGCAGGCTCACCAGGGCGGTGATGCTATAGATAAGGACAGTCATGGGCTGCATGTGTCATCGTCAAATGTACCAGAGATCTGGATCATTGTCGAAATATTTTACAGAATTAGCTATAGATTTCTAAAGGTCATTCATACTATTAATTTAATTAATATCATATAGTTGCGAGTCTGTTGC
>JALOOZ010000069.1 GCA_025454155.1 Thermodesulfobacteriota bacterium
AAAAACAAGGTTCATCACGACTTGACAAGGCTCCTTTTCAACGAGTTCTCTTATAGTGCAGATAACGGCGAAACTCAACGGTCTTATACTTCCAGGAAATCCAGTGATTTCCTTATGAAACCCATAGACATGACAACCTCGGTTTTTCGAATACCCCTTCACCTCTCATCATTGCCTTTCCCGGGACATCACGATACAATGTCACTATGGCAGTGATAACCATCGGAGAAAATCCCCGCATCGAGGCAGTGTACGAGGACAAGGGATCTGATGTCTGCGTTATCATCACCCACCCCCACTCCCTCATGGGCGGGAACATGCACAACAACGTGGTCATGGCCGCATGGAGAGTGTCCATCGCCAAGGGCCTTTCCACGCTCCGGTTCAACTTCCGGGGCGTGGGACGCAGCGGGGGGGTCTTCGACGAGGGAGACGGGGAAATGGATGACCTGGCATCGGCCATGGCACATGTGGACAGGCCCGTCGTGATCATCGGCTATTCCTTCGGGGCCTGGGTGGCCGAGCGCCTCATGAAACGCCTTGACACACCGTTGCCCTGCATCTTCATCTCGCCGCCCAACGCCATGTTCCCCTTCCCTCCCATGCATGGAGATGCCGTGTGGATCATCACCGGCGGGCAGGACCAGTTCTGCAGCATCCCGGCCCTCGAGGGACTCATCGGGAAGGACCGTATCACCGTCGTCCAGGGCGCCGACCACTTCTGGTTCGGCGACGAGGAACCGCTCGAAGCATATCTGGCTGGCAGGCTCGAAACCCTCATGAAGGGTGCCGTCTGAACAGTCCCGGAGAAATCGAGAACGACATGGACTCGAGAAGGCTCTCCCTCATCGCCCTGTTCGCGGCATTGACTGCGGTCAGCGCCTTCATCCGCATCCCCCTCTGGCCAGTGCCCATAACCATGCAGACCTTTTTCGTGATCCTGTCCGGCCTCGTGCTCGGGGCCTCGGGCGGGGCAATGAGCCAGACCATCTATATCCTGGTGGGCCTCATGGGGCTGCCGGTCTTCTCTGGAGGCGGCGGGCCTTCATACCTGATGAACCCTTCCATGGGCTACCTCATCGGATTCATCCTGGCGCCCGTTGCCGTGGGTCTGTCTGCCCGGCACAGGGCGCTCACCTGGAAGACGGTGCTGGCCGCATCGCTCCTGGGATCGCTCATGATCTACACCGTAGGCGTGCCCTACCTGGCCGGCTACCTGCACTTCGTCCTCAAAAAACCCGAGGCCGTAGGCATGGCCGTCAAGACGGGGCTTCTCCTCTTCCTGCCCGGCGACCTCCTCAAGTGCGTCGCGCTCACCCTGATCGTACCCAGGCTGAGCCTGGGCAGGATCAGGGGACCGGAAAAGCGGTGGGGGGGTGGAGGTGGCCTGAACGATGAACATCGCTGACATCATCATCCGTCACGGCACGGACCCGTCCGTCCGGGATCGCTCATTCCTCATGTTCCGGGACGAGGACGAGGCGATCCGAACCATCACCTACCGCGAATTCCTCGAACAGTCCCTGGCCTACGGCAACCTCATCGGCGAGATGAAGAAGGCCCGGGGCATCACCGGGGGCCGGCGGTACCATGTGGGGGTGTTCATGCAGAACATCCCGGAATTCTTCTTCCTCCTGGGCGGATGCGCCTTCACCAATTCCACCCTGGTTGGAATCAACAACGCCCAGGTGGGCGAGAAGCTCGCCTTTGACATCAACACCATCGACCTCCACGTGCTTTTCGTGGACTATGCACCCCAGCCGGGCACGCAAGGCACCTTCCTGGACACGGTGCTCAGGGCCGGGCGACAGCATGGATTCACGGGACTGAAGGAAGACTCCATCTTCGTGGTGCCCCCCCCTCGGGGGCTCCCTCCAGGCCCCGTAGCCTCCGTCTCCCGGAAGCTCTCCGAGGTCGAGGGAACCCGCGGTGGGTTCAGCCCGGAGCCGGTGGACCCCTCCCGGCCGGGTGTCATCATCTTCACCTCCGGGACCACGGGCGCCCCGAAGGGGATAGAGGTGACCTGGCAGAAGCTCTACGACACCGGCGTGAACGGGACCAGAATCCTGAACTACACAAGGTATGACGTGGGTTACGTGTGCATGCCCGTCAACCACTCCAACTCGCTCTACCTCAACATCATGCCCGCCCTGCTGAACGGCGCGAGGATCCTCGTCAGGCGGCGCTTCTCCGTTCGAAGCTTCGTCCACGACATCGAGGCCTCAGGTGCCACGATATGGAACTGCGTGGGCGACCCGGTCCAGTACGTCATCAATCATGTCAACAGCACCCTGGGTTCCGAGACCGACTTCTCCCAGCTCCCCCTGCGCACGGTCATCAGCACCGGGACCAATGCCCCGAACCGGGCGATGTTCACCCGGATGTTCGGCCTCGACATCTTCACCGAGGTCTACGGCTCCACCGAAGCGGGAGCCATCACCGCCGTGGATGCCGGTACGCCCGAGTACAGCGTGGGCAGGCTCCTCAAGGATATCCGCATCATCGGCGAGCAATCAGGGACGGAGTGTGTCCCGGCGGAGGTCGACGCTGCCGGCAGTATCCTGAACCTGAACGACGCCGCCGGCGAGATCGTGGTGAGCCAGGAATCGCTGGGTGCCTCGGCCTTTACGGGATACTACAACCTGCCCGTCGAGAGCTCACAGAAGATCATGCAGATCGACGGCCGGGACTTCTATCGCATGGGCGACCTCGGTGCCGTTGTGGAGAAAGACGGTGCCAGGTTCCTCGTGTTCCTGGGCCGCACCGGCGACTGGATCCGCTTCAAGGGCGAAAACTGGGCCCCCGTCGACGCCGAGAGGATCATCGGCAGGTACGAGGGGGTCACGAATGCCGCCATCCTTGGCGTTCCCCAGTCCAAGGGACGGGAGGACGACCCCATGTACATCATCGAGGTCGGTGAACCCTCCTCCTTCGAGGTGGGACCTTTCCTCTCCTTTTGCAGGGAAAACCTGCCCCGCTACATGCAGCCCCGATTCATCAGGATCGTCTCGCAGGTGCCTCTCACCGAGACGATGAAGCTGAAGAAGTCCGTACTCAAGTCCGAGTTCTACGAGCGCACCCCCGGAATGGATGCATCGCCTGAAGACATCGTCTACCTCATCGAGGACGGCAGGCCGAAGAGGTTCACCTCATCGGATTTCCGCGCCGATCACTATGAAAGGGCCGGCGAGGCCAGGCAGCAGGGCAGACCCGTGGTGTACGTGACCGCCGTGTTCCCGGTTGAGATCGCACGCGCCTTTGAACCCGCAGTTGCCATCGTCTACCCGGAAAACCATGCCGTGAACATCATCGTGGGAGGCCTGGCTGAGGAGCTTGCCGGCCTGGCCGTAGGCGGGAACCATCTCGACACCATGGGATGCTCCTACGAACTGGCCAACACCGGCTATCTCATGGCTATGCAGGGTGCCGCCCCGCCTGAGCTGAAGGAGAAAATCGCGAAGCTGCCCGCGCTGCCCCCCCCGGACATCCTGCTCGCCTGCACCAACCAGTGCGACGTGGTGGCCGAGTGGTACCAGAACCTCAGCTCGCTCTGCGGCGGTGTCCCCTACCGGGTCATCAACGTGGGCAACCGTTACGACGGTGTGGTGGATGCGCTGCGGGTGCAGTACGTGAAGGAGCAGCTGCTGGATGTCATCGGCCTGCTCGAGGAGAGGACCGGCACCCGGCTCGACCGCGACAGGCTGCTCCAGACCGCTGACCGGTCCAATCAAGCCGTGCGGCTCTGGAAGCGCTATCTTGCCTTTGGCCGGTTGAGACCCTCCCCCATGACCGCCTTTGACGGGTTCTTCCACATGGCCCTCATCGTGGCCGAGCGCGGCACCCCCGAGGCCATAGACTACTACCGGATGCTCGTGGAGGAGACCGAGGCCAGAATCGCCTCGAACGAACCCGCTGTGAACCCCGAAAAACACCGGGTGCTGTGGGACAACCTGGCCACCTGGTTCAACTTCGGGCAGCTCAAGCGCATCCTGGGCGGACGCGGGGTGGCCGTCGTGGGCTCCACCTACCTCGACGTGTGGAAGAAGGAATACGACACCTCGGGTTTCGATGCGCTGCTGACCAGCATGGCCGAGTCATACTGCACCATGTACACGAACTTCACGCTGGCCGAGCGCATCGCTCTGTGGAAGCAGCTGGTGATCGACTATCAGGCGGAGGGCGTGCTCTTCCACAACAACAGGAGCTGTCACACCTTCTCGAGGCTCCAGGGCCAGATCGCCCAGGCACTCAAGGAGGAATTCGGCGAGGGGTTCAAGGCCGTGGTGTTCGACGGCGACATGGGCCTGCAGGAGCGCTTCCAGAAGCACCGCTTCTTCACGGCCATCGAGACCTACTTCTAGAGTCCCGGGCTTGAACCACCTGAGGGTCTCACAGCGGCCCTTCCCCGTCACCCTCGCCCGGCTTCACCTCGAACACCGCCCGCAGCAGGGTGCCCTTGCCCGGTTCCGAGACCATACTGACCCGGTCGCTGGAACGCTTGATGTTGCACAGACCCATGCCGGCGCCGAAGCCGAGCTCGCGCACCCAGTCCGCCGCGGTGGAGAACCCGGGCCTGAAGGCCTCCTCGACGTCCGGAATGCCGGGCCCACCGTCCTGGGTGATGAGGATGATCTCCCGAGGCGTGATCTCCACCCGGATCTCGCCGCCTGTCGTGGTGTGGATGATCAGGTTCATCTCTGCCTCGTAGGAACTGACATTGATCCTCCGCAGGAGGGCCGGGGCCACGCCCAGGCGCTGGAGGGTGCGCTTGAGCGTGCTGGACGCGCGGCCTCCCTGGTCGAAATCGCCTGCAGGCACCTGGAAATGGAGCACGAGGCGCGTGAGGTCGGAGGTGATGTCCTCGAAGATATGGCTGGCACGGTAACGCCGTATCTCCTCACTCTTGAACTGTCTGTCCAGTGCCACGAGCAGTCCCTTGGTGATGTCACTCTCGGTGACAATGCCGACCAGCGCCCCTGCCTTATCCATGACGGGGAGGCGTCCGTACCCGTGCCTGGCAAAGAGCTTGACCGCCTGGACAGCGTATTCATCGGCCCCAACGGTGACGACGTCGCCAGTCATGTGGCGCTCGACCGGATCTTCGTAGCCCTGGGAGGCCAGCGCCCTGATGAGGTCAGCTATGCTGATGATGCCGACCACCTTCCCGTCAACGACAACAGGTGTCCCCGAGATCTTGTTGACCCTGAGAATCTCCATGAACTCATTCATGGTGCTGTCCGGCGATACGCTCACCACGGCCGGGTTCATGATCTGGCTCACACGCAGTTCATAGACCAGCTCATGGATATGATTGATGTCAGCGGTTCCGATGGTATGCATGGGCTGGCGGCTCAGTCGGTCAGGATCCCGGAGATGCCGTTGTCCGAGAGCCCGGCCCCGAAGAGGATGCCGCATGATTTGTACATGCTGTGCTCACACAGGATCAGCGGGATCGACAGATCTTCCGCCAGGTCCACAACCTGCCGGGAGGGCTTTTTCCCCCGGACGAAAACGACGGCGCAGATTCCCGCCACCTCGGCTGTCCGCAGCACCTGGGGCGTGGTGAGACCGCTCAGCAGGATGCTGTTGCCTTCGATGTTGAAGGCCAGGACATCGCTCATCAGGTCTGCTGCACCGCCCGATGAGATCTCCATATCACCGTCATAATTCCTGGTGATGATCTTTCCATCGAGCCTGGCAACGATTTCCTTCAGCTGCATAGTCCGCCTGTATAGGAAGCATTCGATAAGGTGTCAATGGGAATTTATACGGCGGAGGAACCGGAATGCCCGAGGCCTCCCCGGGGGCTTCTCTCAATTGACAAACCATTGATCTTGTGGTTCATTGTTTAATAGTATTCCAAGTTTAATGACAGCCTTGACTTTTTTTAAGAGGTAACCCATGAAAAAGAGCCTCATCGTGTTCTGCACAGGATCCCTTTTATTCGTCGCCTCATCCCTCCTCCAGGCCGGCCAGGTCATCACCGATGCCGAGCGCCAGTGGGCGGCAAAGGCCGTCCAACAGGAACAGACCATGGAGGCCGCCCCAGCCGCCAATACCGTGGCCGTGCTCGCCTTTCAGAACCGCTCGACCAACCCTGAGCTCACACCCCTCCAGAAGGGATTCGCCTTCCTGCTCATGACCGATCTTGCACAGGTCCAGGGCATCAACGTGGTGGAGCGCATCAGGCTCCAGGCCCTGCTGGAGGAGCTCGATCTCGGCGCATCGGGTCTGGTGGAGGAGCAGACCGGACCCCGCCTCGGAAAACTCCTGGGTGCAGGCTACCTGGTGGGCGGCGATCTCACGAGCGACACCAGGGCGCAGCTCGGGATCCTCTCGGACGTGCTCCAGGTGAGGGATCAGAACAGCCTGGGCAGGGCTTCCGCAGACGGGTCGCTGGAACAGGTATTGGACATGGAAAAGAAGATCCTCTTCGAGGTGGTCGACCTGCTGAAGATCAAACTCACCAAACCCCAGCGCGAAAAGCTCTCGCGTCCGCTGACCACGAACTACCAGGCCCTGCTCTACCTTTCCTGCGGCCTCGATGCCAGCGACAGGGGCAACTATTCCCAGGCCGGGTTCTGTTACGGCAAGGCACTGGAAAAGGACCCGCAGTTCACCCCTGCCCGCACCGCCCTGAACGAGCTCGCCTCGCTGAAGCTCATTACCATCAACCCCCGCAGCCAGGCCATCCTGGAGAGCCAGGAGGAGCAGAACTCATCCACGCTGAGCCTGGAGAAGAACAACGCCACATTCAGGGAATTCCGGCCGGCAACCACCGGGCAGATCCATGTGGGATGGTAGGGGTGGAACAATCATGACAAAGAAGGGCATTGCTTTTCATCGATCGCGTGGAAAAGGGTCCAGTTCATCACCCTTCACCTCTGTCCTGGCCCTGTTTCTGGTTCTCCTCTTCTCCAGTGCGTGCACCACGCAGGGTAACGAAGGCGGCACCGGGACCATATCGTTTACCGTGAAGATGCCGCCGGGGTCTGCAAGCGCAGTCCAGTACAAGGACGCACTGTTCGACTGCGGTGCATACGGCGTGGTGGACGTGGTGGCCGAGGTCAGCTCGCAAGATCAGAGCATTTCAACCGGAGGCCCATGGCCGTGCGACACCGGCGAGGGGATCGTTCCGGGAGTGGAGGAAGGTGAAAATTACCGCATCACCATCTCCATGCGCGACGCTGAAGGCCTGGTCCTCTTCCAGGGCAGCAGGAGCGGCATCGATGTCGTTGCGGGCATGACCACCGACGCCGGGACCATCGAACTCATCGACCTGAGGGTAAACCGGCCGCCGGTGCTTTCACCCATCGGCACCCGGCACTTCACCATGTCCGCTCCCGGCACCATAACGGTCTCGGCCTCTGACCCGGACGGTGACGTCCTCACCTATGAAATCGCCGGGATGCCTGAACCCTACGGGTTCGGCTATCTCCGCGGGATGAGTCTCGACCCGGTCACGCATGTCTTCACCTGGGAGCCCGGCTCTGAAGATTATCAGCCGGGCGAGTACAAGGTCCTGTTCAGGGTCACGGACAACGGCACCCCCAGACTGAGCGACTACGAGTGGGTGACCATACAGGCATATGACTCCTCCACGGAGATCGACGGTCGCATGTACCCGGTGCTGGCACCCATTGGAGACAGACAGGTGGCTGCGGGTCAGTCGCTCCAGTTCACCATCTCAGCCATGGATGCAGACCCCAACGACACCCTGGTCTATTCTGCGGGTGCAGTCCCCGGGAAAGCATACCCATCGAACTCCTCGTTCATTGCAGAGACCCGGCAGTTCATGTGGTCCAGCCCGAACCCGGCGGGCAACTACTGGGTGAGGTTCCTGGTGAACGACAATCACGACCTCTCCAACCAGCAGCTGGTCTTCGAGGATGTGGTGATCACGGTCGGAGATGTCAACAGGCCCCCTGCCCTTGACCCCATGGGGGCAAGGCGTGTCGTAAGGGGCGAATCGATACAGTTCGTCATCACGGCAAACGATCCTGAAGACGATTCTCTCTCCTACAGCGCTGCCGCCGTCGTGAATGACGCACCTGCCCCTTTACCCGCCGGTGCATCCCTGAACGCGGCCGCACAGGTCTTCTCCTGGGACACCCTCATAGAAGAGCCCTACGGATACCAGACGATACGTATCACGGTGACCGACTCCAACGGTGAAAGCGATTATGAAGATGTCGACATTCTCCTTTACTAAGGTCAGACATGAGAGAGGTATGGATATGATGCGCCGTGTGAGCTTGCTTGCGCTTCTGCTTTGCGCTGTACTCAGTTTACCCGCCTTCGCCCTGGAGAAGCAGTTCGATACCGGCTTCCTCGCCACATGGTGGGGCAACGACAACGACGACACCGGGACCCAGCTGGCCATTCCGATCCGTGCAGGAATCGTCAACGGCGACCTCAATGCCCAACTCCTCAATGCCTTCGTCTATACCAGCGTGGATCCGGATATCGGCAGCTCCGAATCCCTGAGCAGCTTCGTGGACACCAAGCTGAACATCTCCTATGCGCTGAAAGGCAGGGCTCCCGTGGATGTCCTCATGGGCCTGGGATTGAACCTTCCCACAGGTTACACCGACTTCAAGACCGAGGAACTGGTTCTGGTCTCGCTGCCGCCGGAACTGCTTCCCATCTCCACCTTCGGAGAGGGCTTCAACGTCAACCCCTACCTGGGCATTGCAAAGGAATGGCAGCAGACAGCTCTCGGCTTAGGCATGGGCTATCTCTGGCGTGGGGATTACGACTACAGCGAAACGTTACAGGACTTCGACCCCGGTGATGTATTCACCATCACGGCGGAAGGGGTCTATGACTTCACCGATGCCTGCCGTGGAAAAATCTTTGCTGAATACGCCGATTATGGCACGGACACCCTGGATGGAGAGGATTATTATCAGGATGGCTCGCTCATGCTCATCGGTATCGGTGCGGCCTATGTGCTCCCCTCGTCCAGGATCGACGGCAGCATCACCGGCATCTCCCGCAGCAAGGCGGAATACTTCACCGAGACCGGGACACCCATCGACAAGGAAAAGAACTACGGCGATGAACTGCACATCGACCTCATGCACACCTGTTTCCTGGACTCCACGACCGCCTTGAGATCCCATGTGAACTTCCTGTCCATGGGGGAGAACGATTATGAAAAGGATTCCCCCTTCTATAACGGCGGGCGCATGAAGTTCTCCCTGGGGGGAGGGATGGAGAAGGACCTTTCCGGTGCCCTCAAGGGGAATGCGGACCTGAGCCTTTTCACGATCAAGGACAGGGAGAACTGGTTCCACCCCGGGGAGGACTACTCCTACCGGGGCTTCATCCTCAGTGCGGGCTTGCAAATGATCTTCTGATATGGTATAATATGGAATATTGTTCCATTGCTCGTCTGGTCGGAACCGCTGACCCTCCTGGACCAGGGTAGCATCCCGGTGAGGTGCAGCACACCAAGATGAGGAAGGATGAGTGATGGTTGTTTATCCCCATTCTTTGTTCCGTTTCGGGAGAGTCTTTCGATTCTCAGGCAATCCTTGCGTCTGTATCCTCATAGTCCTCCTTGCACTGTCCCTCGGCGCATGCAGCAAGGGAGGCGGCGGGAATGACGCTGCTTTCGGCGGCCTGACGTTCAGCCTCATCGCACCTTCCGGGGACACTGCGCCCGTTCAGTACAAGTCTGTGGACTTCCCCTGCGAGGAATACCAGATCTCCAGTGTTGAGGCCGAAGTCCTGGATTCCCTGGATGCCGTCGTTGCCACGGGTGGCCCATGGAGCTGCTCGGGCGGCAAGGGGACGATCGGTTCTCTCAAGGCGGGAGACAATTACACCCTCTGGGTGTACTTGAGAAACAGCGAGGGCCAGGTGCGCTACCAGGGGAGCGTGGGCGGTCTGCGGGTGCGCATGGGAAGGATCACCAACGCCGAGGTTGAACTGCACAGGATCAACCTCACCCCTGTCTTCGAGGAGATCGACAGTCAGGAGACACGGGCCGGCCAGGGCCTTGTCTTCGCCGTGAACGCCTCCGACCCGGATGGTGACCCGCTGACGTACACCGCGCTTTCGCTGCCCCCCGGGGCCTCCTTCGACCCCGATTCCGCCAGCTTCTCATGGACCCCGACGAACAGCCAGGTTGGAAATTTCCTTGCACGGTTCCAGGTGAGTGACAACATGGAGCTCGAGGAGGGAGAAATCCTCGAAGTCTCCATCATCGTCACCGGACCAAACCGGCCGCCGGTCTTCGATTCCGTGAAGACACGCTACGTGCAGGAAGGGCAGAGCCTGAAATTCAGCATCCGGGCAACCGACCCCGACGGGGATACCGTCACCTTCAGTGCCCTGTCGCTTCCATCAGGGGCAACATTCAATCCGGATACCGGGGCATTCTCCTGGAGGCCGGGTTATGCCCAGGGGGGATCGTATACGGTACGGTTCGAAGCCACCGACAGCAGCAACCCGCCGCAGAATACCTTCCTGGATGTCTCCATCGTGGTGACCGACACGAACAGGAGCCCTGTCCTGCAGGTGCCTACAGACATCCAGCGCGTCTCGATCGGCGGGAACCTGGAGTTCCGGATATCGGCAACAGACCCCGACGGGAACGGCCTGACCTACTCGGCCGCCAATCTGCCGCGAAACTCCTCGGGGGTCTATTTCCCCGGCGTCAGCTTCGATGAGGCTACCGGGACCTTCCGCTGGGTATCACCGGGTGCCGCTGCCGTGGATGAATACCAGGTGCTCTTCTTTGTCATTGACGCGGGAAAACCGCCTAGAAGTGATTACGAGTACGTCACCATCCAGGTATACGACGGTGACTACCCCATTGACGGCTGCCCTGTCCTTTCAGAGATCGGGCCAAAACACATAAATCTAGGAGAGATCCTCGAATTCACTCTCTCTGCCCATGACCCTGACCCTGAATTCGACCTCGTCTATGCTGCCGAGCCCATACCGGCCAAACCCTTCCCCCAGGGATCGACCTTCGATCACGACACCGGGCTGTTCAGCTGGCAGCCTGATACTGCGGGCAACTACTGGATCCTCTTCTCCGTGACCGACCTCCTTGACAATCCTCTCAAGTCCGACTCTGAAGAAGTGATGATAACGGTGGGGGACGTGAACCGCCCGCCGGTCTTGGATCCGATCGGTGACAGGGTCGTATGGGACGGTGAGACCCTGAAGTTCACCATCTTCGCCACCGACCCGGACGGCGACAGCCTCTCCTACAGCGCCGGCAATCTCCCCCCCGGCGCCGTCTTCGACGCGTACACCCACACCTTCTCCTGGACCCCGCACATCTACACCAAGTCAATAACGACGAAGTGCATCCCGCAACTGACCTACACGGTCAGGTTCTCGGTCACCGACAACGGCATTCCCCAGGAGAGCGACTACGAGGACATGGAGATCACGGTGCTGTTCGAATGAAAAAACGGCCCTGCGATCATCCGCAGGGCCGTTCCATACACGCCTTGTTCTTGTTTGAGTCTCTTGTCCCCCTTTTATGGGAACAACTCCACGGCAGCCTCCCGGGCAGCCGTGAGCCACCCGGTGATGTCATCCGCACGGGCATTCCTCTTGGCGGTCTTCACGAGGCGTCCCGTCTCGACGTCCACCAGCCTCAAGTCGATCCGCATGGTCTTGCCCACCACCATGTATCCGCCGAAGACCATCTCCCTGGCACCGATCATGCGGCCCACCCTCAGGCGGTCCGTGTCGTCGGCCAGGTCCGACGAACCGAGGTTCAGCTCCTCCATGACGGCCGCCAGTCTTTCGCGCTCCACCACCTCGACGTCATCCCTGTGCCGCATGGCCTGGATGATCTCCCCGGAGAGGGCCTGACCCAGGTCCGGTCTGCCGGTGTCTCCAGGGGAGAGGTTCTCCAGGTCCCATACCGCAACGGTCCTGACGCCGTCGTATCCGCCTCCGGTGGTGGCGCATCCTGACAGGGCGAGGATACACCACAGCAGGCCGAACAGAAGGGTATGGATCCCTCGCATCCCGTCACTCCTTCAATGCGGCTTCGTCCATCTTCTCCATGACCTTGTCGTCGCGGACAATGGTCCTGTTCTGCTTGGCGATACGGCAGTAGGCAAGACCCGGTTCGGTCTTGGTCACCTCGATCATACCCACCACCTTTGGAGCGGACTTGAGCTTCTTGCCCTTGTACACGACCTCCCCGGCATCTTCGATGACCTCGAACCTGGTCCCCACGACCACCCCCTGGTCCGATCCGAGGTTGATCATTGCCTGGCCTTCCCTCACCTCGACCACATAGGCCCGCAGGGGATGTTCCCTGATGAGGGCTCCGAGGATCTGCCGGTTGAGCCGGAAAAGGTCTGCGGGCTGCAGCCCTACCGCATCGGACTGCATGGTGATGACCTTGTCGACGGCAGTGGTCTCGGTGTCGATGAGCCTCATGGTGAGCAGCGTCCCTTCCGGCATGGTGAACAGGGTTCCGGTCCCCATGACCCTGGCAGCAAGCACCCTGCCGAGCTTCAGGGAGGTCTCGGGATCGGCCAGCTCGGACGAACCGAGGTTGAGCTCTTCCAGCAGCCTGTCCAGGAGCACCCGGTCAACCACCTTGACCCTGCCGGACGCCTTGAGCTGATCGGCCAGCTGGGAGGTGAGCACGATGGACATGCCTTCCCGCTCGGACAGCCCGCCCTGCTCCTGGAAATCCACGAAGGACACCACCATGGGAGGCGAGGTCCAGGTGTCTTCAGGCTTGGGGCGCTTCTGCTGCTCACGGAAACGCTCTGCCAGGTTCTTCACCAGTTTGTCTATGCGCTCTTTCCTGACCGCGTCTTTCTGGTATTCCAGCATCTCCATTGCCCTGCCGGCCAGCACCCGGGAGAAGTCGTCCTGCCTGTTTACGGCCTGTCCCTGCTGATACGATTCCAGGGCCTTGTCCCACTTTCCCTCCTTCTCATAGGTTACCCCCTTGTTGGCCATGGCCTCCACATAGTAGGGGTCCAGGGCCACCGCCTGGTCGTAGAGGCTTCTCGACGTCTTGTAGTCCTTCACGCTGGCGTAGAGGCGGCCCAGCTTGTTGTAGGCGACCGCTTTCTGATAAGTCTCGGCCTCGCTTTTCTTCGTGGCGGCCTCGTACTCGGCCTGGGCTTCCTTCTTCCTGTTCTGGCTGTAGAGGACATCGGCCTTCACCACATGGGCATAGGCGCGTTCGGGTGCCTTCTTCTTCACCTCGTCGGCCAGCTCAAGGGCCTTGGCGGCCTTGCCCTGCCTTGCATAAACCGCAGCCAGGCCCTCCTTGCCGAGGACCTCGGTCTTGCCCTTCCCCCTGGCGAGCTGGGTGAAGGTCTTCTCCGCATCACCCACCTTGCCGGCCTTGAGCGCTGCGTATCCGCTCACGGTCCTGGCCAGGTCGTCTTCCGGGTTCTTCTTCACGGCCTCCTCGCTGATGGCCAGGGCCATGGCCGTGTCTTTCTGCTGCAGCTTGCGCTCGGCGATCCTGACCAGCATGACGCTCATGGTCTTGCCCCCGCCCTGGAAAACGTCCATGAGCTTCAGGTCCGGTCCCACGATGCAGACCGTCGGGAGAATGGTCTTGGCGCTGTACTGCTCGCTCACGGTGGACGTATCGAGCAGAATGGGGAACGTCGGCTTGGCCGTTGATGCGAATTCCGCCGCCTTGTCCTTGGGGGACCGCGTAATGCCCCACACGGTCAGATTGGCGTTCCTGTATTTCTTGGCCAGCTGGTCGAGGCCCAACAGCCCCTCCTGGGAAGGCCTGGAGGAGGCGTCGAAGAAATAGAGCACCACCATGGGGCTCTTCCTCATGGTCGAAAGGTCGTACTTCTTGCCGCTGAGGTCCTGAAGCGAGAAGACCGGCACCGTCTGTCCCGCCGCCAGGGCGTGGCAGGGTTGTGGGCCTGTGGTGATGAGAGCCAGGGTCAACATCAGAAAAACGACAACACGTGCGTTTTGGTTCATGCTCTTCCTCCCTCCTGGATTTCCCGTTTCACTATTCAAGAATCTCTCCGGATTGGCAAGCCTGAATGAGTGGCGGCGATGATACCACTTGTGCCCTCTCACTGCTTCTCCCGGGTCCGGGCCAGTTGTCCGCGCAGGAACTTGGCGCTCGACAGTTCACGGCCATCGCGGAACCGGATCAGGTATGGCTTGCCGGTTGTGGACGAGAATGATGCCACCTTTTCTATGAAGTCCTCTGCGGATCGAACCTCGGACGCGCGGGCCTTCCACTTCTCCCGCAGGAACCTGGCGGCCGCTGCGGCATCGTAGGCCCTGCCGTTGCGGATGAAGGCCGCATCACCGAGCTGTTCGACGGCATGGATCAAGGCCTCGATCCTCTGCTGCTCCTCCTGGGGAAGGGTCGAGGGCTGGGCAAGCGCCGGATGTCCGGATAAAAGGAGCAGCGTGACTGATCCGGCAATGATAAAGAGCCTTCTCCGTTGTCTTCCCGGCATAATGGTATTCCCTTGTCGCCCAACGATTAAGATCAGCCGC
>JALOOZ010000230.1 GCA_025454155.1 Thermodesulfobacteriota bacterium
AGGTTCGGGGATCTCCGAGCCTTGTTCTCACCTCCTTGAGGGCCTTGAACACCCCGATCCGATTGAGCAGGTGGTCCGGGTGAAAGTCGTCCAGGCGGGAAAAGGTCATGGTGAGGCTCGTGCCGGACGAATCCAGCGACGTCTGCACGTTCATCCTCTCGAGCACCTCATCGATGGTGTCCCGGTCTATGAGGACGGCCTTGCGCCCCTGTAACGGCTCGATGACCCCGCGGCTCGAACGCCCGCTGAAATCCCCCATGACGCAGATCCTGAACGGGGTATCCTGTTGCGGACGCGCACCGGTTTCATGCATGGATGAAACCAGCTCGAGCCCGACGGAGCCGAAGGATATGGATTTCTTCATGCCCCACCCTTTTTCAATTTGTCCTGCAGCTGCCTCTGCAGCGCATTCACCGCAGATTTTTCCACCTTCTGCGATGAGGAGGTCCCACCCTCGAAGGTGCGGAGGCTGAAGGTCATGGGAAAGAGGTGGGGAGCAAAGGCATCCTTCACATCCTCCAGGTAAGACCCGAGAAAGGTGTTCAGCTCTCCTTCCTGCATGCGGTATTCTCCGCAGTTGGGATCAAAGAGGTATATGTGGCGCCCTCCCATGAGGCCGCCGATACCCCAGGTCCCGTGGGACACGTACCAGGCTACTGCATGGGCCCCGCCGCCCGGCTTCCAGGCATTGGCATCATACCGGTGAAAGGCATATTCCATGAGAAATGCCTTGCCGGCACCACCACTATAATGCACTGCTATGCGATCGATATACCAGGCAGCCCCTGACCAGAGAGGGGCGTTCAAAGCCTTGCATTCAACCATCCTGATGCCAAGGGACCGCTCACCGGCCTCGTAGGACTTCCCGTCGCTTGCCTTCCAGATTTCCTTGTACATGCCCTGCCGCTGTATGGCCCTGTCCACATCCAGGTTACCGACACGCTGCGCCCCCTTCTCCTTCTGGGAGAGCTTGCGCTTCATCCAGTCCATACAGAGCGAATAGCATACGCCGCTGACGGAGGGGTGTCGGGTGATCTCCCTTGGGGTCAGGTGCCAGCCCACCAGGGCCCGGGGAATCTCTGCGCTCTGATTGAACCCGATGGATTTCCACGGTTTGATCCTGTCAAAGGCCATTCCATTACCTCCCTCAGCTGATCGTAAACCTGAACCCCGCCCCGTCCAGGTCCACCTTGACCTTCCTGATCTCCTCGCCCCTGGCCATGCGGGTGAGGATCTCCTTCGACATCTCGGGCAGGAGCGTGTTGGTGAGGATATGGTCCACGTTTCTCGCCCCGCTGTCCACCTCGGTGCACCTCTTGGCGATGGACTCCACGATCTCGTCGCCGAATTCAAAGTTTACCTTGCTGTTGGCCATCATGCGCTTCCTGATGCGGTTCAGCTTGAGCTTGGTGATGAGCCGCATGATCTCGTCCGTGATGGGGAAGAAGGGCACCACCTTGAGACGGCCCAGGAACGCGGGCTTGAAGTGCTTGACCAGCTCGGGCCTGACCAGCTCCACCAGGGCCTCGGGGCCAGGCTTGGTCTCATCGTCCGCGCAGGCCTTCATGATGGTGTCAGTGCCCGTGTTGGAGGTGAGGATGATGAGCGTGTTGCGGAAGTCGATCTCCCGGCCTTCCCCGTCTTCCATCCGGCCCTTGTCGAAGACCTGGTAGAAGAGCTCCAGGACGTCGGAGTGGGCCTTCTCCACCTCGTCCAAGAGGACCACGCTGTAAGGCCTTCGCCTGACCGCCTCGGTGAGCACCCCGCCCTCGCCGTAGCCAACGTAGCCCGGAGGGGAGCCTTTCAGGCTTGAGACCGTGTGGGCCTCCTGGTACTCGGACATGTTGATGGTGATCACGTTCTCCTCGCCGCCGTACAGGAGCTCGGAAAGGGCAAGCGCCGTCTCGGTCTTGCCCACGCCGCTCGTACCAACGAACATGAAAACCGCTGTGGGTTTGGACGGGTCCTCAATGCCCGCATGCGCGGTCTGTATCATCTGGGCCACTGAAGCCAGCGCATGGTCCTGGCCGATGATGCGTTCCTTGAGCAGGTTTTCCATGTTGAGCACGGTCTGGATCTCGTCGGCCATCATCCTGCCCACCGGGATGCCGGTCCACCCGGAGATCACCTCCGAGATGGTCTGGCCTGTCACGGCCACCGACACCAGGGGTTCGTCTCCCTGGGTCTTGGCAAGCTGCTTCTCCAGGTCCTTGAGCTCCTTCTGTTTCTTGGCAAGTTCCTTGCCCTTGGGCTCCTTCTCGTGGAGCCCGTGGATCTCTTTGCGGCAATCGAGTATCTTGGAGGCGACCTCCATCTCCCCCTGCCACTTCTTGTTCAGGGCCTCCAGGCGCTTCTCCGTATCCTTGAGGTCCTTTTCCAGAGCCCTGACCTTCTCGGTATGATCGATGCCCACCAGGGTTTCCTTCTCCAGGGCCTTGAGCTCATTCTTTATGTGGTTGATGCGGCGGGTCGCCTCCTCCACGGCGGGCGGGCTCGTGGTCAGCCCGATGGCCACCCTGGCGCAGGCCGTGTCGAGCACACTCACGGCCTTGTCCGGCAGCTGCCTGCCCGATATGTAGCGGTGCGACAGCCTCACCGTGCTCTCCAGGGCCTCATCCGTGATCATGACCTTGTGGTGGTTTTCCAGAAACGGTGCCAATCCCCGCATCATGACCAGGGCCTTTTCCTCGTCCGGCTCCTCCACCTTGACCACCTGAAAACGGCGTGCAAGCGCCGCGTCCTTTTCGAAGTACTTCTTGTACTCGGCCCAGGTAGTGGCAGCGATGGTGCGGAGTTCCCCCCGTGCCAGCGCCGGCTTGAGCAGGTTGGCCGCATCCCCCATGCCCGCGGATCCTCCGGCGCCGATCAGGGTGTGCGCCTCGTCGATGAACAGTATGATGGGCGTGGGCGAGCCTTTCACCTCGTTGATGACCGATTTCAGCCGGTTCTCGAACTCACCTTTCACTCCTGCGCCTGCCTGGAGCAGCCCCAGGTCGAGAGAGCGGATCTCCACGCCCTGCAGGGCCGGCGGCACATCACCCTCGGCCACTCGCATGGCAAAGCCTTCCACCACCGCTGTCTTACCGACACCTGCTTCACCGGTGAGGATAGGGTTGTTCTGGCGGCGCCTTATCAGGATGTCCACCATCTGGCGTACCTCGAAATCCCTGCCCAGGACCGGGTCGATCTTGCCGGCCTTGGCCTGGGACGTCATGTTGATGGTGAACTGGTCCAGGGCCTTGGTGCCCACGGGCTTGCCCTTATCAGGCGCACCCGGCGCGGCAGCCGCCTGGGCCGCCTCGCTGTCCTCCGCCGAGCCCTTGACGATGTCCATGAGGCTCTCCTGCAGGGTCTCGACCTTGA
>JALOOZ010000070.1 GCA_025454155.1 Thermodesulfobacteriota bacterium
ACACCAATGTTCACATATTTTTCGCCAAGCTTCACGACCTTGGCCAAACTAAGAAGAACCGGGACTGTCCATTCGTCCGAATCCGCTTTCCAGTTGTAGTTGGTCTCGGAAGTCAGCGTAGAAGACCACCCCCCACCGAGAAGGTAGGTGCAGAAGGGCTGAAGGGTGCTTACGCTCACATTACCCCGTTCGCTGTCCCCTGCGAAGGACCAGATATGCTGGGCCAGAGCGCCCCATGTTACAGGCTGTCCAGTCTTGGCAAAGATCATTGCAGGTCCTGTCGACCACTTCTTGGTACCCAGTGCATCTTCAGTCGCAGTGGGCATGATAAGCGCCCCACCAAGGCCGAAAAACACCGCCTTAGTAATATCGGGTACATAGTATGGGGCTATAGTTATGTCGCCAAGTCCGGTATCATTTGTGGGCCAGTTGGTTGACCGGAATGGTATTATAGTCCTCACTAGCAAAGCTGACTTGTCGGTAAAAGGTTTGAAGAACGAGGGCTGTAGACGTACCTGATAGTTGGTGTCGTCATCTGGCCCATTGTTGAACTCTGCCCTGAAATTTGCATTCAGGGTGGTGACTGGTGCTAGAGGATTGGCGAGTTCCGCCGCCACCTTTTCGGCAGTGGGTTCTTCCTGGTCGGCAGCCTTGGCAGAAACCGGCAGCATCACAAATGCCAAGAAGAAGAACGAGATGGTCAAGTTTATCATGAAACGAAACCTGTTTGGCATAGATGGATCCCCTTATTTGATATGTCTGGAAGCACTTTTTATTTCCTGATGTATGACACGCGATCTCTGCTTTAATGTTAACGTGCCGATCACCAGCGGCGTAAGCCTCCCGGTGGACTAGCTGGTTGGGCCCATACAATTTCCTTAAGCTGCTTCAGCATGCAATTTCAAGCCGAGTGCTTGTAAAACTTTAAGGATGGTATCGAACCCCGGGCTTCTCTCCCCAGATAGCGCTTTGTAAAGGCTTTCACGGGACAAGCCAGCATCACGCGCTACTTGTGTCATGCCCTTGGCGAGTGCAATATCACCGAGAGCCTTAGCAATAAAGGCAGCATCGCCATTTGCCTCCTCAAGGCAAGCTTCAAGATAGGCTGCCATTTCTTCTGGTGTACGAAGATGTTGAGCGACATCGAATTTAGTTGTAGTTGTTTTTGCCATGATGAACTCCTATAAGTTTCTTGCCAAAGGTAAGGCAGTTTTCATATCCCTGGCCTGTGAATGCTTATCACCACCTGCCAAGAGAATTATCAGCTTCCGTCCTTGTTCTTTGTAATACACTCGATAGCCGGGTCCATAATGAATACGCAACCCTGAAACACCCTCACCAACAGTCTTAACATCTCCAGGATTCCCTGCCGATAGCCTCTCAATCCGAACCAGGATATGAGCTCGCGCACGGATGTCTTGAAGGTCATCAATCCATTTTGCAAAGGTTTCAGTTTTGCGAAGATCTTTCATAAACGAAAAGTAGCCAATTGGCTACAACTTGTCAATAGAGTTTGATGAAGCTGAAAATGGAGCCCAACAATTACTGTACAGTAGGACCAGGCTCAGTTCAAGGCGGCAGCCGAGAGCATGTGCATACGTCTGCAATGTGGCCAGCGAAGGCGAGCGCTTTCCTTTGCCTGATGCCAGCCTTGCTGTTTTGGTCAGCACCAGCCTGATTCCGTCCTTGACTTGCCCGTGCCACGCAGGTTATGCGCAGCTCGAGGCTGCACGGTGAACCTGAGAAATCCAGCCTTAATCATGATTTTTTACAAAACGAGAGATCCAGCATGACACGGACAGACAAGGGCTCCCAGACACTGAAATCGGACACGCTCCTCCTGCTCACCGCCTTCATCTGGGGTTTCGCCTTCGTGGCCCAGCGCGTGGGCATGGAATACGTGGGTCCGTTCGGATTCAACGGCGTCCGCTTCGCACTGGGCTGCCTTGTTCTGCTGCCGCTGATTTTCAGGAACGGCCTCAACGGAGATGCCCCCCCATCAGGCCCTGCCCTGTTCACCCTGCCCGGCCTCGGCGGCGGGCTCCTTGCCGGGCTCGTGCTGTTTGCCGGCGCTTCGTTCCAGCAGGTGGCCATGATCTATACCACGGCGGGCAATGCAGGGTTCATCACCGGGCTCTACGTGATCCTCGTGCCCATCATCGGCATCTTCCTGGGCCACAGGACCCATGCGGGTACCTGGATCGGGGCGGTGCTCGCCGCTGCGGGACTGTACCTCCTGAGCGTCACCAGGCAGTTCACCATCTCCTGGGGGGACCTCCTCGTGCTCATCGGCGCCTTCTTCTGGGCGTGCCACGTGCACATCATCGGCTGGCTCTCGCCCAAGGGGAACGCCCTGAAGATCTCCTTTCTCCAGTACGCGGTCTGTTCCATGCTCAGCATGGCCGTGTCGCTCATCATGGAAGAGAACAAGCTGCAGAACTACCTTGCAGCGACCATACCCATCCTCTACGGCGGCATCATGTCTGTGGGCGTGGCCTACACGCTCCAGGTCGTGGCGCAGAAGAAGGCGAAGCCTTCGCATGCCGCCATCATCCTGAGCCTGGAGGCCGTCTTCGCGGCGCTTGGCGGGTGGGTCATGCTGAACGAGGTCCTCACGCACCGGGCCATGGCAGGATGCGCCCTGATGTTCTCCGGCATGCTCGTCTCCCAGCTGTGGCGGCTGCCGGGCAGGCCCTGATTCAGCGGAAGGGTCGGTTCCCCGATTCCCCTTCCTCCATGAAGTTCTCCAGGTAGCCCTTCTTCACGGTGAGGGTGCCGCCCTCCCAGGAGATCACACCCAGGCCCCTGAGCCGGTTGATGAGGCGGGAGAAGGTCTCGGGGATGGTGCCGATGGCCGAGGCCATGTCCTTCTTGGCCATGTCCACGCTGTAGGTGGCGCCGGTGCCGTAATGCTCGATGAGGAACCTGAAGAACCGCTCCTCCACGTCGAAGCTCGTCAGGTAGAGGATGCGCCCGGCCAGGTAGCGCTGCTTCTTCATGAGCATGGCGATGAACTCGTTGCGGAAGTCCCTGTCGTCGAGCAGGTCGCCGAAGGACGACCGGTCCATGGCGAAGACCCTCACCCGGCTCAGGGCAGCGGCGCTCGCCGGATACACGGGATTCTCGAAGAGCACCACCTCGGCGAAGATTTCGCCCGGCCTGATGATGCGCAGCGCCACCTCCTGGCCTTCGGCGGAGGTCTTGTAGAGGCGAACCTCCCCCTCCAGGAGCAGGAAGAACTCGGAACCCCTCGTCCCTTCCGTGAACAGGGTCCCGCCCTGGCCGAATCCCTTCTGTCTCCCCTTGGCCGCGAGCCTGGCAAGGGCGTCGTCGCCCATGCCCCGGAAGAGCTCCGAGTGTCTGAGCATGTCCGGCAGATCCATGCTGTGATTCTACTTTTTCTGAGAACCCGGGGCAAGGGAATTGGCTTGACCCAGGTCAAGGATTATCCGTCGCACACGCCCTATAAGAGTTCCATCATGGACACGAAGGAGAGGATGATGAAGCGTACGAGGAAGATCATCGAGATCGAGGAGGACAGGTGCAACGGGTGCGGCCAGTGCATCACCGCCTGTGCGGAGGGTGCGCTCAGGCTCGTGGACGGCAAGGCGAGGCTCGTGGGCGATATCCTGTGCGACGGCCTGGGCGCATGCATCGGCGAGTGCCCCACGGGCGCCCTGAAGATCATCGAACGGGAGGCGGTCGAGTTCGACGAGGAGGCGGTGAAGCGGCACCACCACGAACCTGGACCCGCCAACCTTCAGAACACCCTGACCACCCTGCCCTGCGGGTGCCCGTCCTCCATGACCATGACCTTTGACAGGGACACCGGGGGCGAAGACACCGCCAGGTGCGTCAAAAGGCCGTCCATGCTGGGCCACTGGCCGGTGAAACTCCAGCTCCTGAGCCCCCGGGCGCCTTTTCTCAGAGATTCGGACATGCTCCTCCTGGCCGACTGCTGCGGTGTGGCGAGCCCCAACCTCCACGAGGCGCTCCTCAAGGGCAGGACCGTGGCCATTGCCTGCCCGAAGCTCGACGACGTGGACAGGCACATCGCCCGGCTGAGCGAGATCCTCTCCCAGGCCACGCCGCGGACCCTGACCGTGGTCCACATGGAGGTGCCCTGCTGCACCGGGCTCGTCCACGCAGCCGTCAAGGCCGTGGAGATTGCCGGGGTCGACATCCCCCTGAGGCACGTGGTGATCGGCCGCATGGGTGAAATCCTCGTCGACGAGAAGATCCCCCTTGCCAAGACCACCCGGGTGCATGTATAGGAGAGCCGCTCTTGTGTTCGCAGGGAAATGTCCCTATTATAGGAGATACACCTTTTCCGGGTGCGAACCGTCAGAAGAGCAGAAGATACACCCGCGCGGGGGCGTAGTTAAGATGGTTATAACGCCGGCCTGTCACGCCGGAGGTCGCGGGTTCGAGTCCCGTCGCTCCCGCCAGAATTCCTTTTCCATCCTTTCCCTTCAGGGACTTCACCCCCACCGGGTTCTGAACCCCGTTCCCCCTTTCGGCCAGGTGAAGGCAATCGCCTCTTCGGCACAGACATACCAGCACGAACCACATTCCATGCACAGGTCCAGGCCCTTTATCCTGGCCTTTCCCCCGGCCACTTCATAACAGTCGGCAAGGCACACCTTCATGCAGTTCCCGCACCCGGTGCATCGCTGGGTGTCGACAGTGATAAAACTTCCGGTTCCTTCAACCCACTCAACCCCCGGGAATTTCTCCGAGACCCGTGCCGTTTTTCCCTTCATGCCCATGATCACACCTCGAAGAGCGAAGGATCGCTGTTGACTACAAGAGACACCTTCCTCCGGCTCAACCATCCTGCCAATCGTGCAGTTATCCTGAGTATGGCTGCATAGACGGGTTCAATGGCGGGCAGGAGGACCTTCATGGCGGGATTGAGGGTTCCCGCAAGCGGATATGAAAGCATGGCCAGCACCCAGAGAAGGGGAGTCAATGCCGCCAGGAGGATCTGCTTCGTCCTGAAGGATGCGCGGAACCGTGCATCTTCCTTCCGTCCCCGGGCTCCCTCTCTTGAACCTGCAGGCGCGCCCGAATAATCGAACCGCCCGTGGTGCCAGTTGAAATAATAGCGGTGGAACATCTTCCTCCACTTCATCAGGATCAACGGGTTCGCCATGACATGTCGACATGCCGTCTTCACGAGGGGTGTCGATAGGTGGGCAAGCGCGCCGAGGCCCCAGCCGTCGTGCACGTATCTCCTCAGCTTCGCGAGGTCGTGTTCCTGCTGTGCGTATCTCAGATTGAAGCGGTTGGTGCCCGACATGGACCACTGGAGTATCGGGTGAGCCTTTATCCTCTTGTCGTACCGCGAAAGGAACGAACGTGAGGTGTTGTTCGCCTTGAGCGCCTCGATGGCAACATCGGCCGCCATGTCGGCGGAGATCCATGCCTGGGGCACTCCGTCGCAGAGCTCGGTGCTTTCCAACCCTGCTGCGTCACCCACCAGTATCATGCCGTCGGTATGGTTCGGCATGGACCGGAGTTCCTGATTCAGGCCCACGAAGATCTCGAAGCCTTCCCACATGTGTGCCCTGAGCCTGGCATGGGGCGCCACATCTTCCTTCCACCAGGGCAGTTTCGAGGTGATGTTGCCATGATACTCCGAGAGCAACTTCCTGAGGTTGGGGACATTGGCAGAATCCATACGGAGGCACTGGTCATGCATGTAGTGGATGCTCTCCCTGTAGGGCCACACCATGAGTCCGTTTCCATGACCCAGCGGGGGTGCGCATCTCTGCTCGTCCCAGCCCCAGCAGAACCGCAGGGAAAAACCGAAGATCTCGTCAAGGCGGTCTTTCGGCATTTCATAGTCATAGACATCTGCCAGCGAGATCGTCTCGGGCGGGTATCTTTTCCTGACCCCTGCCTTCAGCGCCACGAGCCCCTGTGACCCTTCTGCATCGATCACGATCCGTGACCTGATCTTCTCTCCGGTTTCCGTAATGACGCCCTGTACGCACCCGGCTTCCATGATGACGTCCGTCACCACCGTGGACGTCCTGAGTTCAGCTCCTGCCTCGATGGCCTTGCGTGCCTCCCATTCACAGAAGGGCTTGCAGTACGCGTTATAACCGAACGCATAGACGGGTGAAAAGGGCTTTGGAATCTTCAGCGAGTCATCGATCTCCATGTCACCTTGTTCGATATCCTTGATGATATAGTTGATTATGCCGTCCACAGGCCTCTCTATGGGCGGATTGCCATCACGTATGAACGAAGGGCCGAAGAGAAATCCGTATATGGGTATGGTCAGGCCCGATATCACTTTCTCACCGACGTTTTCGGACCTTTCTGTCATCAGGGTCCTCAAGCCTGCATCGGCGCATTTCTTTGCCGCGACAGGCCCGGCGAATCCTGCGCCTATTATTATCACATCGTATTCACCCACTGACAGCCTCCATGAATGACATTCCAAGCGTATTATAGTGTTCCTTTCTAAGTATTCGTTCCGATGGCGGTGGTCAAGGATAAAGGAGCCGGCGCTGGTCCCGCACATGCACGAGCCCCATTGACAACACCGGCCCAAGCTGCTTGAAAGACCCCCATGGACATCGTGCTCATCCACCCCCCCCTGTCGAGACCCTGCGAACCGCCTCCCGGCCTGGCCGGACTGGCGGGCGCACTGAAGGCCCACGGCAGGCAGTGCCTGGTCATCGATGCGAACCTGGAGGGACTCCTGGGGCTCCTGGACAAGGGCGTGAAGGGACAAGACACCTTCACCAGGCGAGCCGTGGCCCACCTGGAGAAAAATCTTGCAGATTTGAGGAGCGGTGATGCCTTCCGGGACACCGGTCGCTATGCCGGTGCCGTGACGGAGACAAGCCGCATCCTCGAGACCGTCGCAAGGCCGTACGATACGCTGCTGAGCCTGAACAACTTCCAGCACCGCAAACGCTCCCCGGTGAGGAGTGCAGACCTCATATCTTCGGCCGAAGAGCCCGGGGAGAATGTCTTCTTCCCCTCCTTCGAGAAACGCCTGGACGCGATCCTGGAAGAACATGCGCCCCGCATCGTGGGCTTTTCACTCAACTTCCTGAGCCAGGCACTGACCACTTTCGCCATGGTTGGCCATGTCAGGTCACGCGCACCCGGCGTGAAGATCGTCCTCGGCGGCGGGCTCGTCACATCGTGGATGAGAAGGCCGGGATGGACCAGCCCCTTCTCGGGGCTCGTGGACGAGATGGTGGCAGGCCCGGGGGAGGAGCCCCTGCTCCGCCTGGCCGGGATCGAATCCACCGGAGGGGACCATGATCCCGATTACGATCCGTTCAGGGATCATGCCTACCTCTCTCCCGGCCTTGTGCTACCCTTCAGCTCCTCTTCGGGCTGCTACTGGAGCAGGTGCTCCTTCTGCCCCGAGCGGGCGGAGGGGAACCGGTATTCGTGCATCCCGGCCCAGACCGTTCCCGCCCGGGTCGATTCCCTCTCTGCACGGTACGCCCCTTCCCTGATTCATGTCACGGACAATGCCATGGCCCCTTCCCTGCTCGCTGCCATTGTGGAGAAGGGGATGCCCGCCCCCTGGTACGGATTCGCCAGGTTCACGTCCCATCTGACCGACCCGGACTTCTGCAGGGCGCTCAGGCGCTCCGGCTGCGTCATGCTCCAGCTCGGCATGGAGTCCGGCGACCAGGGGGTGCTGGACTCGCTGGACAAGGGCATCCGGCTGGAAGACGCGTCACGGGCGCTGAAGAACCTGAAGGATGCCGGCATAGGCACCTACGTGTACCTCCTCTTCGGCACCCCTGCCGAGGACGAGGACGGTGCACGGAAGACCCAGGCCTTCACCACGGAGCATGCCGGCTGCATCGATTTCCTCAACCTCTCCATCTTCAACCTCCCCCGGGGGTGCGACGAGGCAAGGGGACTCGAGACATACGATTTCTTCGAAGGCGACCTTTCGCTCTACCAGGGTTTCGTCCACCCCAAGGGCTGGGACCGGAGCCGGGTCCGCCGTTTCCTGGACAGGGACTTCAGGCGCAGCTCGGCCATTGCGTCAATAGTCAGGAACGACCCGCCCTTCTTCACCTCGAACCACGCTCCTTTCTTCCTGATGAAAGGTTCATTTTTTACTGGCATTTCCTGAAAATTCGGCTATAAGGGCGCACAGGTAACTCTTGGCGTCACCTTCAAAGGCATCCCTGCTGATCCTTTGTGTGCCCACGAGACGTTCACTGCAAACGACAAAGGAGATCCAGCGTGGAACAGTTCAGAAACCTCGGCCTGTCGGAGGCCATGGTCAAAACCCTCGAAGGAAAGGGCTTCACCGAGCCCACACCCATACAGAAGACCATCATTCCCTTTCTCCTGAACGGGGACCTCGACGTGGTGGCCCAGGCCGAGACCGGCACCGGCAAGACTGCAGCCTTCGGCATCCCCATCATCGAACGCATGGACACCCCCGACGGCACGGTGAAGGCCCTCGTGCTGGTGCCCACCCGGGAGCTCGCCATACAGGTGGCGGGCGAGATCAGGTCGCTCAAGGGGAAGAAGAAGATCGAGGTCGTGTCCGTCTACGGAGGCCAGCCCTTCGGTCCTCAGCGGAGCGCCCTGAAGCACGGCGCGGACATCGTGGTGGGGACCACGGGGCGCATCCTCGACCACCTTGAAAAGGGAACCCTGCGCCTGGACGGCATCACCCACCTGGTGCTCGACGAGGCCGACGAGATGCTCGACATGGGGTTCATCGACGACATACGGGCCATCCTCGGGCATGCTCCGGCCGAAAGGCGCACCATGCTCTTCTCGGCCACCATGCCGAAGGAAGTGGTGGCCATTGCAAGACGCCACATGGGAAGGTACGAGACCATCGCCACAAGCCCGGGGAAGCAGCCTCAGAAGCTCACCGACCAGATCTTTTTCGAAGTCCGCGACAAGGACAGGTTCGAGGCGCTGTGCCGTATCATCGACATGGAGCCCGAGTTCTACGGCCTGGTCTTCTGCCGCACCCGGATCGAGACGGCGGAGATCGCCGAGAGGCTCATCGAGCGCGGATACGGGGCCGAGTGCATCCACGGCGAGATCGAGCAGGGCGACCGGGAACGGATCATGAAGCGGCTCCGGACCAGACAGACCTCCATCCTGGTGGCCACGGACGTGGCTGCCCGCGGCATCGACATCAGCTGCCTGACCCATGTCATCAACTACGATCCGCCCCAGGACCCGGATTCCTATGTCCACCGGATCGGCCGCACCGGCCGGGCCGGCCAGAAAGGCATCGCCGTCACCCTGGTCACCCCCGGGGAGCGCAGGGCCCTGGACCTCATCCGCCGGACCACGGGCAAGGCCCTGCGCAGGGGCAGTCTGCCGGGCGTGAAGGACATCATCGCATCCAAGCGCGCCAGGATCGAGACCGAGATCAAACGGGTCATGCAGGGGGAAGATGCCGGCGCGTATGCGCTGCTGGCCGCGGAACTCCTCGAAGGGTCAGACCCTGCCACTGTCCTGGCCGCCTGCCTGCGACACGCCCACGGGGACGAACTGGAACCGAAGATGTACCGGGAGATCCAGGCCGCCCTGCCCCAGGCCGAGACGAAGGACCGCACCCGCCTCTTCGTGGCACGGGGGCGCAGGCACGGCATGACCCCCCAGAACCTGCTGCGGTTCATCCGGGAGCACACCGGGGTGAAGGAGAAGCTCGTGAGCAACATCGAGATCAGGGACGACTTCACCTTCATCAGCGTGCCCCAGGCCGAGGCGGTTCTCATCCAGAAGAGATTCAACAGGAGAAACGGCCGCCCGCTCGTCACGGTGGCCAGGCCGGAGCAGGCCCGCCGCATGGCCGGGTAGATCAGGGAGGGTATCTGTATCCTGACAGCTGCTACGAACCGGGATCCGATTTCCTTTCCTGTTGGCGCGCCTTCCTGACCTCATCCTGGAAGAACTTGAGAATGGGGGAAATCTCAGGGGGGTGCCATTTTGTTTCCACGGGGTCTTCGGGCCACGTGAAGGGAAGATGAAACACCTCACCGGGCTTCTTTGCCCTCTCCAGGCAGGAGATAGTCTCCAGCAGGACGTTGCGCTGGCCCTGGGCATCGTTCACCTGACCGACCGGCCTCCCGAACGGGTACTCGATGGCGGCAACCCTGGGTATGCCGATCTGCCGATGAAATTCAGGCGTCATGGTGAGGCATATCGTGGAAAAACCCTGGGCCTCAAGGTACCGGGCGACCAGTCCCACGGACCGGCAGCACAGGGGTCAGGCCGGGGTGAGCACAACCGCGTCCACTCCCTCGCCGTGCATCTTCGCAGCGACCTTCGGCATGGTCGTCTCCAGGAGCACCGTGAAGTCGTGCTGGTATCCATAGAATGAGTAGCAGGTGGGCGCAAGGCCGCCGATGAGCCCTTCTCTCTCGAACTCGGCAAACCTGCCGATGGGCAGCATCACATTGACGTCTTCCTTGATAAAACCGGTGTCGACATGGAGATGGCTCACCTCGATCTGGTCCTGGGGAGTGTCCCGGGGGATCTCCCGGTGGGTGGGATCCCCCCAGAAGGGCTCCCTTTTCTCGCGCTCCATATCGAATGGCGGGTCGGCTTTCAGGCTGATGCCCGCCGATGTCATGAGGGACACCATCATCCGGGACAGAGGCTTCTTCAGTGTGGTCCAGGGGATCTCCCCCGCATAGTCCGTCTCCGGTATGTCCTTTCTCAGCCAGGCACGGAGGGTCGGCGGCATGAACCTGAACCCATCCACGACCTTTTCATGCATATCCACCGGTGGCACCTCCCTAAGGGATTGCGGACGTATGGTAAAGGCAAGCCCTGATGAGACTATACGGGAGTTTCATGCCCTTGTCAAAAGTGCGAGAAAGTCGCTGTGCGGCGTCGATGGATGCACGTGCGGCGGCTCTCTCGGCCAGCGCATGAGCTACCCGACGACCGACGACGGTCGGCGGATCGAAATCGTTGATCTGCCGTTTGGCGAGACCATGATCCGGGTGCTGCCGCGATGAACATCCTAGACCCTCGCTTCCGTTACACGCCGTCGGCACAGACCGACATCCGCGAGACGTTCGCGCGCGAGCGCCAGCGGCTCGCAGCCGAGGCAGCCGCGACCGCGACCGGCATAGAGGTCACGGAGCATTTTGCCGACGCTGACGAAATGGTCGCGCTCGGCGCCGCCGACCTGCACCCGCGCCTGCCGGCGTGGATGGCGGCGATGGCGGCGGACGAGCGTGCCGACCTCGATCGCGCCATGCGCTACCTTGACGCGGACGACCGGCGATGAGCGCCGCCGACCGCTCCGCCTACCTCCGCCGCGCTTGGCTCGCGGTCGCCCTCGCCGAGCGATCCGGCGAGCACTGCGACGGCTGCCCGAACAACCGGGAGTCCGGGCCGGCGCGCGACGAACCGTACAGCCG
>JALOOZ010000071.1 GCA_025454155.1 Thermodesulfobacteriota bacterium
AAGGGTTATTTCTACCACCTGCGCGAGGTCTCCTGCGACGACGTGAATGCCGTGGAAGTGGGCCAGGAGATCAAGGCGGCCGAGGTGTTCGCCAGGGGCGAGACCATCAAGGTTACCGGGACCTCCAAGGGCAAGGGCTATGCAGGCGTTGTCCGCAGGCACAACTTCGGCGGCCTGCCGGCAAGCCACGGATCGCTCATCCTGAACGAGACGGGCTCCATCGGTACGAACACCTCTCCGGGCAAGGTCATCAAGGGCAAGAAGATGTCCGGCCAGCTGGGCAACGAACAGGTCACGGTCAAGGGATTGAAGGTTGTGGACATCTTCGAAGACAGGAATATGATCGCTATCCGCGGTGCCGTACCCGGCAGCAAGGGCCAGCTCGTCATATTGCGGAAGCAAGAGGATTAAGCCATGCCGGTCGTTGATGTTTTCAACATTGCAGGCGAGAAGGTAAAAGAGATCCAGCTCGACGAGAGCGTGTTCGGCTGTGAAGTGAAGCCCCATCTTCTCCATGATGTGGTTCTCTGGCAGAGGGCCAACCGCAGGGCTGCCACCGCCAAGACCAAGAGCCGCTCGGAGGTCTCCGGCGGAGGCAAGAAGCCGTGGCGACAGAAAGGGACGGGCCGTGCCCGGGCCGGAACCAACCGGTCGCCCCTGTGGAGGCATGGCGGCGTGGTCTTCGGCCCGAACGGCAGGAGCTACAAGATGGACCTGCCCAAGAAGGTCAGGAAACAGGCCCTGTGCTCGGCGCTCAGCATGAAGACCAGCGAGAACATGCTCAAGGTCGTGGATGCCATGGATTTCGCCGAGCCGAAGACCAAGGAGTACGTCAAGGCGCTGGGCGCCCTGGGCATGCAGAACTCGCTGGTGGTTGTGGGGCAGGAAAACCCCAATGTCGCCATGGCGTCGCGGAACCACCCCAAGAGCAAGCTGCTGAACGTGGGAGGCCTGAACGTCTACGACATCCTCAAGTACAAGGGACTGGTCATCGACCTGAAGGCCCTGGAGCTCATAGTAGAGAGGCTGAAGCCATGAAGACCTCAAGCAACATACTCAAGCGGCCTCTGGTCACCGAGAAGGGCACCATGCTCAAGGAAAAGGGCAACCAGGTGATCTTTTCCGTAGCCAGGGATGCCAACAAGATCGAGATCAAGAAGGCCGTGGAAGCGCTGTTCGGTGTGCACGTCGAAGAGGTGCGGACCATGAATATGAAGGGCAAGACCAAGCGCTGGGGATTAAAGAACTACGAGCGCTCCGACTGGAAGAAGGCGATCGTCACGCTCAAGGCAGGCGAGACCATCGAATTCTATGAAGGGGTATAACCGATGAGCATACGAGGCTTCAAACCAACATCGGCCGGCAGGAGAACCATGACGGTCTCCACCTTTGATGAGGTCACCACCTCCACCCCGGAAAGATCACTCGCCTATCGACTCAAGAAGAACAGCGGCCGCAACAATCTGGGACGCATCACCGTCCGTCACCAGGGGGGCGAAGGGAAGAGGCTCTACCGGATCATCGACTTCAAGAGGGACAAGGTGGGTGTTCCGGGCAGGGTCATGACGGTGGAATACGATCCCAACCGTTCGGCGAGGATATCCCTGGTTCAGTACGCCGACGGCGAGAAGCGCTACATCCTCTGGCCCGACGGGCTGGCCGTGGGCAGCACGGTCATCACCTCCGAAGAGGCCGAGATCAGGACCGGCAACGTCCTGAGCCTGAAGATGATGCCCCTGGGCACCAGCATCCACAACGTGGAGTTCAAGCCCGGAAGGGGCGGGCAGCTCATCAGGTCCGCAGGCTCGGCAGGCCAGGTCCTGGCCAAGGAAGGCGACTACGTCCAGATCAAGATGCCTTCCGGCGAAGTCCGCAAGGTCTATGCGGAATGCAAGGCCACGATCGGCCAGGTGGGCAATGTCAGCCATTCCAACATCACCGTGGGCAAGGCGGGCCGGAAGCGCTGGCTCGGCATCAGGCCTACGGTGCGCGGCGTGGCCATGAACCCCGTGGACCATCCGCATGGGGGCGGCGAAGGGCGCGTGAAGGGAAATCATCCCGTCACGCCGTGGGGCGTTTCCACCAAGGGCCACAAGACCAGGAAGCGCACCAAGGACTCCAACAAGTACATCGTGAAGAGGAGGAAGTAAGCCGTGTCCCGTTCATTGAAAAAAGGGCCGTTCGTGGATGACCACCTGCTGAGCAAGGTTCTCCAGGCCCAGGAGTCCGGCAGCCGCAAGGTTATCAAGACTTGGTCCAGACGCTCGGTTATCCTCCCCGAGTTCGTGGGACTTACCTTTGCCGTGCACAATGGCAAGAAGTTCGTCCCTGTCTACTGCACCGAGGAGATGGTGGGGCACAAGCTGGGCGAGTTCTCGCCGACACGCACCTTCTTCGGCCATGCAGGCGACAGAAAGGCGCAGAGGAAGGGATAGACCATGGAAGCAAAAGCCATTCTCAGACACTCGCGGGTCTCACCCCAGAAGACGAGGCTGCTGGCCGACCAGGTGAGGAGCAGGCAGATCGCGGATGCCCTGCGGATGCTCAATCTGCTCGGCACCAAGCGCGCCCGCATCATCGCCAAGGTGCTGAACTCGGCGGTGGCCAATGCCATGCATACGGGCATGGTTGACGTGGACAATCTCTACGTGAAGTCCATCCAGATTGACGAAGGCCCCATGATGAAGAGGTGGAGGCCGAGGGCGCAGGGGCGTGCGAACCGCATCCTGAAACGGACTTCTCATATCGCTGTTGTTCTTGAAGAGCTCTAGGAAAGGGGTCGAAGGTGGGACAGAAGATTCATCCGTACGGTTTTCGGCTTGGAGTAACCAAGGACTGGAAGGCCAAGTGGTATGCCGACAAGGGCTTCGGCCATCTGTTCGTGGAAGACCGCAAGATCCGAAACTTCATCAACAAGAGTCTGAGCCATGCAGGCATCTCCAATATCATCATCGAGCGGGCCGCCAACAAGGTTAAGCTGGTCATCTACACGGGCCGGCCGGGTCTCGTGATCGGCAGGAAGGGACAGGGGGCCGAGACGATCAAGAACGATCTCGCCCGGTTCGTGAACAAGGACATCATGCTGGAGATCAAGGAAGTCAGGCGTCCCGAGACCGATGCCCAGATCGTGGCCGAAGGCATAGCAGGCCAGCTCGAACGGCGGGTCGCGTACCGCAGGGCCATGAAGCGGGCCGTGAGCCAGGCATTGAGGATGGGCGCACAGGGCATCAAGGTGGCCTGTGCGGGGAGGCTTGCAGGGGCCGAGATCGCGCGGAGCGAATGGTACCGGGAGGGGAGGGTTCCCCTACACACCCTGCGCAGCGATGTGGACTACGGCTTCAAGGAGGCCTTCACCATCTACGGGGTCATCGGCGTGAAGGTATGGATCTACCATGGCGACATCATAAAGAAGCAGGAAGAGGCGAGCGCTTAAAGGGAGTATTAGGCCATGTTGATGCCAAACAAGGTTAAGCACAGGAAACAGATGCGGGGACGCATGATGGGAAGCCCGGAACGTGGCTCCCGGGTGTCCTTCGGGAAGTTCGGCCTCCAGACCACGGAGCCGCACTGGATAACCGCCAGGCAGATCGAGGCGGCACGTATTGCCATCACCCGCTTCATCAAGAGGGGCGGCAAGGTGTGGATCAGGATCTTCCCCGACAAGCCCATCACCAAGAAACCCGCCGAGACCCGTATGGGCAAGGGCAAGGGCGCCCCGGAGGAGTGGGTTGCACCGGTGAGGCCCGGCAGGATTCTCTTTGAGATCGACGGCGTGACAGAGGACCAGGCCAAGGAGGCCTTCCGTCTTGCCTCTCACAAACTGCCCGTGAAGACCAGATTCGTGGCCAGGGAGGGGTTCCTATGAAGGCCAAGGAAATCCGTGAAAAGAGTGCTGCAGAGGTCACTCAGCTCAGGACGAAGCTCGAACGCGAACTGATGGACGCACATTTCCATAAGGCCACAGGCCAGCTCAAGGACAAGACCCGTATAAGCAAGCTGCGTCGTGACATTGCGCGGATCATTACGATCACCCGGGAGAAACAGTAATGGCAGAGAAATCAAGAAAGCTGGAGTTGCTGGGCGTTGTCACGAGCGACAAGATGGACAAGACCGTGGTGGTCACCGTCGAGCGGATGGAGAAGCACCCCGTTTTCGAGAAGTACATCCGCAGGCGGGCAAGATTCAAGGCCCACGACGAGCGCAACGAGTGCAGACCCGGCGACAAGGTGCTCATCCGTGAGTGCAGGCCGCTCAGCAAGGACAAGAGCTGGCGGGTTGTGAAGATCCTCGAGAGGCAGGAATAGAAAGGTAGCAGCGGCGGAGGCTGATCATGATCCAACAGCAGACTAGGCTCAAGGTTGCGGACAATTCGGGCGCGAAAGAGGTCCAGTGCATCAAGGTCCTCGGCGGGACCAGGCGCAGGTATGCCTCGCTGGGTGATGTCATCGTCGTGAGCGTCAAGGAGGCCATCCCCCGCTCCAAGGTGAAGAAGGGCGATGTGGTGAAGGCCGTGGTGGTGAGAACGAAGCGGACGCACAAGCGCGCCGACGGGACGAGCATCCGGTTCGATGAGAACTCCGCCGTCATCCTCAACAATCAGAACGAGCCCATCGGCACGCGCATCTTCGGACCCGTGGCGAGGGAGCTCAGGACCAAGAACTTCATGAAGATAGTCTCGCTGGCACCAGAGGTGCTTTAGGAGAGAACAGATGGCAGTGGTAAGGCATGAGACGGGCAGGGTCAAGAAGGGAGACACCGTGGTTGTCCTTGCAGGCAAGAACAAGGGCAAGCAGGGTCAGGTGATCCGGGTTATCCACAAGAGGGACCGGATTCTCGTGGAGCGGGTGAACCTCATCAAGAGGCACACCAAGCCCACGCAGACCTCCCAGGGTGGCATCGTGGAGAAGGAGGCGAGCATCCATGCATCGAACGTGGCGCTCGTGTGCTCCAAGTGCAAGAAGGCCGTGCGCATCGGATTCAAGATCCATGAGGACGGAGCCAAGGTGAGGGTCTGCAGGAGCTGCGGCGAGGAACTGGATAAGTGAGGACTTAAGATGACAAGGCTCAAGGATTACTACGTCAAGGAGATTGTGCCCGGGCTGAAGGCCGAATACGGGTACGGCAACGTCCACCAGATCCCCAGGATCGTCAAGATCGTCCTGAATATGGGGCTGGGTGAGGCCGTCGCAGACGTCAAGATCATCGACAAGGCTGCCGAGGAGCTCACGCTCATCACCGGACAGAAACCCATCGTCAGGAAGGCCCGCAAATCGATCGCCGCATTCAAGCTGAGGGAAGGCATGCCGGTCGGTTGCACGGTTACGCTGCGGGGAAACAAGATGTATGAGTTTCTCGACCGGCTCGTCAATGCGGTTCTTCCCCGTGTCCGTGACTTCCGCGGTGTGTCGCCCAAGGGATTCGACGGCAGGGGCAATTATACCATGGGCCTGACGGACCAGTCCGTGTTCCCGGAGATCAACTTCGATGCGATTGACAAGCTCCGGGGCATGAATATAACCATTGTCACCACGGCAGGCAGCGATGACGAGGGCAGAAGCCTGCTCGCGGCTTTTGGCATGCCATTTCGGAAGTAGGTGAGGGGATACTATGGCGAAGAAATCGTTGATTGCTAAGCAGAAGAGGTCGCCCAAGTTCAAGGTGAGGCAGTACAACCGGTGTATGCTGTGCGGCAGGCCGCATGCGTACTACCGCAAGTTCGGCATCTGCAGGATATGCCTGAGGAATTTCGCCATGAAGGGCGAAATCCCGGGGCTGAAGAAATCAAGCTGGTAAGAGGGGAACACCACATGCATACCGATCCCATTGCGGACATGATCACCAGGATTCGTAACGCAGCAGGTGCCATGAAGGAAAGCGTCGACATCCCGGCATCCAAGCTCAAGATAGAGATCGCCGATATCCTCCAGAAGGAAGGATACATCAAGGCTTACCGGATCATCGACGACGGGAAGCAGGGCACCCTGCGCGTGAATCTGAAATACTACAACTCCCGCCACGTCATCAGCGGCATCCAGAGGGTGTCACGGCCCGGCCGGAGGGTCTACAAGGGCTCCGGCGATATCCCCAAGGTCCGTGACGGTATGGGCATATCCATCGTGAGTACTTCCTCAGGGCTCATGACCGACCTCAAGGCCAGGGTAAGCAACGTGGGCGGCGAAGTCCTGATGAAGGTCTGGTAAGGAGTCAGCCATGTCGATGTCGAGGATTGGAAAACTACCCATTGCCATTCCCAAGGGTGTGGCCGTGACCCTGGATGGCGATACGCTCAAGGTCAAGGGGCCCAAGGGCGAGCTGCAGAAGAAATGCGTGGGCAACATCGAGGTGAAGATAGAAGGCGGTGAGCTTCGTTTCATCACGCTCGACGAAGAGCGGCAGACCAAGGCATTCCACGGTCTCATGCGTTCGCTGGCCAACAACATGGTCAAGGGCGTCACCGAGGGGTTTGTGCGCAGGCTCAGGATCGTGGGCGTCGGATACCGCGGAGAGGCCAAGGGGAGCACCCTTGTGCTGAGCGTGGGTTATTCCCACCCGGTGGAATTCCCCCTTCCCAAGGGGATAACCGGTACGGTGAGCAAGGATGGCCTCATCGAGATCAACGGGATCGACAACGAGATCCTGGGGGACGTGGCCGCCCGCATCCGCAAGGTCCGCAAACCGGACTCCTACGCAGGCAAGGGTATCCGCTACGACGGCGAGCAGGTGAGGATCAAGCCCGGCAAGAGCGCAGCGAAAGGCTAAGGGCCATTGATTGATAAGGAGTAGTGCAAGGTGAGCAAGAAGACCGAGAAGGAAGCCTGGAGGCTCAGGAAGGACCGGATCCGCAAGAACATCTCCGGCACCCCGGAGCGCCCACGTCTGAGCGTGTATCGAGGCATCAGGCACATCTACACCCAGATCATCGACGACACCAAAGGCGTCACGCTGGTTGCCGCATCGACCCTGAGCCCCGAGCTCAAGGGCAAGACCAAGGGCTCCAGCATGGAGACCGCCAGGCAGGTGGGCGCCCTGCTGGCCGTAAAGGCCAAGGAAAAGGGGATCGAGACGGTGGTTTTCGACCGCTCGGGCTACCGTTATCACGGCAGGATAAAGGCCCTGTCGGATGCAGCCCGGGAAGGCGGACTGAAGTTCTAAGAAGCGAGGTGGTGAATTGGCTAGATTTGAACAGATCGACGATAATCAGGAACAGTTGATCGACAAGGTTGTCTACATCAACCGCGTCGCAAAGGTCGTCAAGGGCGGCAAACGGTTCCGTTTCAGCGCGCTCGTGGTGGTCGGCGACGGCAACGGCAAGGTCGGTCATGGGCTGGGGAAGGCCAAGGAAGTCTCGATCAGCATCCGCAAGGGATTCGAGGCGGCCAAGAAGTCCATGCAGGACGTGCCCATCATTTCCGGCACGATCCCCCACGCCATCACCGGCGAGTTCGGCTCTTCCAAGGTATACGTGAAGCCTGCCCCCGAGGGGACCGGCATCATCGCCGGGAATGCCGTACGGGCGGTCATGGAGGCTGCGGGGTACCGGAACGTGGTGGCCAAGACGCTGGGCTCCCGCAACCATAACAACGTCATCCGGGCCACCTTCGACGCCCTGGAGCGTCTGGAGACCAAGGAACACGTCGAGGCCAAGAGGGGCAAGACCCTGGATGCGGCGTCGTAAAATGCAAAAGAGGATGGATTGAGATCATGGCTGGCAAGATCAAGGTGACATTGAACCGTTCAGTGATCGGCTCGACGGAAAAGCAGAGGGCGGTCGTCGCTGCGCTGGGACTCAAGCGGCGCGGCAGGTCGAGGATCCTTCCCGATAACCAGGCCACACGCGGGGCCATAAACAAGGTGCCGCATCTGCTGACCTGGGAGGAGGCATGACATGATCGATCTATCGAACCTGAAGGCGGTGGCCGGATCGAGAAAGAAGAAGCAGCGGGTCGGCCGTGGGAATGCATCGGGCATGGGCACCACCAGCGGCAGGGGGGCCAAGGGACAGAAGGCCCGCTCGGGCGGCAGCGTTCCCCAGTGGTTTGAGGGCGGACAGATGCCCATCTACCGCAGGCTTCCCAAGAGGGGGTTCAAGAACCGCTTCCGGACAGAATATGCCGTGGTGAACATCAGGGACCTTGCAATCTTCGAGAAGGGATCCGTGATCGACCGCAGGGCGCTCAGGGACCGGGGAAAGATCCCGTCCCTGAACGTATCGGTCAAGCTTCTGGGCGACGGGGAGATCGCAATTCCGCTCACCGTGAAACTGGAGAAGGCTTCGCAGACCGCCATCGACAAGATAGCCAAGGCCGGCGGTACCTTCGAGCAGCTCTAAGGGGTAGAACGTGAACTACGGATTCGGTAATATTACCAAGGTGCCCGAGCTCTGGAACAGGATACTGTTCACCCTGGCGATGCTTCTCGTCTACCGCCTGGGTATCCATATCCCTACCCCGGGGATCGACTCCGCCATCATGAAGGAGTGGTTCGACCAGCAGCAGGGAACGCTGCTGGGCATGTTCGACATGTTCTCGGGCGGGGGCCTCAGGGGCCTGTCCATCTTCGCCCTGGGCGTCATGCCCTACATCAGCGCATCCATCATCGTTCAGCTGCTGTGCATGATCTATCCCCCCTTCGAGCAGCTCCAGAAGGAGGGGGCTGCAGGCAAGCACAAGCTCACCGTGTACACCCGCTATCTGACGGTCTTCCTCTGTCTGATCCAGAGCTACTTCATGGCCTTCGGCGTGGAGCAGATGACCGTGGCGGGACAGTCCGTGGTTCTCATGCCGGGGTGGGCGTTCCGGTTCGTCGCCATGACCACCATGACCACCGGCACCTGTTTCCTCATGTGGCTGGGTGAGCAGATCACGGAGCGCGGCATCGGCAACGGCATCTCGCTCATCATCTTTGCGGGCATCGTGGCGAGGCTGCCCCTGGCCATCTTCAACACCTTCAGGCTTGCGCGCACGGGAGAGATGTCCATCATCGCGCTCATCCTCGTCCTCCTGGCGGTGGGTGTGGTCGTGGCGGGGATCGTCTATTTCGAGACTTCCCAGCGAAGGGTGCCCATCCAGTACCCCAAGCAGATCAGGGGGCGCAAGGTCTACGGAGGCCAGAGCACGCACCTTCCGCTGAAGATCAACATCTCGGGCGTGATCCCGCCCATCTTCGCCTCGTCCATCATCGTGTTCCCGGCCACCATCGCCCAGTTCTTCCCGGACGTGGGTGTCATGAAGACGCTCGCAAATGCGTTTTCACCGACGGGCATCTGGTACAACGTCATCTATATCGTGGCCATCGTGTTCTTCACGTATTTCTACACCGCGGTCATCTTCAACCCGCTGGACGTGGCCGAGAACCTCAAGAAGAACGGCGGCTACATCCCGGGCATCAGGCCGGGCAAGGCGACCGCCGAGTATCTCGACAGGGTGCTTTCCAGGCTCACCTTCATCGGTGCCATCTACCTGAGCGTTGTCTGCGTGCTGCCCATGATCCTCATATCGTGGACCAATGCCCCGTTCTATTTCGGCGGGACCTCTCTGCTCATCGTCATCGGCGTGTCGCTGGACACCATGAGCCAGATCGAGTCGCACCTCATCAGCAGGCAGTATGACGGCCTGCTCAAGAGCGGCCGCATACGCGGGAGAAGATAGCTCATACAACCTTACGAGGGGGAATGATCATGAACATTATTTTGATAGGACCGCCGGGCGCCGGCAAGGGAACGCAGGCCACCAGGATGATCGACAGGCTCCAGGTGCCGCAGATATCCACGGGCGACATGTTCAGGGCCGCGGTCAAGGAAGGCTCGCCCATGGGGAAAAAGGCAAAGGAATATATGGACAAGGGCGCGCTGGTGCCCGACGAGGTGGTAATCGGCGTGGTGAAGGAAAGGTTTGCCAAGCCCGACTGCAAGAAGGGCTTCATCCTGGACGGTTTTCCCAGGACGCTGGAGCAGGCCAGGGCTCTGGACGGGCTTCTGAAGGACCTGGGCACCAGGCTCGACCATGTCGTGGTCATCGAGGTGCCGGACGACTACCTGGTGAAGAGGCTCACGGGACGCAGGACCTGCAGGGGCTGCAACTACATGCACCATGTCGAGTTCGATCCGCCCAAGAAGGCCGGCGCATGCGACAAGTGCGGCGGCGAGCTCTACCAGAGGGACGACGACCAGGAGGCGACCATCCGCCAGAGGCTCACGACCTACCACGGTCAGACCTCCCCCCTGATCGAGTACTACGGCAAGCAGAACATCGTCAGGAAGATCAACGGCACCCTGAGCATGGAAAAGGTGCAGGAAGAGATCAAGAAGGCGATCGGCGCATAGGAGAACCATGGCGAAGGATGTAATCGAAGCTGAAGGAATCGTGCTGGAGCCGCTCCCGAACGCGATGTTCAAGGTGGAGCTGGCCAACGGGCACCAGATTCTCGCGCATATCTCGGGCAAGATGAGAATGCACTACATCCGGATTTTGCCAGGAGACAGGGTACAGGTGGAGATATCGCCCTACGATCTGACCAAGGGCAGGATCGTCTACCGATCAAAGCAATGATGAGGCGGATATGAAGGTTAGCGCATCAATCAAGAAGCGGTGCAGGAAGTGTAAGATCATCAGGAGAAGCGGAGTTGTCAGGGTAATCTGCGAGAATCCGCGTCATAACCAGAGACAGGGTTAAAAAAGGAGGCGGAAAGGCTTGGCCAGGATTGCAGGAGTAGACTTACCAAGGAACAAACGCATCGATATCGCACTGACCTACATCTTCGGTATCGGCAGGGCAAAGGCTTCCGAGATCGTCGCGGCCGTGAACATTGATCCGGCGAAGAAGAGCGACGAACTGACGGAACAGGACATTGCGGCCATCAGGGACCACCTCGACAAGAACCTGATCGTCGAAGGCGACCTGCGCAGAGAGGTCAGCATGAACATCAGGCGGCTGATGGACATCGCTTCTTACCGGGGCATCAGGCACCGCAAGGGCCTGCCCGTGCGCGGACAGCATACCCACAACAACGCCCGGACCCGCAAGGGACCGAGACGGGTTGTTGTCGGCAAGAAGAAATAGCGCGCAAAGGAGTGCTTCGCATGGCGAAAGTCAGACAGAAAACCGGACGCAGAAAGACCAGAAAAGAGGTGTCCGAGGGTGTCGTCCATATCCAGGCCACCTTCAACAACACCATCATCACCATAACCGACCTGCAGGGGAACACGCTGTCCTGGTCATCGGCGGGTGCACAGGGATTCAAGGGCTCCCGCAAATCCACACCGTTTGCCGCGCAGGTGGCGGCCCAGGAGGCCTGCAAGAAGGCGCAGGAAGTCGGGCTG
>JALOOZ010000003.1 GCA_025454155.1 Thermodesulfobacteriota bacterium
AAGATAGGGCTTTCCATAAAGGCCATTGACGAAACCCACCACCGGAAGGCAGCCCCGGTACAGGACAAGCCGTCCGACAAGGTGGGCACCAATCTCGGCGACCTGCTCAAGGGCCTGAGAGAGGGCAAGAAGAGTTAAGGCCCATCATGAAGTGTATGAAGGGGGATGCCTCAGTGCCTGGGGTATCCCTCTTTTGTTTCTGCATAGCCGAGTATGTGGACAAGCTTTCCGTTCTTCTATATACTCACGGGCAGGTGAGGCGTTGCCGCCCAAGATACCGCAATCCCGGAGATCAAAGCCCATGAAAAGAAAGACCAAGTGGATACTCTTTATCCTGGTTGCACTGATGGGCGTCGGGTGGGGTTTCGAAGCGATGAGGACGGTGTTGAAGCCGGCGGTGGGCATCCTGGAGATAGAGGGTGCGATCACGGAATCCCTGCCCTATCTCGAGACCATCAGGCAGTTCGAAGATGACGAGAAGATAAAGGCCGTCATCGTCCGGCTCGACAGCCCAGGGGGGAAGGTCGGTCCTTCCCAGGAGGTCTACAGCGCCCTTCTTCGGCTGAAAAAGAAGAAGCCGCTTCTGGCATCCTTCGGATCACTCGGCGCATCCGGGGCTTATTATATCGCCTGCTCCGCAGACACCATATATGCCCTGCCGGGCACTCTGACCGGCAGCATCGGGGTGATCATGGAGTTCTTCGACGCCAGCGAGGGTCTGAAGAGGATCGGGGTGACCCCGAACAGCATCACGGCAGGGACACTGAAGGACGCCGGATCACCCTTCAGGCCCATGTCAGAGAGAGAGAGGGTCTACTTCAAGGTCCTGGTGGACGATGTCCACAGCCAGTTCATCGAGGCCGTCTCAGCCGGGAGAGGGCTGAAGATCGACGTGGTCAGACAACTGGCCGACGGCAGGGTTTTCACGGGAAGGCAGGCCAAGGCGGCCGGTCTTGTCGACCGGCTCGGTGGTCTGGATGACGCCGTGAAGGATGCAGGGAAGAGGGCGCATATCGAAGGGGAACCCCGCATCGTCCGATCCGAGGGCGCAGGGGGCATCTGGGATTCCATCAGAAGATTGATCCCATGGAATACCCCACCTTTCCCTTTCAGGGGAGACCCTTCCGAGGGTCTGGGAATGGGGCGGCAGTTCCGCCTCGATTACAGCATTCAATAAGGAGAACTCGGTCATATGGAGAAGATTCTCGCGGAAGCCCTGACATTCGACGATGTACTTCTGCTTCCGGCCAAATCGGACGTGCTTCCCGCCATGGTGGATCTGAGCTCCTGGCTTACCAGGGGGATCAAGCTGAACATTCCGCTCTTGAGCGCGGCCATGGACACGGTCACCGAGGCGTCCACAGCCATTGCCATGGCAAGGGAAGGCGGTATAGGCATCATCCACAAGAACATGCCGCCCGAGGCGCAGGCCGTGGAGGTTGACAAGGTCAAGAAGTCCGAAAGCGGCATGATCGTTGATCCCATCACCATGCGGCCCGACCAGACCATCGGAGAGGCCCTGAAACTCATGATGCACTATCGGATCTCAGGGGTTCCCATTACGGTGGACGGTAGGCTCATCGGCATCCTCACCAACAGGGACCTGCGGTTTGAGACTGACATGAGCAAGCCCATCGAAGATGCAATGACCAAGGAGAACCTGGTCACCGTTGAGGGAGGCATCAGCCTTGAGGAGGCAAAGAAGCTGCTCCACCAGTACAAGATAGAGAAGCTTCCCGTGGTGGACAAGAACTATCATCTGAAAGGTCTCATCACCATCAAGGACATAGAAAAGGCCCAGAAGTATCCCAACTCGGCAAAGGACTCCCGGGGGAGACTCCTGGTAGGTGCCGCAGTGGGGGTCATGCCCCTGGACGAACACCGGGTGCACACCCTCATGAGGGCAGGAGTCGATGTCCTCGTCGTAGACACCGCCCATGGCCACAGCAGGGGGGTGATCGAGTCGGTGAAGGCCATCAGGTCCCTGTACCGGGACGCCCAGGTGATTGCAGGGAATGTGGCCACCAGAGAGGCCACCTCCGACCTCATCAAGGCCGGGGCCGACGGCATCAAGGTGGGAATCGGTCCCGGTTCCATCTGTACCACCCGGGTGGTTGCAGGCGTTGGGGTGCCGCAGATAACGGCCATCATGAACTGCGCACAGGAGGCGAAAAAGCTGGGTATACCCATCATCGCGGACGGCGGGGTGAAGTTCTCCGGAGACATCACCAAGGGTATCGCCGCAGGGGCCTCATGCATCATGGTGGGGTCGCTCTTCGCGGGGACCGACGAGGCCCCGGGAGAGAGGATCATCTATCAGGGCAGGACCTACAAGGCCTATCGCGGCATGGGGTCAGTGGAGGCCATGAGGTCGGGATCCAAGGACCGTTATTTCCAGGACGAGGTCACGGACTCAGACAAGCTTGTGCCGGAAGGCATCGTCGGGCGTGTGCCGTACCGGGGGCCGCTCTCCGAGAACGTGTACCAGCTCCTGGGAGGGCTCAGGGCAGGCATGGGCTATGCGGGCTGTCACAATGTCGAGGAGCTCCAGACCAAGGCCAGGATGATCAAGATCACCTCGGCTGGCCTGAAGGAGTCCCATGTCCATGACGTGATCATCGTGAAGGAAGCGCCGAACTACAAGCTGGAGTACTAGAACCCAGATGGGATTCGTCCATCTCCACTGTCATACCCAGTACAGCCTTCTCGACGGGGCCATCCGCGTCGACGACCTCATCAAGGCCACCAAGGGATTCGGCCAGGAAGCCGTAGCCATGACGGATCACGGCGTCATGTACGGTGCCGTGGAATTCTACGACAAGGCCATCAAGGCAGGCATCAAACCCATTATCGGCTGCGAGATCTACATCGCGCCCACGGACATGGAGAGCCGGGAAAACATACCGGGACTGCCCAGGCACTACCACCTCATCCTGCTCGCCAGGGACAACGAGGGGTATGCCAACCTCATGAAACTCACCTCACTGGCTCACATCAGGGGCTTCTACTACAGGCCCCGGGTGGACAGGCGGGTGCTTGCCGAGTACGGCAAAGGCCTCATAGGCCTCTCTGCATGCCTTCAGGGGGAGATCCCCCACTGGCTGCTTCGGGGGGATGAGGGAAGGGCGCGGGAAGCCCTGGACTTCTACCGGACCACCTTCGGAGATGCCTTCTATCTGGAGATCCAGCATAACGGCCTGCCCGACCAGGACCAGGTCAATCCGCTCATCGTCGACATGGCACGGCGGACCGGGACACCGGTGGTTGCAACCAACGACTGCCACTACCTGAAGCGCGGAGATGCCAAGGCGCACGAGGTGCTCCTGTGCATCCAGACCCAGAATACCATCCACGACAAGGGACGCATGACCTTCGAGAGCGACCAGCTCTACCTCAAGGGCCCCGATGAAATGGCAAGGGATTTCCAGTGGATTCCCGAAGCAGTGGATGCCTCCGGGGAGATAGCCGCCCTGTGCAATGTGAAGATACCCAAGGACATTCACTGTTTCCCGGTCTATCCCACCGGGGGTGACAGGAGCCTGGAGGAAATCATCCAGGAAAAGGCCTGGGAAGGGCTCAGGACGAGGATGGGGGGCGTCATCCCCGAGGACTATGAAAAAAGGCTCGCGGAAGAGCTCGAGATCATCAAGTCCATGGGATTCTCAGGCTATTTTCTCATAGTTGCAGACTACATACAGTATGCCAAGGACCATAAGATCCCGGTGGGACCCGGCCGGGGGAGCGCCGCCGGCTCTCTGGTGGCCTATGGCCTGAGGATCACCGACATCGATCCCATCCAGTGGAATCTCTTGTTCGAACGATTCCTCAACCCCGAACGCAGGAGCATGCCCGATATCGATGTGGACTTCTGCCAGATCCGACGTGAAGAGGTCATCGAGTATGTCAAGAACCGCTACGGCCCCGAATATGTGAGCCAGATCACCACGTTCGGCAACATGAAGGCCAAGGCGGTGGTCAGGGACGTGGGAAGGGTCCTGGGGATGAGCTATGCCGATGTGGACAGGATCGCCAAGCTCATCCCGAACGACCTCAATATAACCCTCGAGCAGGCGATCAAGGCGGAGCCGAGACTGAAGGATCTCATGGAGGGCGACCCCTCGGTGTCCCAGCTCATGGAGATAGCCGGGGCACTGGAAGGTCTGAGCAGGCATGCCTCGGTCCATGCGGGCGGGGTCATCATATCCGACCACCGGCCGCTCACCGACCATATCCCGGTGTATGTGGACAAAAAGGGCATGTACATAAGCCAGTACGACATGAAGCGCATCGAGCGTGTGGGCCTCATCAAGTTCGATATCCTGGGGCTCAAGACGCTCACCGTCATCGCAAAGGCCATCGAGTACCTGAATTCCCACGGGATCGATCTTGATATCACAGCCATCCCTCTGAACGACAGGCTCACCTACCAGCTCATAAGCGACGGAGAGACGAACAGCGTGTTCCAGCTGGAGAGCCCAGGCATGAAGAACTCGCTCAGGCAGCTCAAGCCCGAGAAGTTCGAGGACATCATCGCGGCCGTCGCGCTGTACCGGCCGGGTCCCATGGATCTCATCCCCTCTTATGTGGACCGCAGGCACGGCAGACAGGCCATCGACTACCCCCATCCGCTCCTGGAGAAGATACTGAAGGAGACCTACGGCATCATCGTCTACCAGGAGCAGGTCATGCAGATCGCCCAGGAGATGGCAGGTTACTCGCTGGGCAAGGCGGACCTCCTCAGACGGGCCATGGGAAAGAAGATCCGCGAGGAGATGACCACCCAGCGGGAGATTTTCATGACAGGGGCCGTCGAGCGGGGGGTGGACAGCGACAAGGCCGGCGAGATCTTCGATCTCATGGAGAAGTTCGCGGACTATGGCTTCAACAAGTCCCATGCCGCGGCCTACGCCCTGGTCGCCTACCAGACCGCGTATCTGAAGGCCCACCACTTCAAGGAATTCATGGCCGCGAACCTGACGCTGGACCTGAACAACACGGACAAGGTCTCCCAGCACATCGCCGAGTGCCGGAAGAAGGGTGTGGCGGTCCTCAGTCCTGACATCAATGAGAGCAGTTTCGAATTCGTGGTCACGCATGAAGGCATCCGGTTCGGTCTGGGTGCCATCAAGAACGTGGGAAGGAATGCAGTGGAGGCCATCCTCGAGGAGCGCCTCAGGAGCGGACCCTACAAGGACATCGCCTCGTTCCTGGACAGGATAGCCCTGGCACGGGTGAACCGTCGTGTCGTGGAGTCCCTCATCAAGGCGGGGGCCTTCGACAGGCTGCATCCGAACCGCAGGTCCATGTTCGACGTCCTGGACACACTCCTCGACCAGGCCCAGCGTTCTGCACGCACCAGGAACGATGCCCAGGGAACCCTGTTCAGCCTGGAGGAGTTCGCCTCGGAAGACATCAGGAAGCCCCTGATGCTGCCGGATATCCCCGACTGGCCGGAGACCGAACGTCTCAAGATGGAGAAGGAGGGCATGGGTTTCTACCTTTCGGGGCATCCGTTGAACAAGTATGCGGAGCTCATGGACAAGTACGCCACGGCAACCACCCTGAGCCTGAAGGATGCACCATCACCCCTGCTGCTGGCCGGGATCCTGACCGGGGTCAACATCACCAGGACCAAGAGGGGGGAAGCCATGGCCCGGGGGATACTGGAGGATCTCGATGGATCGGTGCAGGTTGTATTCTTCCCGCAGGCCTACAGCAGGCACCAGGCACTGATAGCCTCGGACGATCCCGTGATCATCAGGGCCCGCCTCAAGGGCGACGAGGAAAATGGGGCCTCCGAGGCCGAGACGGCAATTCCCGAGCTCATTGCAGAAGAGGTGTGGCCCCTGGATGGCGCGGATATGGTGCTGGCGAAGCGGGTCATTGTACGGGTGCCTGTTACGCTCAGGCCGGACAAGGTGAAATCACTCAAGGAAACTGTCATGAACTGCAGGGGGACATGCTCGCTCTGCTTCGAGGTGGAGACGGATGAGGCCCTTGTCAATATCGATGCAGGCAAGGATTACATGGTTTCACCGGTGAGGGATTTCCTGTTGCAGCTCACCGAGATCGTGGGACCGAAGGGGGTGGATCTCCAGTGAAGTCCAAGGAAAAATTCACGGACATAGACAAGGCCCTCAGGGAACTCCAGGAGACCATCTCTAGGCTCAAGGGCATCGATACGGCGGAGATCGAGCGCAAGGTGGAGGTCTTCCGGAAAGACCTCTATGAGGGTATCTCGCGATGGGGGAGTGTGGAGCTGTCGCGTCACGCCGATCGTCCGGGTATTGACGACTTCATCCGGGGGGTCCTGACGGATTTCAACGAGCTCAAGGGCGATCGTATCTATGAGGACGATCCTGCCGTGCTCGGAGGCCTGGCCTTCCTGGACGATATCCCGGTCATGGTGGTGGGACATAAAAAGCGTTCCGGGGGGAAGAAGGACTACATCCGGTATCATTACGGTATGGCCAGCCCCTCCGGTCACTACAAGGCCATGAGGCTTTACCGGCTTGCCGAGAAGTTCCAGAGGCCCATCATCACCTTCGTGGACACCCCGGGGGCATACCCGGTACCCGAGGCCGAAGATAGGGGCCAGGCCTTTTCCATTGCCCAGTGCATCCAGACCATAGCCGGCGTGCGTACACCGGTGGTGGCCTGCATCATCGGTGAGGCCGGCTCCGGCGGGGCGCTGGCTCTCGGTTACGGCGACCGCATCATCATGCTGGAGAATGCATTCTACAGTGCCATTAGCCCGGAAGGCTTCTCTTCCATCATCTTCAAGGACCCGACCCAGAAGGAGAAGGCGGCTGAGACCCTGAGAGGAAGCGGCAGGGATCTATATGCGGCCGGGCTCGTGGATTATCTCGTCAAGGAGCCCGTGGGAGGGGCTCACAACTCCCCGGGTCATGTCATCGAGGAGGTTGCCGGGGCCGTGCGTAGGTATGTGCATGAACTCGTAAAGATCCCCATGGATGAGATCATGCAGAAAAGGGCCGCCTTCATTCAGCGCCTCATCCCCACGAGCTGACCGCATGGATCATTTTTCCCGCTGGAGGGGAAGTTTGTTCCTGCTCATGATCTGCCCGCCTGTTTGGGGCATGGCGGCGGGCGATGGCATCTTCCTTGCTTGTGAAGGATCGGGAGGCACATATGAAGATTGATCCGAACAAGATCATAGGCTCGGTGGTACCCGGTGCGGTCAGGCCGTCAGCCGGTGCGGGGGGGGCTTTCGAGGATGTCCTCAAGGGCGTGGAGACAGGGGCAGTGGCCAAGCCGGTCAATATCCAGACGCCTTTCCAGCAGTTCTCGGTCAGTCCTGTGAAGCTCAGCGCAGTAGGCGCCGGCGAGGAGGCCCTGGAACTCCTGGAGCGCTATTCCCGGGCCGTGAGTGACCCGCAGGTGAGTCTGAAAGGACTTGCGCCCATGGTGGAAGAGCTTGAATCAATGAGAATCAGGGTGGAAGACGCCGCGTCTTTCATCTCCGATGACGACCCGCTCAAGGGGATCATGAAGGAACTTTCCTCCTCGCTCTACGGGGAGATTCTCAGGTTCCGGAGGGGTGACCTGATCGGCTGATATGGTATTCCTCGCTGCGGTTCTCGGCCTTTTTATCGGAAGCTTCCTCAATGTCTGCATCTACAGGATTCCCCGTGGGGAGTCCATCATCTGGCCCGGCTCGCGCTGTACGAAGTGCGGCACTCCGGTAAAGGCCCGGGACAACATACCTGTCATAAGCTATCTCGTCCTCGGGGGGAAGTGCCGATTCTGCGCTGAGCCCATAGCGGTGCGGTACCCCGTTGTGGAGCTGCTCAGCGCCCTGCTGGCCGTGAGCCTCCTGTACCGTTTCGGACCGACCCCGGCCTTCGCGGTATACTATGCATGGGCATGTGTCCTGCTCGTCATCACCTTCATCGACCTGGACTTCCAGGTCATTCCCGACAGGTTCTCGCTCGGGGGGATCGTCGTGGGGCTGCCTCTCGTATATTTCCTGCCCGTGACCTACCGGGATGCCCTCATGGGCCTTGTCCTCGGTGGGGGCATGCTCATGGCCATCATCTACGGCTATTACTTCCTGACGAAGAAGGAGGGCATGGGTGGCGGCGATGTGAAGCTGCTGGCCATGATCGGCGTCTTCACGGGCTGGCAGGGGGTCCTCTTCACGGTGTTCGCCTCGTCGCTCATCGGTACGCTCATTGGCCTCCCCTGGGTACTCCTGAAGAAAGGACCAGAGGGAACACTGAAGGCGGCCATCCCCTTCGGACCCTTTCTGGCCCTTGGCGCACTGATCTATGTGTTCTGGGGTCAGCTCCTCATCGGGTGGTACTTCGGGTTCCTCGGCTGAGGACCTTATTCACCCTGATACGCAACGCATGAAATCTCCACGAGCACGTCCCGCGGCAGCCTCGACACCTGGACGGTCACGCGGGCGGGTTTGGTCTCCCCGGGGAAGAAGGCTTCATACACCTCGTTCATGACGGCGAAGTCATTCAGATCCTTCAGGAAGACCTCCGTTCTCACGACGTGGTCCATGGACAGGCCTGCCGCGGCCAGGATTGCGGAGATGTTTCTCAGGACCCGTGTGGCCTGCTCCCTGATTCCCCCTTCAGCGATGGTGCCCGTGGAGGGGCTCAGGGCTATCTGTCCGGAAACGAAAAAGAAACCGCCGGCGGAAACGGCCTGGGAATAGGGGCCTATGGCCTTGGGGGCCTCATCGGTATGGACGGCTCTGATCCTGGATTCTGACATCTTCACCCTCCTTCCTCGCTTCATACGAACGTATTGCTGTACGATGTACCTCAGATCCACAAGAAAGGGTATAGGCGCATAATAAAAATGAGCGAGCGCTCGTTCTTGTGACTTGCGTTTCCTGGCGCCCTTGATTATGGTGAGGATGATATCCGCGATCAAGGAGATTGCCATGCAAAGACTGCCTAACCTTCTCTCGCCCATTGTCATAAAGGGTTTGGAACTGGAGAACCGGGTGGTGATGCCGCCCATGGGGACCAACCTGGGGAACAAGGACGCCACCGTCAGCGATGCGCTGCTTGCATACATGAGACGCAGGGCCCAGGCACGCCCGGGTCTCATCATTGCCGAGATATCCGCTGTCCACGAATCGGGGGCGCTCATCGACACCGAGCTCGGGATCTACGACGACCGCTTCATTCCCGGGCTGAAGATGCTCTCTGAAACGATCCATGCCGGCGGCTCAGGGGCTGCCGTCCAGCTCCACCACGGCGGACGTGAGTGCTTCTTTCTTCTGAACGAGGGAAAGGCCCTGGGTCCATCTGCTGAACCCTCACTCATCTACGGGATGCCACCCAAGGAGATGACTCTGGACGACATGCGGATGATCCGCGAGTCCTTTGCGGCGGCTGCGGTACGCGCACGCCGGGCGGGTTTCGACATGGTGGAGATCCATGCGGCCCACGGGTACCTGCTCTGCCAGTTCCTCTCGCCCATAGCCAACAGGCGCCAGGACGAATACGGCGCTTCCATGAAGAACCGCGCCCGGTTCGTCGTCGAGGTCATCGAGGAGGTACGCCGGAACGTGGGGGATGATTTTCCCATCTCCCTGCGGTTGTCCGTGGACGAGAGCATCCGTGGAGGCTATACCCAGGAGGACATGCTGACGGTCGTCCCGGACTTCGTCAAGGCCGGCGCGGATGTCATCCATGCATCACTGGGCACCTACGGGACCCCGGGAGGCATCACGAGTGCACCTGCGGAGTTCGACCCCGGATTCAATGCCTTCAGGGCCAGGAAGGTCAAGGAGGTGGTGGATGTCCCGGTCATCACGGTGGGTCGGTTCACCGATCCTTCCCTGGCCGACGAGGTCATCCGCCGGGGTGATGCCGACCTCGTGTCCTTCGGCAGGCAGTTCCTGGCCGACCCGGAATTCCTACCCAAGGCAAGGGCCGGCAGGTATGAAGACATCCGCACCTGCATCGCCTGCAACCAGGGGTGCATCGAGCGGCTCATGTTCGAGGGGAAAACGGTGCGCTGCGCCATCAACCCGGAGACCGGCCAGGAGACGATCTATCCCGGGACTCCGGCAGGAACCCCCCGGAAGGTATGGATCGCGGGTGCTGGTCCTTCCGGTCTGATGGCCGCCCATGAGGCCTCCCGCCTCGGGCATGCGGTCACTGTCTTTGAAAAGGAGGGCGCCGCAGGGGGACAGCTCCTTTTTGCATCCATACCCCCCTTCAAGAAGGTCTATGGCGCCTGGGTCCGGTGGCTCGAGCAGAAGGTCCGCCAGTCCGGGGTGGAGATCCGCACCGGCGTGACGCTGGACGAGGATGCCCTGGAAAAGGGCAGACCGGATTTCGTCATTGTCGCCACGGGCGGTGAGAAAGTCGTACCCGACATTCCGGGCATCGATCTGCCCCAGGTGCATGATGCATGGGAGATTCTCGCGGGGACGGTTCCCCCGGGCCGCGATGTGCTCGTCATCGGGGGCGGGCTCATCGGCATGGAAACTGCTGACTTTCTCTGCCCAAGGGTGAAGACCCTCACCGTGGTGGAGGCCCTGAAACGCTCGCCGGTCTCAAAGCTCACCTCGCACGGATACATGCTCCACCGAAGGCTGAAAGACGGGGGATGCGCCCTGATCCTCGGCGGCTCGGTCGCCAGGATCGAGACGGATTCCGTGTCAGTCATGGTCAAAGGCGAGGAGCGCCGCCTTTCCCCGGTTGACCAGGTGGTCGTGGCGGTGGGACTGTCACCGAGGAGGGAGCTCAAGGCCATCTGTGAAAGGTTGAGCATCCCCCATACCCTGGCAGGTGACGCCGTATCGCCGAGGAGGATCATCGAAGCCACCGAAGAGGGTGCCAAGGCAGCCTGGGGGATATGAGGCAACGGTGACCGTATGTCCCGCGGACATGGTACGGAATGACATGGAGGATTCAGAAGCCCTGTCCACTGCATGCACAGGCGGCCCGGTACTCACTGGGCCGCTTTTTTTGAGTCTTCCTCGTCCATCGAACTTCTGCTAAACTACATGGGCTATCCGTGTAGAGAGCCCGGGTGCTACAAAGGAGCAGCCCAGATGAAATCCGTATTCGTTTATACCTCGGCGTTTGATACCTACAGCCTCGGGACCGACCATCCCTTCAAGCCTTACAAAGCAACCATGGTCCACGAGCTCTGCTACCGCTATGGACTCTTTGACCACCCATGGATCAGGGTGTTCGAACCGAACCCCGCTGCCGGGGAGGACTTGGCCGAGTTCCATTCCCCAGAATACATAGATGCGCTCAAATCGTGCAACGGCGGTCATTTCGACTTCACCATGCTCCACTACGGCCTGGGGACCGGGGATAACCCCGTCTTCAAGGGAGTGTACGACTTCTCGCTGCTCGTACTGGGGGCAACATTGGCCGGAACCCGGTTCATCATCACGGGGGAGGCGGACACGGTCTTCAGCCCCGTGGGGGGCCTCCACCACGGGGGGTATGGGCATGCCGAGGGATTCTGCTATGTGAACGACATCGTGATCGCCATCAGGCGTCTCTTGGCCAATGGCTACAAGAGGGTCCTCTATGTCGATATCGACGCACACCACGGCAACGGTGTCCAGGATGCCTTCTACGACACGGACCGGGTCCTCTTCCTCTCCCTGCACCAGAACGGGGAGACCCTCTATCCCGGCACGGGGTTCGAGAACGAGATCGGCGAGGGGAAGGGACGAGGCTACACCGTGAATCTTCCCCTGCCCGAATACACCGATGACGAGGTTTATGTCAGGGCCTTCAGGGAGATCTTCCCGCCGCTGGCCAGGGCCTACCGGCCCGATTGCGTTGTGGCCCAGATAGGGCTTGACACCCTCAAGAGGGATCCGCTCACGAACCTGAGGCTGACCAACAACGGCTACTGCACGGTCATGGAGGAGATCCGCAGGAGCTGCCCGAAAATCCTCGCCCTTGGGGGAGGCGGCTACAGCGTGCCCGATGTGGTCCGGGGGTGGACCCTCGCGTGGGCGATACTGAACGGGATCAAGCCGGTGGATCGGTTTCTCGGGAGCGTGGGCAGCGGTGTCTATGGCCATGGACAAGCCATGGAAGATCTCTATGATCAGCCGCACAGGGTATCGGATGCCCTGAGAAAGTCAGTGGACATCTATGTCGATAATAAGATAGCCTATATCAAGGCACATGTGTTCCCGGTCCACGGCATTGGTGCCTGATGCATGGGCCGGATTCTACCGATGGGGAAGTTTCAGTCTGTGACCATTCCGGGGTGACGCCATGTCAGACGAGAAGAAAGAGGAAAAGAAGGGCTATACCTTTCTGGACAAAAGGGGGAAGGATCAGGATGCGGCAGAAGTCCAGCCGGAATTCAAGAAGCCTGAACCAGAACAGAGAACAGAACACCGCGTAAAGCCCGATCCGCACCCCTACGAACCGCAGACCCGCGGGGGTACGCCGCCGGCCATCGATTTCACCACGCTCATCATGAGCTTTGCCAGTGCCGCCATGATCAGCACGGGCAGGGTGGCTGACCCGGCCACCGGCGGCATCCACAAGAACCTGGCCATCGCCCAGCAGAACATCGACATCATCACCCTCCTCCACGAGAAGACCAGGGGAAATCTCACGGCGGATGAGGAGCGCCTCATGGACCAGGTCCTCTATGAGCTGAGGATGGCCTTTCTCGATGCCGTGAAGGAAGGGAGATGACATTGAAGAAAAGGTACGGATTCTACGGCATCCTGGTCATGGTGGCGGTGTGTTCGGCATTCATCGGCATGTTCATCTCCTCATCCCTGAAGATGGATTCGGTCAGCGAGGCCAATCCATTCTGGAAGGAAGGCATCACCCCGGCATCCGTGAAGATCCCTCTCCCCGGCTTTTCCTCCCTGGCCAGGGAGGTCACCCCTACGGTCGTGAACATCCGAACCACCAAGAGCCTGGACGGCAGGGATATCTACCGCCGTTTCGAGCCGCCGCCGGGGTATGACGAATGGTTCGACGATTTCTTCAAGAAGTATTTCAAGAACATGCCCGAGCAGGATCTCCGGCAGAGGAGTCTCGGCTCGGGATTCATCATCTCTGCCGACGGATACGTGCTGACCAACAACCACGTCATATCCGGGGCCGACGAGATCTTCGTATCGCTGGCCGACAAGGAGGAGTTCAAAGCCAAGCTGGTGGGGACCGACGACAAGACCGATATCGCCCTCATCAAGATCGAATCGGGCAAGAAGGACTTCCCCGTCGCAGTTCTCGGCGATTCGGACACCCTGGAGATCGGGGAGTGGGTCATTGCGCTGGGCAATCCCTTCGGGTTCGGACACACGCTGACCCAGGGTATCGTTTCCGCCAAGTCCCGAGTCATCGGGGCCGGCCCGTATGACAACTTCATCCAGACGGATGCGGCCATCAACCCGGGGAACTCCGGAGGACCTCTCATCAACATGCAGGGTCAGGTGGTCGGGATCAATACCGCCATCGTGGCGTCAGGCCAGGGAATAGGGTTCGCCACTCCCATCAATATGGCCAAGGATATCCTGCGGGAGCTTAAGGATACCGGAGAGGTGGCACGGGGCTGGCTCGGGGTGGCCATCCAGGAGGTGACCCCCGAGATCGCGCGGGCCGTGGGCATGAAAGAACCCAGGGGCGCCATGGTCACGAGCGTGTATGCAGGCGATCCGGCGGAGAAGGCCGGGGTCAGGCCGGGAGACATCATCCTCAGGATCAACGGGCAGGAAGTAGCCGATTCGAGGGCACTGACGCGGATGATCGGCAGCCTGAAACCCGATGCAAAGGTAACCATCACCGTGTTCCGCGACGGGCGCTCCAAGGATCTGGCGACGGTGCTGCAGAAGAGGGTGGACGAGCATGTGGCCAAGCTCGGCAAAGGGCCCCTGAAGGAAGAGGGGGCGAAGGACACCCTGGGGCTCACGCTGGCGAACATAACCCCCCAGGTGCAGAGCGAGTTCAACATCTCGGAGCCAGCAGGCATCCTGGTGACGGACATCGATCCCAAGGGCAGCGCCGGGAGGAGCCAGATCCAGAAGATGGACATCATCCGTGAAGTGGACAGGAAAGCGGTGAATTCCGTTGAAGAATACCTTTCCGCGCTGTCCGCCAAGAAAAAGGGCCAGACCGTTCTGCTTCTGGTGCTGCGGGGCTCCAGACCCCTGTACGTGGCAGTTGATGTAGAGTGAAGATCTTTTCTCCGGCCAAGATCAACATCTACCTCGAGGTTGTCGGGAGGAGGCCGGACGGTTATCATGAGCTTCGCTCCATCATGGTTCCCCTGTCCTTCGGTGACGACATCCTCCTCGAGCAAAGGGCCGCGGGGATCGACCTCGATGCCCCTGGATGCGGATGTGCCGATGACAGAAACCTTGCCTATCGCGCCGCCAGGCTGTTCCTTGAAGAGACCGGCATCAAGGGCGGCGTATCCATACGCATCACCAAGAGGATACCTGTAGGGGCCGGCCTGGGAGGAGGGAGCAGCAATGCATCCACCGTCCTGATCGCCCTCAACGAGATGTTCGGCGCGGGCCTGGGAACGCGGGAGCTTGCGGCCGTGGCCGGGAAGCTGGGTGCCGACTGCCCCTTCTTCATCTACCGCAGGCCCCTGCTCCTGGGCTCCAGGGGAGATGTACCCCTGCGGGAGGTGAATCTGGAGGACAGGGCCTATCTCGTCGTCATACCGGCGCTGAGCATATCCACAGCCTTCATCTTTTCAAAATTGAGCTTGCCATTGACTCGCGCAGGGGGTAGAATTAAAATAGAAAATATTGACGACTGTTGCATTGCGCCGGAGGACTGGGTCGAGAACGACCTGGAATCTGTGGCATGTAATCTTTATCCCGAGCTTACTAGAATAAAGGGGGAGCTTCTCAGTACGGGGGCACTGAAAGCCGGAATGTCGGGTAGCGGTTCGGCTTTCTTTGGGGTCTATGCATCGCAAGCTCACCTGTTGACTGCAATGAGCCGCCTCACACGGCATGAGGGGTATAGGTATATACCCACAACAAGATTGACGGGGGATATGTATGGAGATTACAGAGGTCAAGGTGTTTCCGGTCAAGGATAACGACAAGCTCAAGGCATATGCCTCGATCGTATTCGACGACTGCTTCGTTATCCGCGACCTGCGGGTCATCAGCGGGACAACAGGCTTGTTCGTCGCCATGCCTTCCCGGAAGAGAAAGGACGGGTCCTTCCGGGACACGGCCCACCCCCTGAACATGGAGACAAGGGACAAGATCGAGAAGTCCATTCTCGAGAGCTATAAACAAAAGATTGCCAACGAAGTCTAATTCTACTATAGTGCGCTCCCGGTAACCGGATGGCTTCCACGGGATACTGGGATGTCGTCTAATGGCAGGACACGAGATTTTGGATCTCGTTATGGAGGTTCGAATCCTCCCGTCCCAGCCACATTCAGCGATGTGAGACCACCTGCGCGAAGGAATTCTCTGAATCCCGGGAACCGAAGACATACACAGGGAAGGGTCTATGAACTCGAGCATCTGTATCCTCGCAGGAAACTCCAACAGGCCGCTCACCGAGAGCATCTGCAAGATCCTCGGCTGTCAGCTGGGCAGCGGCGATGTCAAACGATTCTCCGACGGCGAGACCTCGGTGGACATCCATGAGAGCATCCGGGGCAAGGACATCTTCATTGTCCAGTCAACCTGCTCACCCACCAACGAGCACCTCATGGAGCTCCTCGTCATGCTCGATGCCACCAAGCGCGCCTCTGCGAAGAGGGTCACGGCGGTCATCCCCTATTTCGGCTATGCCAGGCAGGACAGGAAGGCATCACCCAGGGCCCCCATCACGGCAAAGCTCGTTGCCAACCTGCTCACCGTGGCGGGTGCGGACAGGGTGCTCACCATGGATCTCCATGCCGGTCAGATCCAGGGATTCTTCGATATCCCGGTGGACAATCTCTATGCCAAGCCCGTCATGCTCCAGTATATCCGGGACAGATTTCCCGACGACCTGTGCGTCGTGGCGCCCGACGCCGGTGGCGTGGAAAGGGCCCGGGCCTATGCAAAGCCTTTCAAGGCCGATCTTGCCATCATCGACAAGAGGCGGGAACGTGCCAACGAATCCAATGTGATGCACATCATCGGCGATGTGAAGGGCAAGATATGCCTGATCGTGGATGATATCGTGGATACCGCCGGCACGCTGACCAACGGGGCGACGGCATTGCTCGACAGCGGTGCGGAAAAGGTGGCTGCATGCTGTTCCCACGGCGTGCTCTCCGGTCCGGCCATAAGCCGCATCAGTGAGTCGGGCATCGAGGAGCTCATCATCACCGACACCATCCCCTTGCGCAATGAGGCGAAGTCCTGCGGGAAGATCACGGTTCTGACCGTGGCCCCCCTGCTGGCCGAGGCCATCAAGCGAACCTACACGGGATCGTCGGTGAGCGAGCTGTTCCTCTAGCCGCCCGCCATTTCGGGCCTGAACTGAAGGGCCTCGGCGACGTGCGACTCCTGAATTTCCCCGCAAGCCTCCAAATCTGCGATGGTACGGGCCACCTTGATGACCCGGGTCAGTCCCCGCATGCTCAGAGAATATCTCTTCAAGGCGGCAACGAGCATCGTCTTTGTACGGGCGTCCAGGCTGCATGATACCTCGAGGGTATTGTCGGGAATCCTCGCGTTGATGAAACCCCTTCTCATCTGCACAGACCGAGCGGAGGCGACCCTTTCACGAACCGGGGTCGATGAGGGACTGCCCTTCGGGCTCAGCACCAGTTCCGCCTCCACGGGATCCACCCAGACGTGGAGGTCGATCCGGTCCAGCAGGGGCCCGGAGATCCGGGACCGGTATTTCGCCACCTGCATGGGCGTGCAGCAGCATTCCTTGGACGGGTGGCCGAGATAGCCGCAGGGGCAGGGGTTCAGGGCGGCGATGAGCTGGAAACCGGCAGGGAAGGTGAACGTGGAGCCCGCCCTGGATATGGTCACCAGTGCTTCTTCCAGGGGCTGGCGCAGGGCCTCCAGGGCACTGCGCCTGAACTCGGGCAACTCGTCCAGGAACAGGACCCCGTTGTGGGCGAGACTGACTTCCCCGGGGACGGGGATGGCACCGCCGCCGATGAGACCGGCATCCGTTATGGTGTGATGGGGCGACCTGAAGGGCCGCGTGAAGATGATGCCGTCCTTGCTGAGCCTCCCGGCGGCAGAATAGATGGTGGTGCACTCGAGGATCTCGTCATGGGTGAGCTGAGGAAGGATTGAAGGCAGCCGTTTTGCCAGCATGGACTTGCCTGCCCCTGGCGGGCCGATGAACAGCAGGTTGTGGCAACCGGCGGCAGCAATCTCCAGGCCCCGTTTTCCCATGGCCTGTCCGCAGACCTCCGAGAGATCGGGCTGGTGTGTTTGACTGGCCGCAGGGGTTTCCCGTGCGGTCTGACGGGGAATCCCTTCTCCCCGGAGAAAGGCGAAGACCTCCCTGAGACTGGAGACCGGATAGACCTCCACCCCTGCCAGGCATGCCTCATCTCCATTCTGCGAGGGGCAGACGATACCCTTGAAGCCCTTGTTCCTGGCGAGAAATGCCGCAGAGATCACCCCCCTTACAGGCCTCACGCCACCGTCGAGGCCGAGCTCTCCCACGAAGAGGTAGTCGAGCAAGGTCTTTTTCGGCACCAGACCAAGGGCCGCGAGGATGGCCACCGCTACGGGCAGGTCGAAGGTCCCGCCCTCCTTCTTCACGTCGGCGGGTGCGAGGTTCACCGTGATGCGCCGGGGCGGGAATTCGAGACCCGAATTCACGATGGCCGATCTCACCCGTTCCTTGCTTTCCCTGACCGTGGAATCGGGCAGGCCTACGACGGCCATGCTCGGCAGACCTCCCTGGATGTCGGCCTCCACCATCACACCAAGCGCATCAGTCCCCCACAGGGTGGCTGAGTGGACGCTTGCAATCATTATGACGGCATCTTAACAGAAGCATCATGGGGGGTTCAAGCCGTCAAATGCGAGAAAAAGGGCGGGCCATGATAGCCCGCCCTTTGTGAATGCGCAAAGCATTGATCAGGGGACCGGGTTGTGAGGGCTGTTCAGTCCGACAGGGTCATAGTATCGAGCCCTGCGATACCCCACCACGCCTTGCCTCGCCGCGCCTGCCATGCCACGGCTTGCTTTGCCCGGCCTTAACGCGCCTGACCACGGAACGATCTTCGCGCATTCGTGGTTTGAATAATAACCCTGAAAGAGGGCTTGTCAAGGACAGCGTAACAAATTTAGCCTGGTCAGGTCCTCACGGGGAGAAGAACCGGGAAAAGAGCAGGAGCATGGCCGGCAGGCTGATGAGTGAGAAGAGGAAACTCGCCACCATGAACTGGTTCACGATGTTCCTGTTTCCGCCCTCCCGCTCGGTGATGATGGGGATGGCCGTGACCGGAGGGACGGCGGCCTGCATCATGATGATGAACGCCACCGGATACGGGGGTCTGACGACCATGAGCACCCCGAGGGTCACCAGGGGGAACACGAGGTTCTTCATGATGACGAATTTGAGGTTCTCTGCATAGGCTGGCGTCCCGCTCCCTTTCATGTCCATATGGATGTTGCCCCCGAGCACGAGCATCAAAAGGGGTACGGCCATGGCCCCCACGAGCCTGAGACCGTCAATGAGGAACTTGGGTATGAACCCGTCAACGCCCGCCAAGCGTACAGCCAGGGCCAGAATAGTGGCTATGAGCACCGGGTTGAAGACCTTGGCCGGCTCCACCTTGATGCCCTTGCTGAAGAACAGGGGGGATATGTTGAAGAAGAAGGCCGGGTAAAAGAGGGTGAAGAGGAACAGCTCCACCAGCAGCGGGGAATTCGTGCCGTACATCTCTGCAATGATTGCCAGAGGGAAGAAGATGCCGTTCTGGAAGAGCAGGCTCACCCGGAACTCCCGGTGGAATTCTCTCCTGGCCACCGCGGAGCAGATGAACGTGAGCAGCAAGAAGAGGCCGGTGGAGCCGATCCACCACAGGGGAAGGGTCCACCACGAGGTGTTTTTCTCGGGATGGAAGTTCGTGAGGATGCCTATGAAGGTCAGGCAGGGAAGCGCGATGTCTATGGCGAGCACGGAGAGCGACCCCAGGATGGACCCTGCGATCACGCGCCTGCTCAGCATCCAGTATCCCAGCATGCCGATGGCCAGGAGCATGGCCACGGCGGTGAAGGTGGTGAAGAAGACGCTCACACCAACATCATATACGCGAATCAGGCGAGGTATTCGAGCATTTTTGATACCTCGGTGGTGGGCTCTCTGCAGGAAGAGTTCGAGCATACATAGGCCGTTGGCAGGCCGTTGACGGGCGGCATGTCCAGCTGCCCGGACGCGAAGCCTGGAGGTGCCGGTTCCGGCCCGAGGCGGTAGACCGCATGGGGCAGGAAGCGGGTGCGCAGTGCATGGATCATGGCACGGGCATCGCTGCAGGCCGGGTCGACGGCAATGACCACCTCCATGCCGGGGCCGCTCAGGGCATCCAGGCCGCACATCAGGAAGACATACGCCGACGGGAGGTGCTCCGCCTGGCCGGAAAATGCCGTCCCGATCTCAAAGGCCCGATCCTTCATGGTGCGGTCTCCCAAGAGGCCCGCGAGCCTGACGAGGCTGAGCATGGCCACGGAGTTGCCCGAGGGAACGGCGTTGTCGTATGCGGTCTTGGTCCGTGCGATGGGTACTGCGGTTTCGTTGCCAGTGGAGTAGAATCCCCCGCCGGTACTGTCCCAGAAATGCTCGAGAAGAACGGAGGTCAGGTTTGCCGCCTGGTCCAGGTACCGCTGTTCGAAGGTGGCCTCGTAGAGTTCGATGAACCCCCAGGAGAGGAAGGCGTAGTCGTCGAGCCCGGCCTCGCCCCTGGCCTGCCCGTGCATGAAAACATGCCTGAGCCTGCCGCCGGCCACCATGTTCTCCAGGATGAAACCCGCCGCCTGCTCTGCAGCGGCAGTGAAGTCGGGTCTGTCGAAAGCCGCCCCTGCCTTTGCCAGGGCGGCTATCATGAGGCCGTTCCAGTCAGCGAGGGCCTTGGTGTCCTTGAAGGGAGCCGCCCTGTTCAGGCGGGCTTTTCTCATGTCCGCCAGCATGCGCCGGATGTCTCCCTGCAGGACATCCGCGTCCTTGCCGAGGATCTCTGCCAGGGACCGTGTGTCCCGTGCCTGGTGTATGATGTTGAGCCCCTGGACGTCGCCGCCGCGGAAATTGCCGTCATCCTGGAGGTCGAAGACCTCCCGGGCCAGGCTGTAGGAGGATCCTTCCAGCACGGTTCTGAGCTCTGAGGTCGACCACAGGTAGAACTTTCCCTCCTCTCCCTCGCTGTCCGCATCCTCTGCACCGGCAAAAACGCCGTCTTCCGTGCGCAGATCCCTGAGAACATAGGCAATGATGTCTTCGGCGGTGTCCCTGAAGTCCTCCCTGCCGGTCAGCTGGAAGGCCTCGGTATAGGCCATGGCAAGCAGGGCCTGGTCGTAGAGCATCTTCTCGAAGTGCGGGACGAGCCACTCCCTGTCCGTGGAATACCGGTGGAATCCTGAACCCACGTGGTCGTAGATGCCCCCTGCGCGCATGGCCTCGAGGGTCTTCACTGCCATGGCCAGGGCGTCGTCATCCCCGGTCCTCCTGAAATACCGCAGCAGGAACATGATGTTGTGAGGCATGGGGAATTTCGGTGCAGCGCCGACCCCCCCCCATTCCGGGTCGAAGCGGGCCTTGAGTTCTCCGTAGGTCTTTTCAAGGAGCTGAGGCCTCAGTCCCTGGCCCGGTTTCACCTCGCAGGCGCGCCTCACGAGCCTAGTGATTTCGGCAGCCTCGCTGATGACCCGGTCTCTCTTTTCCTTCCAGAGATTATTGACGACCGGGATCAGCTCCATCATTCCCATGAGCCCTTGCCTGGTATGCTTGGGCAGGTACGTGGCGGCGAAGAAGGGCTGCTTCCCGGGTGTCATGATGACGGTGAGCGGCCAGCCGCCGCTTCCCGTGAGGAGCTGGCAGGCCTGCATGTAGATGTGGTCGATGTGCGGCAGCTCCTCCCGGTCCACCTTCACGCTGACAAAGGTGTCGTTCATGAGGGCGGCCACTTCTCCGTCCTCGAAGCACTGGTGGGCCATGACGTGGCACCAGTGGCAGGAGGAGTAGCCGATGGAGAGGAAGACCGGTTTGTCTTCCGCCTGGGCCTTTGCGAAGGCCTCCTCGCCCCAGGGGAACCAGTCCACCGGGTTTCCGGCGTGCTGGAGGAGGTAGGGGCTTGTCTCTTGTGAGAGCCGGTTGTGCATTGCATGCTCCTTTGATGTACAGGACAAAGAATACCTGGCGCCCTGGTTCCCCATCAGTAGGGAGGCGGGCTGTCCGGATCAAGGGTCCCTGTCGGTGTGCACCCCCATTCACCGTGCACGGAAGATGAACCTCGCCCGGGAATCGAGCCGGTGTATGCCGGCCCGCCGGGCCGCATCCAGGGCGTCTTCGTACTCGGCAGCGGTGATCCTCCGGTTGATCCGGAGGTCGTCCCCGGCCCTGTAACAGGGATGGTACTGGTCCATGACGTTCACATAGGTGTCCCTCGAGACGTCATGGGCGAGGAACCGCATGACCCCCGCGGTCCCTGCAAGGTTCTCCGGCATGACCAGGTGCCTCACGAGAAGCCCTCGCCGGGCGATTCCCCGGTCATCCATCACCAGGTCGCCAACCTGTGAGTGCATCTCCCTGATGGCTGCACAGGCAACCTCCCGGTAATCCGGGGCCGAGCAGAACACCCGTGCAGCAGCATCATCCCAGAACTTGAAGTCGGGCATGTAGATGTCGAAGATGCCGTCAAGGAGCCGGATGGTCTCCACTGAGTCATAGCCGCCGGTGTTGTAGACCAGCGGCAGGTCGAGCCCTGCCTCGGCGGCCAGTGCGGCGGCCTGAAGGAGCTGGGGCACCACGTGGGAGGGTGTGACGAAGTTGATGTTGTGGCAGCCTCTGCCGGCCAGATCGAGCATCATGCCCGCGATTTCCCCTGCGCCCGCCTCAACGCCGTCCTGGAGGTGGCTGATGTCATAGTTCTGGCAGAAGGAACAGAGCAGGTTGCAGGAGCTGAAGAAGATGGTGCCGGATCCGCGGCTGCCCACCAGGGGGGCCTCCTCGCCGAAGTGCGGACCGAAGCTCGCCACCCTGGCGGCCCGTCCGGTCCTGCAGAATCCCTGCTCCCCTTCGAGGCGGTTCACGCTGCACGACCGGGGGCACAGCCTGCAGTCCTCGAGGAGCTTCACTGCCCGGGCGGCACGCTGTTTGAGCAGACCCAGGTCATGGAGTTTTCTGAAGGAGGCCCTGTTCATTCACCCTCCCCTGCCTGGCATTCTCGATGGCCAGGCCAGGACCACGGGCTGCTACTTCTTCTTGTAGGTCCCCATGAGCTCTGCCGTGCCCAGGACGTGTCCCTCCATGGCCTTGAGCACCTCCTTCTTCTTCGCCCCTGAGGGGAGATTCAGCATGGAGTCCAGAGCATAGAGCCTGAAGAAGTAACGGTGGGTCCCCCAGGGCGGGCATGGCCCTCCGTAGCCGAAATCCCCGAAGCTGCTCTTGCCATGGATGCCCCCCTGCCCGGGTTTCTCCACCTTGGCCATCCCCTCCGGAAGGGACGAGAGGGTCGGGGGAAGGTTGTAGTATACCCAGTGTACCCAGGTGCCTAGAGGTGCATCGGGGTCGTCGCAGATGAGGGCAAAACCCTTGGTCTTTTCCGGTGCACCTGTCCATGTCAGCATGGGCGAGATGTCCTTGCCCTGGCAGGTATGGACGGACGGTATCATGCCGCCTGCCGTGAATGCCGTGCTCTTCAGTTCGAAGGCCGTCAGGCAGGTGCCGGCCAGAAGGAATGCCACCGTGCACAAGAAGAACACTGCGGTACGAGGATACTTCATGGTTTACCTCCTCACTTTCTCTTTTTATACATGCCCATGAGCGATGCTTCGTCCAGGACATGCCCCTCCATGGCTCCTTCGACATCCTGCCATGAAGCACCCGGCTCCAAACCCAGCATGACATCGAGGGCATAGAGCCTGAAGTAGTAGCGGTGAGTCCCTGTCTTCTGGCACGGGCCGCGGTAACCGAGTTCCCCGGTGCCGTTCTTCCCGTGGACCCCGCCCAGGGCCGGCCTCGTCACACGGGCGACCCGTTCGGGCAGATACATCACGGCCGCGGGCAGGTCATAGTAGACCCAGTTCACCCGGGAGGCCCTGGGGCTGTCGACATCCTCGCACATGAGCACGAAGCTCTTGGTGTCCCTGGGGACCCAGGCCCACCAGAGCTCGGGCGAGATGTCCTCACCGTCACAGGTGTATTTCGCTGGGATCATCCCGTACGGCCTGAAGGACGGGCTGTGGAGCTCGAGTTCCGGCGTTCCGAGGATGTCGGTGCGGCCCGGAACCGTGTAGGACGCAAGGAAGACGACAAGGGTAAGCCCGAAAATGCGCACGTTCATACCGACCCCTCCATGTAGTCTCCATGGTAGATAATAATGGAGTTCCCGGGGGTTGCCAACAGGCTTCGGAACATTTCCTTTTCAGGCATTCAGTGTCTTCACCAGATACCGCGTCATCTGGCCCACGACCATCTCCATGACCTCCCGGGGGAGAAAGTACCCCGAGCTCTCCTCCACGAAAAAGTCGGTCACTTCCTGAGCGGTCCGATTGACGTCACGGGTCTTCCTGTAGGTGTCCTCGATGAGCCTCCTGGTGGTGCGGGCAGATTCCATGGATCTGGCCATGAAGCCCCTGGCATCCTCTCCGGACAGGGCACCGTAGTGTTCGGCGCAATGGATATCCGTCTCGCAGCGCGACATCCTCTCCAGGCTTGCCTGGTACTGATCGAAGTTCGAGTTGGCTGCGCAGAAGACCTTCCCGTCGAAGGGGATGCCCCCGGCATCCGAGGCGAACAGGGCCTTCTCCTCGGGACAGTAGACTGCGATGGAGCAGGACGAGTGCCCGGGCACCTCGAGCACCTCCAGGCTCACGCTGCCGACGGCAATGCGCTGGCCGTCCCGGAGCACTTCGTCCACGGGGATGATCTCGAAGGGCAGCCCGAAATCCTCCTCCTGCGCCCCGGGGCGTTCCCTCTCGAGCAGGAACCGGTTGAGGTCCAGGATGGACCCGGTCACGTCCGGCCGGGAGAGCATGGCCCTGCCCCTCTCCGAGGCGCACACCGCGGCCTGCGGGAGCCGCTTCCTGAAGAAGGGCACGATTCCGACGTGGTCGAAGTGGGTGTGGCAGATGATGATGCGGCGGATCGAGCTCTCCCTTATCCGGAGATCTCCCAACTGGTCCAGGATATCCGGGATGATGTACGACATGCCGCCGCCGATGACGGCGCACTCGCTGCCGCCGTCGAGGAGATAGACGCACGACTCCCGCCTCCCGAGCAGGGTGATCCTGCCGCTCACGGCCCCGGGGTGGTCGATGATCATGGAGACCTCCTTGCGTATCATGGAATGAAGGATCAATGGAACCATGCTATCACGGTGCCCGGGGGCTGTCAAAACAGGCAGAGCCCGATCACGGAGAATTCATGAGAAACAGCAGGCGGTGCAGGGTGTCCGTGAGGTGGGCTCACGCCGCTTCCAGTCAGGGGACATTTTCCAGGCTTGCCCTTTGTTGGTGCTTTCATATATGGGGAGACCTCTGGAAGAAAGGAGTACACCATGGGTATCTTGTCGAATACGGTGAGCATATATCAGTACAGGGTGACAGGCAAACCGGGCAATGCATCCTGGGTTCAGCAGTGCCTGGAGAAGAACCGGTTCGTCCCCATCGACACGACGGCCGAGGAAGACGCCGCGGGGTGGGTATCCCTCGATGACCATGGGAGCTTCGATTTCATGAACGAGAATGCGTTCCGTCGCGATCCCTACTATGCCTTCACCCTGCGCAGGGACCAGCGCAAGGTGCCCCCGGCGGTGCTGAAGGGCATGGTGGACAGGGAGTGTTCCCGATGGCTTGCCGAACGTCCCGCCATCTCCCGCATGCCGTACAGGCGCAAGGCCGAAATCAGGGAGAACCTCCATGCATCGCTCCTGGCCAGGACCCTTCCCATCCCCTCCACCTGTGATGTGGTCTGGAACGCAGAGACCGGCACCGCTTTCGTGTCAAGCGTCAGCGAACGGGTCCTCGACATGGTCGAAACCGAGTTTTCCCGCACCTTTGAGGGACTGATGCTCGAACCCGTTCACCCCATGGCGCGGGCACACCGGGTGCTGGGAAAGGACCAGCGTCTGCTGCTGGAAAAGGCCGACCAGGCGCCGTCGAAGGACGTGCTCCTGCAGATCAAGAGAAACCGGTGGATCGGGTGGGACTTCCTGCTCTGGCTCACATACCGCTCGGGAAAGGGAGCAACGGCCTACGAGGTGAACCAGGACGGCACGCTGCAGAAGGGGGAGAGGTTCATGGCCTATGTCCACGACAAGTTCGTGCTGGTGGCCGAGCACGAGCAGGGCAAGCGCCGGAGTTCCATCACCGGCGTCCAGCGCGAGTTCGCCGAGGCGCGGGAGGCGCTGCGCGACGGCAAGAACATCGTTGATGCCCTCATCTACCTCGAAAAGGACCCCAGATCCTGGAAGGTCTCGCTGAAGGCCGACATCTTCGCCTTCGGCTCCTATACCTGCCCGGTGGTACAGCTCGAGCGCGACGAGATCACCGACCCTTTCCAGGAGCGCATCGCGGTCTTCTACGAACGCATGAGCCTCGTGGAGACAGGCCTCCAGCTCTTCGACAGCCTCTTCTCGACCTTCATGGCCGAGCGAATCAGCAGCGGATGGCCAGCCGGGCTCAGGAACCTGAACGAGTGGCTGGTCACCCCTTGAGGCTGCGGATATTCAATTAGTCTGTTTATATTTTCACCGCAAAATGCCGATGCAAGGCGCATGGATGTGTTCAGGCCCGTCCCCATCGACGTCATACTGGTCGACGAGAAGTCGGTGGTGGATCTCTACATAAAGCACGAGGACAGGCTCGTGCCCTTTCTCGGAAAGGGGGGGGTGTTCACAAGGGACCACCTCGTGGAGCTCAACCGCTGGGGTCTCAGCAGGATATTCATCCGGGGCTCCGAGGCCCTTGCCTTCGAAGACTATATCAGCAGTCACTCCGGCAGGATCCTCACCGACCCGACGGTCCCCTCCCGGGTCAAGGCTGCCACGTTTTATATATCTTCCATCAATGCGCTGCGGAAGGCCTTCGACAACCCGGACTCGGAGAGGATAGAGGAGATCAAGCAGACCCTCAAGCCCATGCTGAAGAGCATCATGAAGAATGAGGTCCTCCTGGGCGACCTGTTCTCCATCACGGAGCACGATTTCAACACGTATACCCACAGTGTCAACGTGGGGATCTATGCCACGACTCTGGCCATGCACTTCTACAGAGAGGACAGCTCGGTGGGCAGCACTGAGCTGGAACGGCTGAGCTACGGGTACTTTCTCCACGACATCGGCAAGTCCAGGGTGCCGCTGCAAATTCTCAGAAAGAAGGGTTCCCTGAGCCAGGATGACTGGGCCACCATGAAGAAGCATCCCGAGTGGGGGTACACGATCCTCATGGAGACCGGCACCCTCACCGATGAGGCGGCCTATATCTCCATGCAGCACCACGAGCGGCCGGACGGTTCAGGCTATCCCTTCGGCATGAAGGACATTCATCCCTGCGCCCGCATCTGCACCATGGCGGACATCTTCGATGCACTGACATCCGCGCGGCCCTACAAGCCCCCCATGAGGCCCTTCGATGCCCTGGAGATCATCAAGAAGGAAGCGTTCACCGAATTCGACCACAACCTCCTGAACACCTTTATCAGAATGCTGGGCCCGCACCAGGAAACCACCCACTGACACTCTCAGGGCATACCCTCACGAGCCCGGGATGAACTCCTTCGGCCTCACCTCCATCAGCACAACGGCCGTCACCGGGCATGTCGACGCACACAGGCCGCAGCCGATGCACGCCTCCGAGATCACCGCGGCTATATCATCGGCGCCCACTGCAATGGCCTGAACCGGGCAGATCTCCTCGCACAGGCCGCAGCCGGTGCACGCCGAAGCATCCACCACTGCCCGGTAACGGCTCGGGGCGAGCACGCCCCTGGTCTTCTCGCCGGTGGCGAACCGGAGCATCTCGCAGCAGCAGCTGCAGCAGTTGCACAGCACGTTCGATCTCCCGGCCGTGTTCTCGGTCATGTGAACGAGCCCCGAATCCCGGGCCTTTCTCAGGATCTCCATCGCCTCTTCCACGCTCACCCGATATCCCGTGCCCCGCTTGATGGTGTACTCGGCGCCCCGGTTCAGCTGTAGGCAGACCTCCAGGGGTCTGTCGCATCGCTTCATGAGCTTGCGGCAGACGCACGTGGTCACGGCCACCATGCTCGACGCCTCGAGCATGGCCCTGGCGTCTTCATGGGAAAGGACCTGGTTTTTCGCCGTGATGGTCTCGCCTATGGGGATCACCCGCATGAAGGAGGGCAGCTTGATGCTCGTGACCAGCTCCAGCAGCTGGGGATAGTCGATCTCTCCGAATTCCTTCCAGAGCCTGAACATCTCTTCAGGGGCCTCTGCCCAGAGGATGGTGGCATCATGGAACTGTACGATGTGCCGGGGCCCGCGGTACCAGGTAATGCCGTCCTTGACGAAGTCAAAGGCCGCACCGCGGTGGAAAAGCCCGTCGACGATGCCCTGCATTTCCTCGACACCCTTCGAAAAGGCCTGTGCAAGATCCTGCACGGTGGCCGGCATGCTGTTCACGATCCGGGCCTCCTCCTCGGTGCAGACGGTTCTCCAGATCTGAGGGATCACCTTCGAGTTCTCCAGCATGAGTTTCTTGGACAAATCCCGGTACACATCTTGCTGTTCCATGGGTCCCTCCTTATAAGATTATATTGTAGCCTCGCCGATGACGTATATGCAAGGCCGTATTAGGATATGACGTCCATGGGGCCGGCCGTGGTGGAGGGATGAAGACGTGGAGGGACTCTTTTCCCACGAGGACATCAGAAAGACCTACGAGGAGCTCGCCTGGCACCGCAGGAGCAAGGACATCATCCAGGAGTATGCCCTCAACCTGAAGGACATCCGTGACGTTGCCCTCGAAGGGATAGATGCGACGAAGGCGGCGGCTGTCCTCGACCTCGGCTGCGGGTACGGCTTCTTCACGGAAAAACTCACGGGAAGGCTGAGGCCCGGGGCGAAGATCATCGGCATCGATGTGGTGAACCACAGCAACAGGCAGACCTTTCTCGATACCGTGACCCTCATGGGCTACAGCGCCGCCTTCATCCAGGGCAGCGCGGACATGATCCGGGACATGGCGGATGCCAGCTTCGACCTCGTCATCGCCAGCTACTCGCTGTACTTCTTTCCCCACCTCATTCCCCAGATCGCACGGGTGCTCCGCAGCAGCGGCATCTTCATCGTGGTGACCCACAGCAGGTATTCGCTCCAGGAGCTCACCTCCTTCGTGCCTTTTTCCATGAAGACCGCGGGGCTCCAGATGCCTGAAGATCTCAGGATCAACATGCTGTTCCGGTCTTTTTCTCTGGAGGACGGCGGACTCCAGCTCGATCCGTACTTCAGGGACGTGGAGCGCATCCCCTACGAGAATTCACTCGTCTTTCCCCTGGACCGGTTCGATGCCTGTATCGATTACCTCGACACCAAGAAGCATCTCCTCCTCAAGGAGGTCAACGATGTGCATCCGGGGAAGTTCGATGTCGTGCTCGCGGTCCTGGTGAAGACCCTGTTCGATCATGCCCGTGCCCACGGCAAGGTCCTCATCACCAAGGATGACGGCATTTTCAGGTGCAGGTTCCCGGTGCACGGGAGGAGGGTGGCATGAGGAAGCAGCGGGTGTACTGCCCCTACTGCGCCGAGCCCGTGGTTCGGCGGGAGGTGGAAGGGAAGGCGAGGGACCTGTGCATGAGGTGCTCGACGGTTTTCTACGAAAACCCCCTGCCCGTGGCGAGCGCCATTGTGGTGAACGAGCAGCGGGAGGTCCTCCTCGTGCAGCGGGAAAAGGAACCCTACAGGGGCATGTGGTGCCTTCCCATCGGTTTTGCGGAGACCGGGGAGGAGGTCAAGGATGCTGCCCTGCGCGAGCTGGAGGAGGAGTCGGGCGTAAAGGGAAAGATCGTCCGTCTCATCGATGTGGACACCGTTGATAACGACTTCTACGGCAGCCTCGCCATCGTGACCTATGAGGTCAGGGCAGCCGGAGGCAGGCTCAGGCCCGGTGACGACGCCACGGACGCCCGATATTTCTCCATCTTCGACCTGCCTCCCCTCGCCTGGTCCTCCAACGACAAGGCGGTGAAGATCTATATCGACATGTACCGGGACACCTGGGCCATGATGGATTCCTTCAGGCAGCTCTTCCCCGATTTCGGACCCCCGCATACCGTTTCTCAGGATACACCTTCCCACGGCAGTCTCCTGTCCAACATCCTCATCAAGATAATCGACAGGGATCGGGAAGAGATCACCCGGTCATGGGCAGGGGAAGTGGAGGACGGCATACCCTCGCTGGCGGCATGCATGGATGTGCTCATGGAAATCAACCGCACGGTGCTCCAGGGCATCCAGGAAGGCCTCGAGCAGAAGAGACAGCCCTTTGACCGGGAACGTTTCGTGGAGGCCGGCCGGAACCTCAGACGGCTCGGTCTGCCGCTGCCCGACATCCTCAATGCGCTGGCCCTGAGCAGGAAGAGCATCTGGGTGCACGTGATCGGGAAGAAGATCCTGTCCTCGCCCCTGGAGATCTACAGCACCCTGGAGCTCAACAACCGCATCATCTTTCTCTACGACAGGGTGAACTACCACATCACCGAGGGGTACATGGGCTGATACCTTCCTGTGGCACCTTTCTCTTCGTCAAAGGACCCGTAGTAGCGGATTCCATTCAAGTCAGGGGGGATGAACGCCGTAACATATCTCGGATGGCTCGTCTTTCCAGGGATAACGGTACCGCTTCAGGGGACCCAGGCGCATGAGTGCTGTTCTGTCATTCTTCCTGCCCGGGGGCATGCTTTTCCTGGCCTCCCTGGCCCTCGTGCATGTCCCCTCCGTGCGGGACAGTCTCGGTGACATAGCCGGCATATACCCGTATGCCGCATACCTGTTTTCCGTGGTCTTCGGGTGGAGGTTCAACCGGTCAGCCCTGGTCTTCGGCACGGTGAGCATTGCCCTTGCCCACTGGTGCCTCGTCCGCTTCGCTCAGGTACCGCCAGGCACAGACCTGTACTGGCGGGTGGCCTTCCTCTCCACGGCCGTGCTGCTTCCGCTCAACCTCCTCGGCCTCGCGGTGTTCAAGGAGCGTGGCATCTTCACGCCCAGGGGCCTTTCCAGGCTGGTCGTCATCCTCTCCCAGCCCGTCCTGGTGGGGATCGTGGCCGGGCGTGACCCCCTCCGGTACGTCGCCCTGCTCGAAAAGGACCTCCTCCCGTACGCTTTCCTTCAGGGCCTGCCGGTGCCGCAGATCCCCGCAGCCGTGTTCCTTTTCTGCCTGATCGCAGCGGCAGGGCTCTATCTCCGGAACAGGGGGGCAAAGGAGAGCGGGTTCTTCTGGACGGTCTGCGCCGTGTTTGCGGCCTTCGTCTCATCACCAGACCAGGATCAGGAGGCCTTCCTCCTTGCGACTGCATCTTTCGTCCTGCTGGTGTCCATCATAGAAGTCTCCCATGCCATGGCCTTCAGGGACGAGCTCACGGGTCTGCCCGCCCGGAGGGCCCTCAGGGAGGAGCTCCTCAAGCTGGGCTCCGAGTACTGTCTGGCCATGATCGACATCGACCACTTCAAGAAGTTCAACGACAGGCACGGCCACGACGTGGGGGACCAGGTCCTGCGCATGGTGGCGGCCCGGCTGGGACGGGTGACCGGGGGCGGAAAGGCCTTCCGGTACGGGGGAGAGGAGTTCACGGTGATCTTCCCGGGCAGGTACGCCGACGATGCCCTGGATCACCTCGAGACACTGCGCAGGGAGGTGGCCATGTCCCAGTTCGTCATCCGCTCTCCCATGAGGCCGAAGCGCAGGCCCAAGAAGCCCGGGAGACGGAAGGCCCCGCCCAGGAGGGTCTCGGTCACCGTCAGCATCGGGGCCGCATGGCCGGACGGACGAACCGAGACCCCCGACGACGTGCTCAAATCCGCCGACAAGGCCCTCTACCGGGCAAAGAAGCAGGGGCGGAACCGGGTGACCACGTGAATGCCGCTGTCCGCGGGGAGTGGATTGACAGGTCCATTGCCCCGGAGATTTCCCCTTGATTCGTAGACCCGTGCGCTCTATCCATGGGTGTATGGGGTCCAACGAGATCATCACCGCCTGCACCATGGACTGTCCTGATGCATGCTCGCTGCTGGTTTCCCGGGATTCTTCGGGACTGGTCCACATCGGCGGCAATCCCGGGCACCCCCTCACCAGGGGCTTCACCTGCGCCAAGATCCGCAGCCACAAGAAGCGGATCACCAGCCCCGACCGTATCGTCCACCCCCTGAAGAGGACGGGTTCGACCTGGGAGCGCATAGACTGGGACACGGCCCTCGAACTCTGCGCCGGGAAGATCCAGTCCTTCCGGACCGCTCCCGCATCGATCCTCTATTTCCACGGCGAGGGCGCCAAGGGCGTCCTCAAGCAGGCGGGGCACCTTTTCTTCTCGCTGCTCGGGGCGAGCAGGGTACGCGGCTCCTTCTGCGACTCGGCGGGCTACAGCGCCTGCGTCAAGGATTTCGGTTCGCGCGAGACGAGCGATATCGAGTCCCTGCGGGAGGCCAGGGCCATACTGAACTGGGGCAAGGACCTCTCCCGGAGCTCGGTGCACATGGCCTCCCTGGTCCAGGAGGCGAGGAAGTCCGGCGCCCGGGTGCTCACCATTTCCCCGGGCGGGGACGTGGGCAGGGCTCAGACGGATGAGTCCATACACATCAGGCCCGGCACCGACCGCTTCCTGGCCGCGGCCGTGATCCGCCTCTTCATGGAGCGGGGAGCCGTCCCGGAGGGCATCATCTCCGGCAGCGCCAACTGGGACGCATTCCGGCAGGTGATCATGGAGAACCCGGTGGATGCACTTGTCGCTTCCTGCGGCTGTACCAGGGATGACGCGGATCTCGTCTATGACTTCGCCGGCAGGCTCCGGCCCGCGGCCTCCATCATCGGCGCCGGGCTGCAGCGGTACGCTTTCGGCGGGGAGAATGTCAGGTACATCAATGCCCTTTCCTTCATATCCGGGAACATCGGTGTCCGGGGAGGGGGCAGCCATTTCCACATGAACTCGCTCAGGAACCTGAACCTTGCATGGACACGCTCCGGACAGACGAGGGGAGTCAGGCTCCTGCGGATGCCCGTCATCGGCAGGGACATCGCCGAGGCCACGGATCCGCCCATCCGGATGGCATGGGTCGACGGCTCCAACATGGTCAACCAGGCCCCGGGCTCCCGGCAGACCGCTTCCGTCTTCGAACAGGTGGAATTCACCGTGGTGGTCGACGCCTTCATGACGGATACCGCATCCAGGGCCGATCTCATACTGCCCTGCACCCTCATGCTCGAGCAGGAGGACATCGTTGCCTCGTACATGCACGACCACGTGCTGTATGTCAGGAAGGTCCTGGATGCCCCCGGCGAGGCAAGGAGCGATTTCGACATTCTCACCGGGCTTGGCCGGCTCCTGGACCCGACCATCGACCTGCCCGGACCGGAGGCCCTGCTTCGTGAGTCGCTCAAGTCCCCGTATCTCGGCACGACCCTGGAGGAGCTGAAGGAGAAGGGTTCCGTGCGCGCCCACAGGCCGGCCGTGGCGTACGAGGGCTGCGCATTCGATCATCCGGACGGGAAGTACCGTTTCCCCGGCAGCCTCCATGGGGAACCGGCACCGCCTCCGGGCTACCCCCTGAGGCTCCTGAGCCTGGTGAGGAGGGAGGCGGTGCATTCGCAGATCCTTCCCCGGGACCAGGAGATGCCCCCGGGGATATGGGTGTCTCCCGACTGCCCGATGCTCGGAGCCATTGACCGGGGAAGGCCGGTGGCGCTGGTGACCCCCCTCGGTCGGCTCCGGGTGACCCTCCGGATTATGGACGGAATCCAACCCGAGGCCGTCGTGTACCGAAGGGGCGACTGGATGGGGCTTGGCGGCGGGGTGAACCAGCTCATAGAGCCGCATCTGACCGATATGGGCACAGGCACGGCCTATTATGACCAGTATGCCCGGATAGAAAACGACTGAGAAGGGGGAGACCGGGGACCATGCAGAACAGACTCGGCATACTCGAACGGTTCGATCGCTGGTCGGACGAGATCAGGGAGCTGCGGGATGCCGGCGACCGGAAGGGGTATTTCCAGCAGGAGCTTCCCACTCTCCTTCAGGAGCGCTCGCTTTTCGTACCGGTGATGGAGGCCATCGTCGGAGGGGGGGAATATCCCGATGTGAGGCCATCCACCATGTTCGACAGCGAGATCGTCCTGTACCGGGACCCGGGACGCCTCTTTTCCGTGAGGTTCTACCTGTGGGGGCCGGGCGAATACGATCCCGTCCACGACCACAACTCCTGGGGGGTCATCGGCACGGTCCTGGGAACCCTTGACACCGTCAATTACCAGCGGCTGGACGACGGTGCGGACGAACGGCGCGCAGTGCTCGAAGAATGCTCACGCCAGTTCATCCCCGCCGGCCGGACCTATGCCGTCTTCCCCCTGAACAGGGGCATCCACAGGACCGGCAATGCCAGCGAGCCGGCCATCGTCCAGGTGGGTGTCTACGGCGAGAACCTCACGGGCAGGACCTACGTGAACACCTTTGACGTCAGGACCGGGGAGGTGAACCGGCTCTATCTGCCCCATGTGAAGAAGCGCATGCTGGCACGCCGTGCCCTGGAGCTGCTGTGATCCAAGCTCAAAGCAGTGGTTGACAACCCGCGTGAATGTGGCACACTTAAAGCGGCATAATCCCATCTATCCGGAGACGAGACCATGGCCATACTCTTCACCCCGACGGACGGAACTCAGCAGGGCGGCATTTCATCGTTGCAGGCGCTTCTCGCCAAACTCGACCTTCCTTTCCCCGGAGGATCCTCGGTGGGGATCAAGCTCCACTGGGGCGAGAAGGGGAACAGGAGCTTCCTTGATCCCGCCTATGTCCGCGAGATCGTGCGCTGGCTCGCGACAAAGGACATGAAGCCGTTCGTCTTCGACACCACGGTGCTCTATTCAGGCGGCCGCCGCACCGGGAAGGACTCCCTCGAGACGGCTGCCTCCCACGGCTACACCGGTGAGTTCCTCGGCTGCCCGGTCGTGATCGCCGACGGCATGGACGGCCGCGACATTATCGACATCCCCGCCGGGTACCGGCACTTCAAGACCGTCCAGGTGGCTTCGCTGACGGAAAAGGCCGGCGGCTTCGTGATCTTTTCCCACTTCAAGGCCCACCTCGCTTCCGGATTCGGCGGCGCCATCAAGAACATCTCCATGGGCTTCGCCTCCAGGGCCCAGAAGCAGCGCATGCATTCGGACGTGAAGCCCATCCTCAGCCAGAAGAAATGCACCAGGTGCGGGGTGTGCGTCGAGGTCTGTCCCACCGGGGCCGCCACGATCGTCGAGGGGGAGTTCCCCTCCTACGACCTGGAGGTCTGCATCGGTTGCGCCCAGTGCATCGCCCAGTGCCCGGAGATGGCCCTGCGGATCCTGTGGGGCAGCGACAACGAGGCCTTCCAGGAGAAGCTCCTGGAGACG
>JALOOZ010000231.1 GCA_025454155.1 Thermodesulfobacteriota bacterium
TCTGGATTGTCCTTTTCATTGTCTTACCCTCCCTTGAGTTCATGGTGTGATGTCCTTCTCTAGGCAGGAAGCGTGCCACCTGCATCCGGGGGCGAGAAAAAGCTGCAACCCATTGACTATACATGACAATGAACGAACCGCACATCCCCGCACCCCCACCGCACTCTCCTCCCCCGTTGAAACTTTCTTTCAAGCCGCTCCATGAAACGTCGAACGGACCGGGTGGGGTGGGGGGTGCCGGGTGCGCTATTCCCGCTCGAACGGGATATGGTACTTTTCCAGCTTCCTCTCAAAGGTCGGCCTCGAGATGCCGAGCATCTCGCAGATCTCTCCCTTGTTCTTCTTGGTATCCTTCAGGACGCGTCTGATGTGCAGCTCTTCCACCTCGTCGAGGGTGAGGATCCTGCCTTCTTGGTCACGGAAGACATCTGCGTCCTGTTCGGGGGGCCTGGAGGTGCCGGTGACGTGGTGCAGGTCAGGAAAATCGGTCTTGACCAGGACCTGTCCCTTGGCGATGACCGCAGCGCGGACCAGGAGGTTTTCCAGCTCACGGATGTTGCCGGGCCAGCCGTAGCTCCTGAAGATCTCCTGGACCTCGTCCGAGACCCCATGGATCCTCTTGTGGAGGTCGAAGTTGATCTTGGCCAGCAGGTAGTTGATCAGCGGCTTCAGGTCCTCTCTCCTGTCCCGCAGCGGCGGTATCCATATGGTGACGATGTTGAGCCGGTAGAACAGGTCGTCCCTGAACAGCCCTTCCTTGACCATGGCCCTCAGGTCCTTGTTCGTGGCCGCGATTATCCGGGCAGTGACCTTGATGCGGTCCTTGCCGCCCACCCGCTCGAACTCCATCTCCTGCAGGACGCGGAGCAGCTTGGCCTGGAGATTCAGGGACATCTCGCTGATCTCGTCCAGGAACACCGTCCCGTTCCGGGCGAGCTCGAACTTGCCCGGCTTGCGGGTGATGGCCCCGGTGAAGGATCCCTTTTCGTGGCCGAACAGCTCGGACTCGAGAAGAGTCTCCACGATGGCGGAGCAGTTCACGGCGATGTACGGCTCGCTGGGGGCGGTGTTGTTGTGGATCACCTTGGCGATGAGCTCCTTGCCCGTGCCGCTTTCTCCCTGGATGAGCACGGTGGTCCTGCTCTGCGAGACCACGCCGATGGTCTTGAAGATATCCCTCATCTGGGCGCCTTCGCCGATGATGTCCCCGACCTTGTACTCCCGAGTGGACTCGACGAACCCCTTGATCTTCTTCTCCATCTCCAGGGCGTGCAGGGCCTTCTTGATGGCGATGTCGAGCTCGTTGACGTCCACGGGTTTGTGGATGTAGTCGAAGGCGCCCTCCTTCATGGCCTTGATGGTGGACTCCATGTCGTGGTGGGCGGTTATCATGATGACCTTGACGTTCTCGTCCTCCTCCCGGAGGTCCTCGAGGATGAGGAAGCCGTTCACGTCCGGGAGCCGGATGTCGAGGATGACCACGTCCGGCGTGATCTGGGTGAACTTGTTGAGGCCGTCCGTGCCGGTGGGGGCGGTATGGACCTCGTAGCCCTCCTCGGTCAGGTAGAGGTCGAGCGTCTCGCGGATCGAGCTGTCATCGTCAATGACCAGTATCTTCGCCATCCGGCCTATCCCCCGTCATGGTTTGAGAGAGAAACGGTTCTCATCATGCTGCCGTTCCTCTCGGAAGAACGATCGCGAATCTTGTGCCATCCCCCTTTCTGCTGGTCACCGCGATGCTGCCGCCGTGCTGTTCTATGATCTTTTCCACCTGGGTGAGGCCCAGGCCCGTCCCGTAGCTCTTCATGGTGAAGAACGGGTTGAACAGGTAGGGGAGGTCCTTCTCGTCTATGCCGCATCCGTTGTCCTCGATCTCGAGAACAAGGGAGTCATCGTGGTCGTGTATGGTTATCATGAGCCTTCCGCCGGTTTCCATGGCGTCGGCGGCGTTCTGGAAGAGATTGATGAGTGCCTGGTTGATCATGGAGGAATCGACCTCTATGGCGGCCAGCTCATCGGGGTAGCTTTTCCTGACATCGATGTCCTTGTCCTTGAGGGATTTCTCCACCATGGCCAGGGATCCTTCTATGATGGTCCTCATGTCGCAGTCCTTCTTCTGGGGCTCGGTGGGTTTCGCATAGATGAGCACGTCGCTCACGAGCTTTTCCAGGTGCTCCACCTCCCGCTGGGCGATCTTGAACCTCTTGAGGTCGTTGCCGTCGGGCTGCATGCGCTTTTCCAGTATCTGGAGGCTCATCTTGATGGAGGACAGGGGGTTCCTCACCTCGTGGGCGATGCCTGCCGAGAGCTGGCCGATGGCGGCGAGCTTCTGGCTCTCGTAGTATTTCTTCTCCAGCTCCTTGAGTTCCGTGATGTCGCGCTCCACCAGCACGAAGCGGTCCGTGCCCTTGACCGGTCCAGGGGTCATCAGCAGGTAGTGCTTTTTTCCCTCCCTGGTCGTGAACTCGAGTTCATAGGGCTTGTAGATACCCCTCTTGGCGTCTTCCCATTTGGAGATGGCGTAGTCCCGGTGCTCGGGCAGCACATATTCGGTGAAGTGCTTCCCCTTGGGGTCGTACATGCCCGAGCGGATCTGCTGGCTGACGTAGTTTATGATGCCGTCGCTGCTGAGCTCGTAGACCTTGTCGGGAAGGCTGTCGAGGATGCTCAGGAGATACCGGTAGAGCTGCTCCACCTCCCGCTTGAGCCGGATGTTCTCCTCCAGTTCGTTCTGGAGCGTCTCGGCGTACTCCTGGAGGTTCCTCGTGAGCTCAACCTCCTTGGACACGTCGAGGAAGGTCTCGATGGCGGCCACGATCTCGCCCTTCTCGTCGTAGATGGGTGCGGCCAGGAAATGGAGGTGGCGGTCCCTGCCGCTGAGGTTCTTGAAGTACTTCACCGCCTCGTAGGCGCCCTCGATGGACTCCGATCTGAGCACCTTGCCCTCGCCGTAGAAGTCCTCGAAGCTGTCCACGTTGTGGTCGATGATGAAGTCGGCCAGGAAGGGGCGCTTGTTCTCGTAGAAGGGCTTGTAGTAGTTGTCCGTGCCGATCATCTCCTTCTGGCCCCAGCCGGTAAGGTCGGTGCAGGCCCGGTTCCACAGGATGGCGGTGTGGTTCTTGTCTATGACGAACATGGGCACGGGGGATCCCTCCACGATGCCCTCGATGGTCATCTTCTCCCGGAGGAGCTTGCCCTGCCATTCCTCCCGCTCCTTGAGCCTCTTGAGCTCCTCCCTGAGGCGCATGCGCCTCACGTCTGAGCGTGCGATGGAGACGGCGGTG
>JALOOZ010000072.1 GCA_025454155.1 Thermodesulfobacteriota bacterium
CACGATGGCAGCCGTCGCCTTGTCGATACCGCGCTTGAGGTCCATGGCGTTCATGCCGCCGGCCAGGTACTTGAGCCCCTCGGTATAGATGGCCTGGGCCAGGACCGTGGCCGTGGTGGTGCCGTCGCCCGCCACGTCGGAGGTCTTGCTGGCGACCTCCTTGACCATCTGGGCGCCCATGTTCTCGAACTTGTCCTTGAGCTCTATCTCCTTGGCCACGGTCACGCCGTCTTTCGTGACGAGCGGGGCACCGAAGGCCTTGTCGAGAATGGCATTGCGACCCTTGGGCCCGAGCGTCGCCTTCACGGCATTGGCGAGCTTGTTCACGCCGTTCAAGACCTTGTTCCGTGCTTCCTGACTATAGATGATTTCTTTCCCTGACATTTCTTCTTCCTCCTTACCTACTGGATGACCCCGAGGATGTCTTCCTCTCTCATGATGAGGAGCTCAACACCTTCGATCTTTATCTCGTTTCCTGCATACTTTGAGAAGAGCACCTTGTCGCCCTTTTTCACATCGAGCGGGATGACCTTCCCATCCTCGGTCTTCTTGCCGCCGCCTGCAGCGATGACCTCTCCCATCTGGGGCTTTTCCTTGGCGGTGTCGGGGATGATGATGCCCCCTTTGGTCTTCTGTTCCTCTTCGATCCTCTTGACGAGAACCCTGTCGTGCAACGGTTTAATCTTCATATGATTCCTCCATGATCGGATTGTTAGCACTCACCATTTTCGAGTGCTAATCACCTAGCAAGACTGGCCTGCTTGATCAAGGTCGGTTGTATTGATATTCAAAGTAAATTATTCGATAGTCGGGTATGTACTCACCATCAAAATCAATATCCTGAAGATATCTTCATATATCTGATGATTTTACTGTTATGCTCCTCATATACCGTGAGCTTAACAAGTATCAGGGGCGTTTCCCGCATGGTCCTCTCGACTTTCCGGCCATGGCACCAGTCCTTTGCGGAGCGTCTCCTTGAAACTCTACCTCCCGTATGGTAGAGACCTGAAGCGCATGGAAGACGATGACATCTCCGTTTCCTGCCAAGATTGTGAGGCACGTGTCTTCAGCCCTTCCATCGAGCACTTTCATATCATGCAGTGAGTCCAGTGCTGGGAAGGCGGACAGCAGGCAGTGAACACCCTTACGATCATCCTCATCGCCGTTGGTCTTGCCATGGATGCATTCGCCGTATCCATCACCTGCGGCATCTCCATGGTGAAGCTGAGGCTCCGCTCCGCGCTTCGCATCTCGCTGGCCTTCGGGTCATTCCAGGCCATTATGCCCATCGTCGGGTTTATCGCCGGACTGAGCATCCGGGGCCTCATTCAGAGCTTCGATCACTGGATCGCATTTTCTCTTCTCGCCTTCATCGGCTGCAAAATGATCTACGAATCTCTCTTCATGGACTCCGATGAAAAGAAGATGGACGTAGACGACCTGCTGACCCTCCTCGGCCTGTCCATCGCCACCAGCATCGACGCCCTGGCCGTGGGTATCAGCCTCTCGCTCCTGAAGGTGGACATCCTCTCCCCGGCCATCATCATAGGCATCATCACCTTCCTCATCTCCTTTGCTGGCACCGTGATCGGAACCCGCTTCGGCCATCTCTTCGAGAAGAAGATGGAGATAGCGGGGGGGCTCATCCTCATCGGGATAGGCTTCAAGATACTCTTCGAGCACCTGTTCTGACCCCGGTTGCCTGCCGGCCGGAACACCTTCTGGTGACGGTCCGGAGCCTCACTTCTTCGGGGGCAGCAGCATGTCCTGGATGCGCATCATGAAGGATCCAATATTCCCTGCGTATTCGGGTGATCCCTCGAGCCTGATGTCGCCGTCGGCAGTGGCGCTCACCGTATCCTTGCTTTCAGCCAGGACCTTGTAGGCCCCTTCCAGGCCGTTGAAGCGCATGTGGACAAAGGGCGCCTTGCGTGTGTAGTGGCCATGGCCTGCCTTGGTCCTGCCTGCCTTGACCCTGAGATACGCCGCGGGGCCCGCGGGGCCCATGGACATCTGGTAGATGCGGTCGGGCTGTTTGGCCGTCCAGGTCGTCATGTCCTCGTCGCCGCCCTTGTTGAGCTGGCTCAGGGCATTGGTGACCATGTACATGATGAGCTTCACCTTGAGCTCGCGCTTGGCAGGGTCCTTGGGGTTGACGTTGGGCATGAGGAGCAGGAGCCCCAGGAGCAGCATGACGAGCTTGATCAGGAGCGGAATCTTCCAGATACCCGTGGGAAGGCCCCCGAAGACCGGGATGCCGCCCGTGAACATGGCGTTCATGCCTGCGGCGTGCTTGAAAGGGATGGTGATGTCGGGGCTGGGATGAATCCCCTGGTTGACATCGAGCCTGCCGTCCTTGAAGTGCAGGAAGGCACCGGTGTCAGTGCCCCTGATGGAGAGCTGGATGACGCCGTCGAAGCCCGCAAGGAGCTTCTTGAGCGGGCTGGTGTCCGCCTCGTAGAGGACCTTGAAGAGCGGCATGATGGAGCGGAGCACGATCCGGTTCGTCAGCAATATCCTGTCTGCCATGGTCGTCCCCCCTTAGACCTCGTCTTCCCAGTCTTCGTCCTCTTCTATCTCCATGCGCATGATTTCGCTCACCGTCTCCACTATCCCGTCAGCATCGAACTTGTAGTGGTGGTAGAGGTCTTCCGGGTAGCCCACTATGGAGAAACAGTCCGGGATGCCGAGCTTCCTGAAGCCACAGGCCTTGCCGCTCTCCACGATGACCTCGGCCACCGCCGATCCAAGGCCGCCCATGATGTTATGGTCTTCGATGGTTATGATGCGGCGGGTATCCTTGACCGCCTGGATGATGGCCTCCCTGTCGATGGGCTTGATGGTGTGCATGTTGATCACGCGGGCCGACAGCCCCTGCTTCTCGAGCACTTCGGCGGCGCGCAGGGCATGGTGTACGCCCACTCCGCAGGCAATGAGGGTGATATCCTTGCCCTCCTTCATGGTGATGGCCTTGCCGATGGTGTACCCATAATCCTGGGTCCTGTTCACTGGCGGCTCGAAGCCCCGGCCGATCCGGATGTACACTGGTCCAGGCCATTCCATGGAGGCCGCCACGGCATTCCCTGTCTCCATGCCGTCTGCCGGGGCTATGACCGTCATGTTCGGGAACGAACGCAGGACTGCGAGGTCCTCGGTGCAGTGGTGGGTGGAACCGGCCTGACCGAAGGAGATACCCGCATGGGTGGCGATGATCTTCACGTTCAGGTTCTGGTAGCAGATATCGGTCCGCACCTGTTCGGCGCTCCTGAGTGCGGTGAAAACGGCAAAGGTCGAGACCACGGGACGGAGACCGGCCTGGGCGAGGCCTGCAGCCAGTCCGAACATGGTGTTCTCGGCGATGCCCACATTGATGAACCGATCGGGGTACTTCCTGCCGAAACGACCGATCTTGGTGGAGGTGGCGAGATCAGCGGTCAGGGCCACGATATCCGGATACCTGTCTCCCAGCTGGGACAGGACTTCTCCGTATACTTCCGCCTGCGTGAGCTTGTCTCCGTCCGTTACAGACCATGTCATACCTTCAGCCATGAGTGCCTCCTTATCCCAAGATTCCCTTGTAGTGGGTGTCAATGCAGGCCAGGGCCTGATCCCTCAGGTCTGAGTTCAACCCTCCGTAATGCCACTGGGCCTGATTTTCCATCAGGTCCACACATCTGCCCTTGACCGTATTGCAGATGATGACCGTTGGTCTGCCCTTGATGGCCCATGCCTTTTCGATGGCACCTCCGATGGCGGCGAAATCGTGGCCGTCGACTACGAGGATCTCCCAGCCGAAGGCCTTGAACTTGTCGGGAAGGGGCTCCAGAGTGGTGATGACTTCGGTCATGCCGTCGATCATGAGCCCGTTGCGATCCACAAAGGCCGTGAGGTTGTCGAGCTTGTGATGTGAGGCGAGGATCGCGGCCTCCCATACCGTTCCCTCGCAGAGCTCGCCGTCTCCCATCATGCAGTAGGTACGGTAATCCTTCTTCCTCAATCTGGCACCCATGGCCAGGCCCGTGGCGATGGCCAGCCCGTGGCCCAGCGAACCGGTGGAGGCATCGCACCCCTTGACCTTGAGACTGTCCAGGTGCATGCCGAAAGGACTTCCGGTCTTGTTGAAATTCTTCAGGAGGGCCTTGTCGAAGTACCCCTTGTCTCCCAGCACGGCGGCCCAGCCGATGCCTCCATGACCCTTGCTCAGGATGAACCGGTCGCGGTCCTCCCAGTCGGGTCGTGCGGGATCTATGTTGAGGTACTTGTAATAGAGTGCCACGAGCACATCCGTCTCGGAAAGCGACCCGCCGATGTGCGATCCCCCGCAGGTATAGGTGATGTCAACGATGGCCTTCCTGATGTCCCACGCCTTTCTGGTCAGTTCCTTGATCTCCTCTTGCGTCAGCGGCATTCCAACCTCCTTCTCAATCTCTCTCTTAAAAGGCCCCGTGCCGGGCCTTGTTCACAAACTTCTCGATGGTGTTCATCACGATCATGGGGACGTCCCTGCGGTCGAACATGGGTGATGGCATGCCGAAGACAAAGGGCAGCACAGTCGTGAGCTTGGCAGCCCCGATGGGGCACCCCATCACCCGCTTGATGCGTCTGGCGTGTATGGCCCCCTTGACATCGGTGCAGTCGCCGATGAGCATGCAAACACCCCTGCCGGCATCCACATCGCCCTCATAGATGCCCGTGACGATGGCCCCTTCCTTGGCGTTCTTGATGGAGCCGGGCCGGCGGGCATCGATAACGCCCAGGCTCCCCTTCACTGCGGCCATGCACCCGCCGTAACAGATCTCGTTCGTGTTGGGGCCGATACCCTCGTAGAAGCGGATCTTGGTGTCAAGCTTCTGCATGTCCTGGAACTCGCTCACGATCCCTTCAGTCCTCCTGGCGAGTTCCCTGATGGAGATGTCTCCCAGGACCTTCACCGATGCGGGCTCGATGGACCCGTAGCCCCGTTCGGATGCGATCCGCAGGTGTTTGACCGCCTCCGGTTTGTACCCGAGGATCTGCGCCGCCACGACATCGGAGGCTATGGGATCGTTGCTGATCATGATGAGTCCCAGATGGAAGGGCTTGGCGCAGGACTCGAAACCATGGCCAATGGTTATTGCATCGGTAACGATGAGGTCCGGGTAGCCGATCTCCAGGATGTCCACGATCTTGTCGTTCAGCCGGTCGTCGTGGAAGAGCATGCGCTCCTTGTGGAGGAGGCTCCCGATATTGAGCTTGAGGGCATTGGTGATCTCGCAGCAGATATGGTACTTGAGCTTGGGCATCCAGATCTTGAAGTCGGCCTCATGGATGAGCCGCGGGCACAGGAGCGTCTTGTGAAACCTGCTCTTTTTCAGCCCCACCTTCACGTACCTGTCCTCATTGAAGTCGATGACGGGGACCTGATGCTTCCGGCCCATTGCATAGTAGCCGGATTCCTTGAAGTTCATGCGTGTGGGAATGGCATAACCGCCCGATTCGCCGATGGAGAGGTCCGAGACGCCGGGATATCCCCGCACCCGGTCCACCACGGTCCCCACCAGGTCTGGATGGGTAAAGGCATGCTGCGAATAGTTCTTGTTGGCCAGAACCACGTTGGGCTTGATGAGCACCCTGCCCTGCGGCCTGCGGCCGAGCAGTTCGAAACCCTCTTTCACGACCGCGTCCATGGCCGCCGGGTCGTACCTTTCAACGCTTCGCAGTAAAACCCACCTATCCTTCGCCATATCCCCTCCCTTTCACAGCGACGCCAAGGCCCCTGCACGTCCGGGGCATTCCTGAAATTCCCATGTTCTCTTCTCCCTGCGTGCCATCCAGAGTACGATATCGGATGCCATTCTCAAGAGCTACCAGGTGGAGAAGGAGCGTAAGAATATCAGAGGCATGCACGGGAACTCCCCACTGGCCACGGGCCTGAGACACCAATCAACCTGGAAGGCGGTCTTGTTGTGCCAAGGGTCCGACATACGATGCTCCCCTTCCCATCGCAGGAGGTTTTCGCTGAAGTGAAAGGGTATCACCGTTGACCGTAATAATCAAGGACCATGGCCTCAAAGGCCTGAACTGGGACAGAGGAAAAATTGTATGGTCGGGAAGCGGGGATTTGAAACACGAATCCTTCATGCATTCAGGTCCCTTTCCGACCCCCTACGTGAAAGTTCTTAAATGGCACCCTACCCTCATTTAAAGTTGTCACGTCTATGGTGATTGACTTTTTTGCCGATATGCTATACATGTATAGCAAAGGGGAGAAAGACCATGCTTGCCATCAGACTTCCTGCAGAAATCGAAGACCGGCTTGATGCTTTAGCAAAAGCAACAGGACGTACAAAGACTTTCTATGCCCGCGAAGCGATCCTTGAGTACTTAGATGACCTCGAAGACGTTTATCTTGCCGAGAAACGCCTAGAGGTTATCCGTGCGGGTCGCTCAAAGACCATACCTCTCGATAAGATCATGAAAAGATATGGCATGGAAGGTTGAGTTAGATCCTGCAACTGTGCGGGATTTAGACCGCCTCGACAGACAAGTAGCCCGTCGTATCCTCAGTTTCTTGTATGATAGAGTTTCAAAACTAGACGATCCTCGCTCAATTGGCCAGGCTTTACAGGGCCCCAAATTTGGAGAGCTCTGGAAATATAGCGTGGGGGATTGGCGCATAATCTGTAAAATCGAAGATGAGCGAATTACAGTCTTGGTCCTTCGAATCGGGCACCGAAGCAAAGTCTACAAGCCTAAATAATGATTCAAACTGGTCGGGAAGCGGGGATTTGAACCCCGGACCCCAGCGTCCCGAACGCTGTGCTCTACCAGGCTGAGCCACTTCCCGAAACCGAGGTCTATGTATAGAAAAGATTTATCCCTGAAGTCAAGAACCTTCAGCGCCTCTTGTGCTCGAAGGTTATGAATTCCTCCCGAATCACCCGGCTGTCTATCTGGTTTCTGATATCTAGGGGATAAACTCCCCGGTTGAAGGCGAACAGGTCTTTGCCGAGCCTGTCGAAAGGCACGGTGAAATCGACCTTGAAATAGAGTTCGCTCTCGTCCCGGCCGGCCTGAAGTGCGTCGTTCCTGCCACCAAGGCTTATGATCAGGGGCTTGATGGGCTGGGCCCTGAGCATCATGGACAGGCCGCCCATGTCCCCCCGGTCTTTTCCCGCGTAGTAGTATGCCCCGGGCCATATGGAGATAAATGGCATATTCGGGATGGGAATGCCGAAGTTCAGATCGAGTCCGGGAAGGGCCTCCTCATTGTCACTCTCGTCCGATACCGGCAGATAGACGTTCATGTGCCCGGAGAGATTCGGATGGAAAAGCTCGATGCCGCTCCCCACCCTCTTGTGGGAGTTGTTCGATGTATAATCGAAGAACAGATTCCAGCCGCCGATGACCTGCCCGTTCGCCATGGGGGTCCTTCCGCCGAAGCCGAGGTCAACCCCCGGCTTTCCGCCACGGAGGGTTATCATGGGCTGGGTGAACAGGGACATGGCATCGGCCTGTTTGAGCAGCATAAAGGCGTCCGCGTAGGCGCAGGGGTTCGAGTTGTTCGAGATCTTGAGACCGCCGCCTGCCCATATGAAGTCAGGGCCGGCCGCATGCGCCATGCTCCCCGTGATGAAGAATATGACGGCAGCAAGGAACTTCTTCATTGCAACACCTCCCTATGAATTCTTGTCGAGCAAATAAACCGTTGTTTCCTTGTCAATTATTCCAGGACCCCCTGATGCCGGAGCAGATATCTTCGGGCTTCAGGATGGTCAGGGTTTCGCCGTGAAGCATGCCCATGTAATTGATCTGGCTCGTGTCAAAGGGCGGTATGTTCACCCGGGGGCATATCCTCAGGTGAGGCGTGAAGAGAGGATTGCCCAGGTGGAAATACAGAGACATGTTCAGGCTGTTCATGTTCAGCGAATCGATGTAACGCATCACCTTCAGCATTCCCGCCACCAGGTTCTCAAGGACCTCCACACAGATGTCTCCGGGAGAACCGACGTCGTGCAGGATGCCCACGATATCGAAGATGCCCATGGGGGCAAAGGCGACGATCCAGGACAGGGAGCCCGTCGTGGCGATCAGTCGCTCCCCCCGCCGGTGTTCCTCGTCCGCCAGGTCCACCCAGAAGTCTCTCCCATGATCCTTGTGGTACCTCCTCAGGGCCGGAACGGCTGCAGCATAGTAGTTGGTGGGCGAGCTGGAAGCAGCGAGCTGGAGGTGGGGATGCACGATCGACCCACCGGCCTGGGGCATGTAGTTCCAGTTTATCGACTGGTAGAGCATGTCCGCCTGTCTTTCGGCGATGTCTTTGAGATACTGGATGCAGCAGAGCATGGCATCGGTCATGATCCCGGGGGTGAAGTCGCCCAGAGAGACATAGTGCTGGTGCGTCATGATCGTGACCGCGCCGTTTTCGTCATAGGGAAAGGCATTGGGCACGCACAGGGCCTCCCCTATTGCGTATCTCTCGCAGCTTGCGAGATCGGGGTGGAACTTGGGGGTGACCTGCTCGGCGACCCCGGGACAGAACGGGCAGAACTGTCGCGAGTTTTTGATGAGTTCAGCGATGTCAGCCCTCTGAACCGCCCTCACAGGGAATTCGAGGATACGGCTGGAGTGCCCCGTCAGGGGATCGTACCTCACCTCGGAGTATCTTTTCACTTCGGCGTAACCCTGGACAGGGTCTAAAAATCGTGATGTTTTCAATACCTTAACGAATTCCATTGGATATACCATTACACTATGGCGCCCGGAGGGTCAAGGAGAGAGGATGGGGTACCGCGCCGAGCTCCTCTCTCTTCTGATGTATCCTTGATCAAAGACCCTTCTCCCGGTATAATCCGCTGCCGGTGTATGGATTCCCGGGAATGAAAGGCCCTGAAAAGGTGGTAGCTTGTCCATGAAAGATCCCCTCCTTGCGCGCAGGGCAATGGTTGAAGAACAGATCGCTGCACGCGGCATAAAGGACCAGCGCGTATTGAACGCCTTCCTCGAGGTTCCCCGCCACCGGTTCGTGGAGGAATACCTCAAGTACAAGGCCTATGACGACTACCCCCTGTCCATCGGTTACGGACAGACCATATCCCAGCCTTACATGGTGGCCATCATGACCGAGGCCCTTGCCCCGAAACCTATGGACAGGATCCTCGAAATCGGAACGGGCTCGGGCTACCAGGCGGCTGTTCTCTCCAGGCTGTGCTCGACGGTGTATTCCCTCGAGCGCATCAGCACCCTGGCCTCCCGGGCCAGGAAGGTACACGACGAGCTTGGTTACTTCAACATCCATATCCGCGTGGGCGACGGGACACTTGGCCTGCCCCAGGAAGCCCCGTACGACGGCATCATCGTAACCGCCGGTGCTCCTCATGTGCCCGGGGCGCTCATCGAACAGCTCCGCGACGAAGGCCGACTCCTGATCCCGGTGGGAGACCAGAGCATCCAGGACCTGAAGCGTTACACCAAGACCGGAGAAGGCGTCCGCGAGGAATCGCTCGGCGGGTGCAGATTCGTCAAGCTCATCGGGAAGAACGGGTGGTCGGACTAAAAGGTCCTGTAGGAACGGAAAGACGGTGTGAGCTGCGAAAGACTTGCCGTGACTTCGTCCATCTGGACAGGGCCGGTCAACCTTTCCCGTCCCACCGGCTGAAATTCTCGAGGATCTTCAGCCCGGGCTCCCCGCTCTTTTCCGGGTGGAACTGGGTGGCGAAAACATTGCCCCTGGAGACGGCCGAAACGAATTCAATACAGTAGGAAGTGCGGGCCACCACATCTGCCTCATCGGACGGATCGGGATAATACGAGTGCACGAAGTAGAACCAGGCGTTTTCCTGAACTCCGTGAAGCATCGGGTGGCCCCTGACCTGCCGGAGGGTATTCCATCCCATGTGGGGGATCTTCTCGCCCTTCTCCGGGAATCTCCTCACCGTCCCCGGGAAAATGCCCAGGCAGGCGGCCGCATCCTCCTCGCTTGAATCGAAGATGATCTGGGTGCCGAGACAGATACCGAGGAACGGTGTCCCGCTGTCGATCACTTCATGGATCGTCAGGTCAAGACCTGCGGAGCGGATGGTCTCCATGGCCTTGCCCGCAGCCCCCACCCCCGGGAAGATGACCCGATCGGCCTCAGCTATCTTCTGTGCATCCGCGGTGATGATGCAGGGCAGGCCCAGATGCCTCAAGGCCCTCTGGACGGAACGGAGGTTGCCTGCGCTATAATCGATGATGGCGATCACGGCAATCGTGCGGGCTGTGGCTTTACAAAGCTATCCATGCCCCGATGTAGGCCATCACCAGGCCGGCGAGAAGGCCTATGTACCCCACCTTGACCCTCGTGGCGGGATCCGTCAGCAGGCCCAGGTAAACCGAAAGCTTGTCGGGCTGCTGGGCTGAAGGATTCAGCATGGGCCCGATCGTGCGGATGGTATCAAGGATCTTGGCAAAGGCCCCTTCCTTGACCAGCAGGATGATGCAGCTGATGATGATGACGATGTAGCCGTTCAGCATCATGAAGGAACCGAGAATGAATCCGGAGACACCGATCTCCTTCTGGAGCGTGTCGGTGGGCATCTCCAGGTGAATGGGGGCAACGATCTCTTCGTGATGCCCATCCCCGCACCCGACGATCGTCATGGAAACCACCAACAGGACCACGACAAGACCGGCTCTGCATATCTTCACGAAAAGGCCTCCGAATTCAATTTGTTCCGAACTATACCCGCTCGCTCGGCCATGTGTCAACTCTCATTCAGGTCCGGGACCGTCCATGCAGCCCACCACAGAGTCATATCGCGGCCCCGGCCATCCCCCACTCAAGTCACGTGCCTGCGTGTGCCGATGGGATAGTGAGACCATACCTGCAGGAGGGTATCCACGTGGGCGAATTCGATGACCTCATCGAGGAATTTGTAGCGGAATCCAAAGAGCACATTACCGACATCGAGGACGACCTCATCAAGATCGAATCCGACACGGTGCATGTGGATCCGGAGGTCATCAACCGAGTGTTCCGGGCGGCACACTCCATCAAAGGCAGTTCCAAGTTCCTTGATCTCATCAACATCGGCGATCTCGCACACCGCATGGAGGACGTCCTCAACCTCATCCGTTCGGGCAAGCTGGTCCCTTCCAGCAATGTCGCCGGCCCCCTGCTGCTGGCCGCGGACATGCTCAAGAACATG
>JALOOZ010000232.1 GCA_025454155.1 Thermodesulfobacteriota bacterium
CTGGGCTGACCTGGGAATCGACCATGTCCAGTTCAACTGCGTGTCCGACGAGACCCTGCGGAGCGCCCAGCGGGATCCGGAGAAGTACCAGGAGGTGATCGTACGGGTGGCGGGCTACAGCGCCCATTTCGTGGACATCAGCCGGAAGACGCAGGACAACATCATCCAGAGGACCGTGCAGGGGTTGTAATGCGCACAGGGGGACGGGATTCGTCCCCCTGTGATGAGAGAAAGGAAAGGAGGTGTGTGTATGGCGAGGATCAGCAGGGATGAATACGCTAAGGCCTCCGGGGTGTTCGGCCTCGCACCGGGCGGGGTCCAGAAGCAGGAGGACCTGGAGAAGGTTCCTGACAAGCCGTGCGGACTGTGCAGGCACTTCATGGAGAGCGCATGGTCCAGCGACGGGAGGGGGAGCTGCAAGGTCCTGAAGGAGGGATCCGACATCACCATCGATCCCCCGGTGTTCGTCCTGGAGGGGAAGGATGGGTACATGCTGAGGATCCTCACGGACGCCTCCCGTTGCACGCACTACGAACGGAACGAGTTCATCGACAAGGACGGGTACGAGTGCAGCGATCCCGCGTTCAGGCGGTTCATCCGGCAGCTGAAGGACAAGTGAAGGACAGGTTCAGACAAGCGCACATGAAGGAGAACACTATGAAGTGCACCGAATGTGGATTCGAGGCCCCTGTGGCGAAATTCCGGTACCTGTACAATGCACGGATCGATGCCCCCATCAGCATCAGGCAGTGCACTCAGTGCCAGGCATGGCTCGCCGTCGACGAGCTGCTGGGTGTGGCGAACCAGAAGATCGGTCCTGGAGAGGCCCCCTGGGGCAAGTCCGCAGGCATCGAAGGCCTGGCGGAGGATATGGGCTCCCGGGGTTGAGGTCCGGAATATCCGGCAGGGAAGCCTGCATGTCTGCCTCCAGCGTGCAGGCTCCCTCTCCGGATGAGTCGAAAAACGCGGGAGCAGGGGGAGAGCCATGGACATGACCTGTCACAAGTGCGGGTACCGGGATGCATACACGGAGTTCACTTATCTCTGCAAGAACGGGTGCCCTGCATGCGGAGAGTCGGACCTGCGGCGATGCCCCCGGTGCGGTGCCGAGTGCGTGTTCTTCCGCTCCGAGGCTCTGGAGGACGAGGAAGGCCAGATGAGGGAGCTCAGCTACAGGCTCTCGGCCATCAGCAGGGCCGGCGGCCGGGAGGAGCTGAAGGAGGCGAGAAGGATCATCTCCAGGCTCTCCGAGATGAATCTCAGGTGGAACAGCAAGGGGCTCAGGGAGTTCCTGCTGGACAAGCAGAGGGAGCTCTTTTTCTAGGCGGGGAGAAGTATGAAGAAGCTACAGACCGTGGACAAGGGGGACTTCGAGATAGGGGCCCATGTGCCGGAGCCGGAGAAGCACTTTTTTCTCAGACAGGACACCGCGATGAATCTCGAGAGGATTTCGAGGCTCTCCCGGAGGCATCCTGTCAACGTGCTGGTGGCGGGCAAGCAGGGGTGCGGCAAGTCCACCCTGGTGAGGCAGTTCGCCGCCAGGAACAACAGGCCGCTGGCCGTTTTCCAGATCGGAATCCTCTCCGAGCCGGGCCAGCTCTTCGGTGAGCACCGCCTCAGGGAAGGCGAGACCTATTACCAGGAGTTCCTCTTCCCCCGGGCCATACAGACACCGGGCTGCGTCATCCACCTGGAGGAGATCAACAGGCCCGAGCATCCGAAGGCCCTGAACATGCTGCTTTCCGTGCTGGCCGAGGACCGCAGCGTCTGGATCGACGAGATCGGGCACATCAAGGTGGCCGACGGCGTGGTGTTCTTCGCCACCCTGAACGAGGGGGACGAGTTCATCGGCACCGAGATGCTTGATGCGGCGCTGAGGGACCGGTTCTACGTCACGGTGCTCGACTACCTGCCCGCCGAGGTGGAGATGAAGGTGCTCTGCCTCAAGGCGGGCCTTGAAGAGGCGGATGCGCTCACCGTGGTGAATGTGGCGAACCGGCTCCGGGCGAACAGGAACGAGCCCATGGTGGTGTCCACGCGCCACACCCTCATGATTGCCGAGATGATCGGAGTGGGAGCCACGGTGAAGGAAGCCTTCGTGGGAAGTCTTCAGATAAACCCGGACACCCTGGAGACCGTGCTGCTTTCGCTCCACCTTGAGCGCGGACTGAAGGACAATGAGCATGCGGATGCATACCAGCAGTACTGAAGAGACCATGTCCAGCGAGCAGGGTCTCCTTTCTGCAGCATGGAGGAGAAACGTATCGGCCATGGAGGCCGTCGAGCTGGCGAACCTCCTCAGGGCGCTGCGCAAGGTGGCCGGACATCTGGGACAAAACGCCCCGGGGGTCGATTTCGCCGGGTTATCCCGCCCGGGAGCTGCTTCCATCATGGTCGACCCGGCCGAGTTCTTGGGGACGTACCCCGTTCCTCCGGACAAGACGGACCGGGTGGTGGGCGAAGTGGTGCATGAAGCCCTCCTCAGGATCGAGTGGACCGAACGGGTCTGGAAAAACCTGGGGCAGGCATTCTCAGGTATGGGCGGTACTGCCCGGGTGAAGTTCCAGAGGCTGGTCAAGACCGCGGAGGACATCCATGCCGACAGCGTCATGGACGGATCCGTGCTTGCCGGATACCTTGCGGTTGCCCGCTGCAGCGACATGGGCCGTGCCTGGAATCATCGGGCCTTTTCGAAATCCGGCACATCGTTCGATGCCCTGGTCCTTTCGTGGTGGGCCGCTACCTTCCAGGAGCACGGGGCCCGCGTCGTGGATCCGAAGCACGAGCAGGCCATGTCCGTGCTCATGTCCATGACCGCCTCGCTGGCACATCTTCGAGGGGAACCAGGAGGGGTTTCCGCCCGGTGCGACAGGCGCTCTGTGCTCTACCGCGAAGCATGGAGCACGCTGGAGCCGCTGGTGCGGGAGCTGCCGCTCATCGACAAGAGGCTCATCTGGACGGATGATGCGGGCATCTCGACCTGTGCGATGGTGCCGGCCGGCGCCGCCGCATCATCGAGAAGGCCGGCTCTCGGCATGAATCTGGTCCGGGACATCGAGGCCGAACTCGCCGCGAGCACCGCCGACATCACGCCGCTCATCCATGCGGCGGTGGGATATGACAACCCGGATGTGGCCCCCATGTCACGGTGGGACTACCAGATACCCGCCCGGCCCATCGTGGACCGGAATCTGGCGAGACGAATCAGCGCCATCTTCAGGAGCTATTCCGACCGGGAAAGGATGACGAGCAGGGGGCTTTCGAGCGGGCGAGTCGATC
>JALOOZ010000233.1 GCA_025454155.1 Thermodesulfobacteriota bacterium
ACAAAGAATTTTCATGCAAGATATATGCTATTTATAAGCAAATAATATTATTGAGTCTGAGTTATTAAATAATCCCAATATTACTCAAAAATGGAAGCTTTATTCCTTTTTAGGGTAAATCCGGTTCTCACAGGAGGGAATGCGTCAGATGAAGCCCTCGCCATAGAACATTCATGACGCCAGCTTCATCCTTCCCCGCAACGAAGGTGTTGTCATTCTCCTGTCAATCAGCTATGTATCATCTCCTCAGTCATGAAAGAGAGGCTTGCATGATCGCATTGAGATCCTCGACGAGCGACGGCTCCTCGTTCCGGGTCTATGACGATGACACGCTCCTGGGGCACATCAGAAGGCACAGGGGGACAAGCGGCGATACGTACATCGCGGTCATCGACAGGAACGGCCAGGAGGAGACCAACGGCAAGGGCTTCGACAGCCCGGACGACGCCCTTGCCTGGATCAAGAAGAATATCCAGAGCGCGCAGTCAGTCTGAGCGCGATTCCCTGTGGTACGCAGAAGGTCTGACCCTGTCAGCGCACAGGAATGCCCGGGCGCACGAAAAAACCGGGTGCGCCCCGTGCGGAGCGCACCCTTCCTGGAGACAAAGAGGCAAGCAGTTTAGATCTTGGTGAGCGTTCCCGGCTTCAGCTCCTCCACCCCTGCGATGTAGTTCACGAGGTTTTCGCGCAGCTTGATGTCGTACTGCGACGTGATGGCGATCTGCTCCATGATGGGCGATCCGCCGCCGTGGTAGTTGCCGTAGTTCATGGGCCCGGTGAAGCCCGAGCACGAGTAGTCGATGTAGAGCATCCAGAACTTGATCTGGTCCTCCACCGAGGCGCCGGGGTTGCGGTTCAGGTACTTCTCCAGGAGCGGACGCAGCTCGGGGTTCATGATGTCCGCCTCGTTGGGGAAGGTGGCCGGCAGTCCGCCCGCGATGCTGCAGAGCATCTCCTGCTCCTCGAAGACCGCCTCGCCGGTGAGGCAGCGTCCCACGTTGGCGTAGATGGAGTTGGGGATGCAGCTCCCCGGCCCGTAGGGGACCGAGCCCAGGCCCGGCACGTAGACCTCGGGCTTGCCCATGGCCGATGCCGTGTAGCCCGCCGCGTAGCCGAGCTCGGTGATCTTGATGAACTCGGCGAGCATCTCGCGGATGTGGCCGGTCTTGCGGATGCCGTTGTGCTTCGCCGCGAGCGAGGCCAGGCCGGTCATGACGTCGCCGATGGCGGGCTTGCAGCCCGAGTAGCTGTGGCGGTGGAACAGGGCGAAGAGCAGGGCGCACATGCCGCCGTGGTCGTTCTCGCCGCAGAGGAAGACCCTGTCCCAGGGCACGAACACGTCGTCGAAGATGAGGTACGAGTCGGTGTACCCGCCGCTGAAGCCCTTCTTGAAGTGCTCGCGCGGCCGGAAGTTGTGGATGGACAGCACCTGCTTGACTCCCTCGTGGTCCGCCGGCACGGCAAAGGCCACCGCGTAGTCCTTCTCGTCCGGTCCCAGCGCCCGTGTGGGCACCACCAGGATCTCGTCCGCGATGGACGCCTCCGAGATGTGGAGCTTGCAGCCTCTCACCACGATGCCGTCGCTCTTCCTCTCCACCACGTGGAGGTACATGTCCGGGTCGGTCTGCTCGATGGGCCTCTTGAGCCGTTCGCCCTTGATGTCGGTCTGGGCGCAGCACCCCACCAGGTCGTTGTTCTGGAAGTTCGTGAGCCACTTGATGAAGTTCTTGTGGTACTCGGTGTTGCCGTTATTCAGCTTGTCCGCTTCATAGGATGCCGCGTTCACGGCATTGGTGGCGTCGATGCCCATGCAGCGCTGGATGCAGAACCCCACCTTGCGGCACAGGGCCCGGGTCATGTTCTGCTTCCTGTGCAGGTCGTCCGTGTTCTGGTGGATGTGGCAAAACCGGTTGATGGTGTTGCCCGTGAGGTGGGAGGTCGCGGTGCAGAGGTCCTTCAGCTCCGGGTCGAAGGCCGCGTCGAAGGTGGTGCCCATGACGTTGAGCGTGGGCATCTGGAGCTCGTCGTCCCGGTCGATGAGCCTGCCCCGGTAGTAGAGGTTCCTGCGCATAGTGCGCAGCCCCTCGATGTACTGCTCCCTGGTCCTCATGCACGCCTTGGGCTTGGTATCGATCTTTTCCGCAGTCTTCGTCTTCATGGCTTTCGTTCCTCCGGGACGATGGTGATGGTTTCCGGCGCCTTCGCAGTGCCGGTCATATGCAGGTGAATGGATATGTTCTGCTGCTCCTGGGGGGCCCTGATGCCGCTCAGGATCAGGTCCACCATGGGGTCCACCTGGGAGAGCATGTTCTCGGGCTGGCCCTGCAGGTGCTTTCGGGTGCAGAGGTGCTCGATGGTGCCCAGGATGATGGAGCGCACCAGGTAGGGGTCGGTGTTTTTGCGGAACGTTCCTGTCTCGATGCCTTCCTTTATACATTCAAGGAGCATGCGGGCCGCGTCGCGCACCACCTCGAAAGCCCTGGTCCTGAGGAAGTTCCGGTTGGTCTTCAGGTGGAGCATGATGAGGTTCGCGTATTCCGGGTTCTGCTCGTAGATGGTCACATAGCTCTGGACAATGGCCCTGAGCTTCGATTCGGCGCCGCGCAGGAAGGGCATGACGCGCTCGGTCTCGCGGATCGTCTCTACCGTGATGTCCTCGGGAATGGTGAAGAGGAGCTCTTCCTTGCTGTTGAAGTACTCGTATACCGTGGCGTCGGAAACGCCTGCGGCCTTGCTGATCTCGGAAATGGTGGCGTCCTGGAAACCCTTCTCGGCAAAGATCTTGAGAGCGGACTCGATGATTCTTTCGCGCCTTTCGGCCTTGGGACTGATTTTGCTCATACCGTACCCCCGTCATGGTTTTCTGTGGAATGATTGCGGACACGGTACCCACAGGCGCTGCTGAAAATCAATGTCCTGTTCTGCTCTGGGTTTTTCAGCCCTTTCTTCATCATCATGCCTATATAATACACTATCACTCCAGAAATGTCAAGAGAAAAAATAATGAGACTAAAGAAAACAGTTGAATAACAGAGTGTGACTATGATATAACCCAATTAATAAACATGAGACAAGGGAAATAAAAGAGAAACAAGGCCGGATATAAATAATAAGGAGTGAGCCATGGAAAAGGTTGATTTTTCTCTGAACAACAAGATAGCGCTGGTGACCGGGGCGAGCAGGGGCATAGGTGAGGCGATCGCGATCACGCTGGCAGATTATGGGGCCCACTGCATCCTCGTGAGCAGAAAGGCGGACGCCCTCGAAGGCGTGGCCG
>JALOOZ010000073.1 GCA_025454155.1 Thermodesulfobacteriota bacterium
TGGCACAGGAAATGCGCAGAGAAGCCACTCAGGAGGATGCCGGCCGCAAGGACCGTCTCCTAATCGGTTAATCTGTCCCTGGCAAGGGAGAGGATCTTTTCCACCACCTCATCAAATGACAGGTGTGTTGTATCGACCACAATGCCGTGCTCCGGAATGACAAGGGGTGATACCTTCCGCGTCTCGTCCCGATGGTCACGATTCTTGAGATCTTTCAATACGTTATCCATCACGGAAGCCGAACCTTTCAAACGCAACTCCTCGTGTCTGCGGCGGGCCCGCTCTTCGGGCGTTGCATCGAGAAAGATCTTGAGGTCCGCATCAGGGAAAACCACGGACCCGGTGTCTCTTCCCTCCACGACCAATGAAGTGCGACCTGCAAAGGAGCGCTGGATGCCCAGGAGTTCACTGCGAACCGAAGGATGCACTGCAATTGAGGAAGCCAGCTCGCTTATGTGGGGGGACCTGATCTCCTCGGTTATGTCACGGCCGTTCAGGAAGACCCTGCTGCCGGAAAGGTCCAACCGTATCTGCTTCAGGATGCGTCCGCAGGCGGCATTGTCCTGCGCGCAGCACCCATCTTCGCGGATAGCCACGGCTGCGGCCCTGTAGAGGGCCCCTGTGTCGAGGAAGGTGAAACCGAGCCTGTTAGCCACCTCCCTGGCCACTGATGATTTCCCGCTACCTGCAGGTCCGTCTATGGTGATGATGTGGTGGTTCACCGGAACGTCCCCATGTCTGCAAAGAACCCGGGATACGAGATGCTCACGCAGCCGACATCATCGAGGCGCACGTCGATGCCCAGTGCCCGGGCAAGGATGAAAAAGGACATGGCGATCCTGTGGTCTGAGAATGTCTCGATGCTTCCCCCGGAGAGCCGGGCAGGACCCTTGATGATGAGGCCGTCCTCGAGCTCCTCCACCTCTGCACCCAGGCGTCTGAGGCCCTGGACCATGGCGGAGATGCGGTCGGTTTCCTTGACCCGCAGCTCCTTGGCATCGGTGATCACCGTGGTCCCCGCCGCCAAGGCGGCTGCCACGACCAGGATCGGGATCTCGTCGATGAGGGACGGTATCTCATCACCGGCAATCGTGGTTCCCTGCAGCCCGGAGCCGAGGACAATGAGATCGCCTACCGGCTCCCCTGCACTGTCTCTAGTATTCTCCACGTTGATCCGGGCGCCCATGCGGGCCAGGACAGGAAGGAATCCGGTCCTGGTGGGGTTCAGACAGACATCCCGGACGATGATCTCGGAGCCGGCGGTGGCCGCCGCCCAAACCACGGGAAATGCCGCTGAAGATGGATCGCCGGGAACGCAGATGTCCCTGGCCTGGAGCCTCTGCCCTCCGGATATGCTCACCGACTTCGCGCTGAGGTTGAGGGTTGCACCGAAGTGATCCAGCATGCGCTCGGTATGATCCCTGCTCGGTGACGGCTCGTTCACCGTCGTAGTGCCATCCGCGGCCAGTCCTGCCAGGAGCAGGGCAGATTTCACCTGGGCCGAGGCAACCTCCATGGGGTGGAAGATCCCGCGGAGTCGCCCGCCCTTGATTGCCATGGGGAGGTATCCGCCCCTGCGGGCCAGGAAGCGTGCACCCATCAGCTCGAGGGGCTTCATGACCCTTGCCATGGGTCGCTGCACCAGCGAGCCGTCCCCGGTCATGGCGGATATGCCCTCGATGCCGGCGAGGATGCCTGACATGAGCCGGGCGGTGGTCCCGGAATTGCCTGCATCGATGACCTGAAGGGGTTCCTTCATCCTGGACCCTTCGACCAGGTAGGCGTCCTTGTCCCTGTGGATCTCTATGCCCAGTGCGGCAAGGGCTCTCCGGGTGCTGAGGATATCGTCCGATTCCAGAGCGTTCCTGACGGTCGTGATCCCTTCAGCCAGAGCCCCGATCATGAACGAGCGGTGAGAAATGGACTTGTCCGGTGGGGGCGTGATCTCACCGTGAATGGCCATATAAGGCCCTCCTGATATGGGCGTAGGAGGACAGCGTATCCTGAAGGTCCTGGGCCTTGTTCTCTTCGATGAGGGTGCGGAGGTGTTTCAGCTCCTCCATGTAGGTGTCGATGAGCGGCAGGATGTTGTCCCTGTTGTCGAAGAAGATGTCTCTCCACATGACCGGGTCCGAGGCCGCGATCCGGGTGAAATCGCGGAAACCGGCGCCCAGCAGCTGCCGGTGAATGCGGAGATCGTCCGCCAGTCGCATGGAAGCGTAACTCAGCAGGTGCGGCATGTGGCTGATGACCGCCATGAGCCGGTCATGAACGAATGGGTCCATGATGCGAATGGAGGCGCCGCACGACTCCCAAAGCCGCTTTATGCTATCGATGCACCCCTGCCTGGTATTTCCAGCAGGGGTGATGATGGCCATGGCACCCCTGAACAGATCGGCCTGACTGTGGGCATACCCGGGGTACTCCTTGCCGGCTATGGGGTGGGAACCCACAAAGGATGGAAAGTCGAGGTCGATGGACTCAACGATGCGGGCCTTGGTGGATCCTGTGTCCGTGAGGACCGTGTTCTCGTCGATATGCCGGATCACCTTTCTTGCCGTGTCCACGATGCTGCCCACGGGAACCGCAATGACCACCACGTCGCTGCCAGAGGCAACGGCCATGTCGGTGGAACCTTCGACAATGACGCCCTCTTCGAGGGCCTGCCTGACGATCCTGCTGCTTTCGTCCACACCTGCGATATGGGCCGTGGCCTTCATGGCCTTTGCCATGGATGCACCGATGAGGCCCAGGCCGATGATGGTGAGCTTCATAGGACCTCTTCCAATGCCGCTACAAAGGCGTCGTTCTCTTCCGGTGTGCCGATGCTCACCCGGATATGTTCGTGGAGCCCGAAGCTCACCATGGAACGGGTGATGATGCCCTTCTTCAGGAGTTCCCCATAGACCCTTGATGCATCTTTTCCGATATGCGCCATGACGAAGTTCGTCTGGGACGGGATATAGGATATTCCGAGCCGATCGAAGGCCTGGTAGAGCCTGTCGAGACCTTCCCAGGTTATCCGGAGGGTCTCCTTCAGGAAATCGTCGTCTCCCAGGGCTGCTTCACCAGCCTTCTGGGCGAGGTGGTTCACGTTGAAGGGCGGTTTGATGCGCTGCATGTTCTTCAACAGGGACCCTGAAGCGATCCCGAAGCCCACACGCAGGCCTGCCAGTCCGTGGGATTTGGAAAGGGTGTGCACGGTGATGAGATTCTCGTGCCGGTGCACCAGTCCCGTACAGCCCTGGAAATCAGCTTGCCTGACAAAGGAGCTGTAGGCCTCGTCCATGACGATGAGCACGCCACCGGGAACCCGGGATATCAGTTCACTCACCTCATCGCGGTTCAGACAGGTCCCGGTGGGATTGTTGGGATTGGCCACGAAGATGACCCGGGTCCGTGGACTCACCGAGGCCTTGATGCCCTTGATATCTATGTGATGTCCGCGCATGGATGCGCCTTTGACCACCCCTCCGCAGGCCTGGGAAGCGATGGCATAGTAGCTGAAGGTGCACTCCGGGATGACGACCTCATCCCCGGGCCGCAGGTAGGTCCTGCAGATGAGGTCGATGATCTCGTCCGACCCGTTGCCTGCGATGATATCCTCTGGTTTACACCCGAAGAATCTTGCCGCTGCAGCACGCAGGTCCTTCGCATCGGGATCCGGGTAGAGATGGGTGGCCTCCAGGGCAGACCTCATGGCAGACAGCGCCCTGGGGGAAGGGCCCAGGGGGTTCTCGTTGGATGCAAGCTTGATGGGATTCGCTGCACCGTACTGGCGGGCAATATCCTCCTTGGACCTGCCCGGTACATATTCGGGAATGGAGCAGATCCAGGGAGCCGGTTCCACCACCTTCATGGCAGGATTCTCCCTTCGGGATAGGAGCCCAGGATGATGAGGTCCCTGGTGCAGCCGCTGACCTCATCGATGGTCTCCTTCACGTTCTCGTCGACGAGGTTGCCCTGGAAATCGATGAAGAAGAGGTATTCCCACGGACTTTTCTTCGACGGTCGCGACTCTATCTTGGTGAGGTTGATCCCCTTGCGGGCGAAAACTCCCAGGGCGCTGTAAAGGGCACCCGGCTTGTTGTCCAGGGTGACGATGATGGATGACTTGGCACTGCCGGCCACCGGAAGGGCAGATCGTGCAATGACCCAGAACCTGGTGATGTTCTCCCGCATGTCGTTGATGTTTTCGGCAAGGATGGAAAGCCCGTACAGCTCGGCGGCCATGGAGGAGGCCACGGCCGCACCGTCCTCATGGGAGCGGGCCGCCATGGCGGCATCCGACGTACTGGCGGTCTCGATGACCTCGGCTCCGGGGAGGTTCGAGGTTAGCCAACCTTTGCACTGTGCAAGGGCCTGGGGATGGGAGAAGACCTTCCGGATTCTCTCTTTGGGGATGCCTGAGAGCAGGCAGTTTCTGATGGGAAGGAGAAACTCCTGGATGACGGACAGCCTCGTTGAGGCCATCATGTCGAGGGTCTGGTTGATCATCCCCTCGGTGGAGTTCTCCACGGGCACCACGCCGATGTCCACCCGGGAGGAGGCCACCGCCTGTATCACCGACTCGATGTCCTTGAAGGGCATGAGGTCTCCGTCCAGAGAGAAGGCCGAGAAGGCCCCCTGGTGGGAGAAGCTGCCCTCGGGGCCCAGGTATGCAACCTTCTGCCGCTGCTGCAGCGACCGGGAAGCACTGAAGATCTCCCGGAAGATGCCCTCCACCATGGACCTTGTCATGGGGGGCTGCCGTGAGGATTCGAGCCTGCCGATGATCGCCTCTTCCCGGGTGGGGTCGAAGACCAGCTTCTGTTCGGCATGTTTGATCCTGCCCACCTCAACGGAGAGCAGGGAGCGTTTCATGAGGAGTTTCATGATCTCGTCGTCGATGGAGTCGATCTCCGCCCTGATATCACTGATCTGCTTCTTCTTTGCCATGCCCCGGTACTCCATCGATTCACGGCATGCCGGGAGTATCCAGCCCCGGGTGCCTCATCTATCTATTATCAGGAATGATTTATGTCCCGATAGGCTCGAAACACTACCAGAAGGCGAGGCCTTTATCAAGGGAGAGTGTTTCTGTGGTGGTGTTGATATGGGTATATACCCGATAAATACCGCTGATGCGTGATTTCCAACGGATTCTCCCGGAGACTGCTTGCGAAAATGTGGTTTTTTGCCGATTGCTATTGATATGAAAGGTGGGCTTAATGTTGACATGAGTCGCCGCTGTGTGCAATATGCCGGGTAATATACAAGAATGATTACGCAGTTTCCCATAGATGATTTTGCCTCACCCAGGAGGCGTGGACCGAGGCGGTTCCGTCTTCGCTATCTGCTGCTTGCCCTGATTCTGGTCGGCCTGTCCCTGTTCTTCCTGCCCGACGGGAGGGGGGGATCCGAGGTCATTCCCGCCAAGGGGGCTGCCCTGACCAGGAAGGATCTGTGCCGTATCGATCAGGACACCATCCGGAGATGTAATCTCACCATCAACCAGGATCTCCAGCAGTTCGTCGCCGAAAACGCCGCGAAGTACAAGCTCCACTACGGGACCATCGTGGTCATGGATGCGCGCACGGGAGACATTCTGGTCATGTACGGCCAGGGGCCTCAGGGACAGGACTGTGCCCTGTGCCTGGACGCCAATCATGCAGCGAGCGTCTTCAAGATCGTCACGGCCGTGGCTGCCATGGACCAGGGAGGGTATACGGGGGGGAGTCTTTTCTCCTACACGGGCAGTGCACACACCCTGTACAGAAACCAGCTCCTCAACAGGAGGGATCGCTGGACTGCCGACATCACGCTGGCCGATGCCTTCGCGCACTCCAACAACGTGGTCTTTGCCAAGATCGGGACAACATATCTCGGCGAGACACCCATCCTCCTGACCGCCATGAAGATGGGGTTCTGGAAGTCGCCACTGAAAGATGTCGAATGTACACCGAGCACCATCTTCTTCCCCGAGGACGAGTACAACCTCGCCGAGCTCACCTGCGGGTTCAACAGGCGGACGAAGATATCACCTGTCCATGCGGCTCAGATGGCGAGCGCCGCGGTGAACCATGGCACCATGGTGACGCCCCGCATCGTCCGCGGAAGGGAAGTCGAGAAGGTTCGAGTCATGAGCGAGGATACAGCCTACCACCTCTCATCCATGATGGAGCGAACGATCCGGTCCGGCACCCTGTCCAGCGAGTTCAGAAACACCTCCTCCGACCGTGTCCTCAGGAACCTCACCATAGGTGCAAAGAGCGGCAGCATCGACGGGGATGAGCCCCGGGGAAGGCGCAACTGGTTCGTGGGTTTTGCCCGCAACGAGGCAACCGGGGACGCCATCGCCATAGGATGCCTCCTGGTCCTTGACGATTATTTCTGGATCCAGGCCGACACGCTCTCGCGTCTCATCATACGGCGCTATTTCTCGAATCAGCCGGGCAGTGTCGCACAGAGCAACTGATAGCGGTACACGCCTTTCCCCCCTTGAACACTCCACGTCTTTTCCAGGCACTGATGACACCATATGCGCCTTGACACCCCGAATAATGCTGTGTTAGCAAGGATGACGGTCTCGGGACGTGGCGCAGTCTGGTAGCGCACCTGAATGGGGTTCAGGGGGTCGGAGGTTCAAATCCTCTCGTCCCGACCATGTTCCATAACACGTCTTTTGCTTTTTTCCACGATTGTCTGGCACCCTACAGTTCATTTGTGATCACCGGTCCATGCAACAGGCTTGCATATCCGATTGCCTTGCCATTTAGACAGACAATAGATTATAGAAGCAATAGTGTTGATTCGGAGCGCATGATCTGTCAGAGGGTATGGTATGGACGACCACGACAAGACGAGGGAGGAGCTCATCCGGGAGCTGTCTGCATCAAAGAAGAGAATAGCCGAACTGGAGAGATCGCATGCCCAGGGGAAACTGCGCGATAATGCCCTTCAGAAGAACATGGATATCTACCGGCTCCATTTTTCGCTCGCCAACGACGTCATGTTCACCTACGACAGCCAGTTCATCATCAAGAGCGTATCTCCCAATGTAGAGAGGCTCCTCGGATACAGCCCCGAGGAACTCATCGGCAGGCACTTCCAGGACCTTGGCGTACTGGATCCGGGAGACATGGAAGAGGCCTTCGAAAACGCGCAGCAGGTGCTTTCGGGACAGGCCGTCAACGGTTCCATCTACCGGTTCATAACCAGGGACGGCAGCAAGATATTCGGAGAGGTGAGCGGGGTCCCCCTCCGGATTGATGGACACATTTCCGGGGTGATCTCAGTTGCCAGGGACATAACCAGACGTGTCGAGCTGGAGCATGCATTCCGGGAGGAAGCGGAACGATACCTCATCCATTTCTCGCTTGCCAGCGACATCCTGTATTCCGTCGATACGCAGACCAGGCTGACGAATGTCTCCCCGAATGTGGAGAGGGTCCTCGGATACAAGCCCTCGGAGCTCATTGGGAGGCCTTTCCAGGAACTCAATCTCCTGCACCCGGATGACGTGGGCCGTGCCATTGCAGAGACACTGCAGATCATATCCGGCGAGAGGATACCGCCCGGCGTTTACCGTTTCATCACCAGGGACGGGGAGACGAAGTTCGGCGAGTCAAGGTCGGTGCCCCTGATGAGAAACGGCAAGCTTGTCGAGGTCATCGCAGTGGCCAGGGACATCACCCATTGGATGCAGATGGAAGAAGAGAACAGGCGGTATCAGGATCACCTCGAAGAGCTGGTCAAGGAACGTACCGCCGACCTGGTGAGGTCCAATGAACAGCTGAAGGCCGAGGTGAAGGAAAGGCGGCAGGCCCAGGATGATCTGAGGGAGAGCGAGACCAAGTACCGGTTCCTGACGGAAAAGATGACCGACATCTTATGGATCGCCGACCTTAACCTCCAGATCATCTATGACAGCCCGGTCGTTGAGAAGATCATGGGGTTTACCCCGGAAGAGCGGCTGAAGCAGAAGCCCAGTGAGATGGTGACCCCCGAATCGTATGCAGTGGTCCTTGAAGCCCTGGGCAAAGAGCTCGAACGGGATGGCCAAGAAGGGGTCGATCCCGACCGGAAGGTCAAGCTGGAGCTCGAATATTACCACAGGAACGGCTCAACGGTATGGATGGAGTGCGTGATGAGCGCCGTCCGCGATCATGCCGGCAAGATCGTCGGCATCCACGGGGTATCCCGGGACATCACGGATCGCAAAAGGACCGAAGATGAGCTGAGGCGATATAGAGATCACCTGGAGGAATTGGTCAAGGAGCGTACAGCCGAGATTGCGCAGGCCAATGAACAGTTGAGGCAGGAAGTGGAGACCCGCAGGGAAACCGAGGCCGCCCTGAGGGTTCTTCTCAGGCAGAGGGAGGAAGACAGGGCGAATATGGAAAAGGACATCATGGCGAACGTCAGCTCATTCGTCTTTCCCCGCCTTCTTGAACTCGAGGCCTCGTACCTGAACGAGAATCAGAGATCATGCCTTGCCATGGTGAAGTCATACCTCAAGGAGATCACCTCGCCGTTCATACGGAAGGTGACATCGGAATTCTACGGTCTTTCCCCCAACGAGATCAAGGTGGCGTCACTGATCAAGGAAGGGATGGGTTCGAAAGACATCGCCAGACTTCTTGGGGTATCGCTGAATACCGTGCACAGCTACCGGTACAACATACGTGTCAAGACAGGGTTGAAGAACAACAAGGTGAACCTGAGGACCTACCTGCAGGGCCTGGGGTAGGTGGTGGGCTGGGATACAACCTTCCTATAGATGCCCGGTGAAATGTCTGGATTCCCTCCCGGGGACAGGCATCCTATGAGGTATCGCGAACAGGGCTCCTTCCTGTCATCGGTAGGGCATGGGCATAGCACCTGTGATGGAGAAGGAGAAGGAGACCAGTTTCTTCTCCCTGGGTCCCAGGTCGATGGACCAGCTGAGCACCCCGTCCTGGTCGGGTTTGACCTCGGGGTCGGTCTTTGTGAGTTTCACCTCGATCTCCTCGTCGCGGGACAGAGGGATCTGGTCCTTCACGATGATGGAAGCGGTCCTCTTTCGGGTGTTCTCCACCGTGATCTCGTAGGTATAGGTGGTCCTGTCCTTGCCGGTGATGGTCTTTTCGTGGAAGGCCCGGGTTTCCTTTCGCTTCACGAGAATGCCTTCGTCCACCCCCAGATCCACGGTGCACTTCTGCCCGGGCTCGGTGCGCCCCAGCGTCCCCTTTCCGGAGAAGATGCCGTCGACAAAGGACGAGTACGAACCCGGTATCACCGGGGCGTCCCCGGTCAGGATGGCCTCGGCACGCAGGTAGGCCCCCGTGCTGTACCTGGGAACGGACACCAGCGTGAATGAGGCCGTGGGATTCTGCCGGCCGAGACGAACGGTCTCGGGTGTCCCGTCACCGGCCAGATGCACGTTTCTTGCCGCGCCGATGAGGTAAGACGTGGTTGTGGCCTCCACCTGCGCCCGGGATTCTTCCATGGGTGCACCGGCCTGCATGGCCGCTGCATCGAAGGATTCGGGCATGGACTTCATGACACGCAGGCTGGGGCGCTCGAGGTACCATGGCCGGAGCTCGGGGGCCTGGATACCGAAGGAAGGACGGCCCGTGGAAACCTGCAGCTCCCCGATGTCCCAGTCCATGCCGGTGGACTGGCGGATGGATGCCGCCACCTCGACGGCGAGCTGTGATGACAGCGGTGATGCGTCCACCCGGTACTCGGGTCTCCAGGATGCAGACCTCACCACATAGGATATCCCTACGGGCCCGTCCCCGAGAATCCTGATGAGCCTGCCCGGGTCCCTGTTCACTTCGCCCAGCCGGTTCTGCAGATCCCCTATCTCCGTTGTCAGGTCGGCGATCTTCTGGGTAAGCGCTGCGGCCCTTCGGTTCAGTGCAGGGATCCGGTCGTCGATGAAGCTCAGGGCGTCAGCGAGCTGCTGCCTGGAGAAAGGCGCGGGCTTTTCCTTGGAACCCGCGGCGAGGAAGACGATCTCTATCTGCCTGTCCACCATTGCCTGATCGCGCTTCGCTGCGGCCAGAGACGCCTGCCTGTCGGCAAGTTCATCCTGGAGGGCCTTGACCTTGCCGGAGGGGGATCTCATGGGCTCCATGCTCACCGAGCGGACGAGACCTCCTGCCTGAGGCGTCACCACAAGCGATTCCGGGACCATGTCGGGCGGGGCCTCGATGGAGAGGGTTCCCTTGATATGGCGGTCGAAGCTGAGGATGGCCTGATCGTCGTACACGATGGCCTTCCGGACCTCCATGGCCGTGCAGACGCCTGTCATCAAGAGCCAGGAGATCGAGAGGACGGATACGATGCGGATGATCTTCATGGTCAAAACCTCCACGTGCATAGGGGATGCATACGCTTCATGGGTACACGTTGCCACCTTATCCATTCCTGCAGGCTTGTGCAACGGCGACTTTCGCCCGGACATCCGATACAGGGGGGGATGTCGCTGGGAAAGATGCCCACGTGCATTGTTCTCGAGGACCGTACCATCTGGAACACGTATGATCAGATTGACTTGATGGGTAAATGACCGTATGGTGGGCGCAGGATTACAGGAATGTTATCTGGCGCACTGTCCGCCAGGGGGAATGCATGAGGGGGCTTCTGGTCATCCTGTCTTTTGTTGCCGGTTCCTTCGCCTGTCTTACGTCCGACCCCATGCTCCTTCCCGCCCATGCACTGGAAGACGGCGAGAGCACGGAACTCCGTGAAAATCTCCTGCCCGCCCAGCAGGGGGATGCCAAGGCCCAGGTTTTTGTCGCCTATCTCTATGAAACAGGACAGGGCGTCGCCCAGAATTATGCCAAGGCGGCTCAGTGGTATGGCAAGGCGGCACGGCAGGGCAACCCCGAGGCGCAGACCCAGCTCGGCAACATGTATCGTCTCGGGAAAGGGGTGCCGCAGAACTACGTACTGGCCTACATGTGGCTCGACCTGGCATCGCAGCAGGGAAGCAGGCAGGCCGCAGAACTGAAGAAGAATGTCAACGGCAAGATGACCGCCAGCCAGAAGGGGGAGGCGAAGAAGCTCCTGAAGAACTGGAAGGCGGAGAAATAATGGGCCCCAGGGAGTGCTGAAAAATCGA
>JALOOZ010000234.1 GCA_025454155.1 Thermodesulfobacteriota bacterium
TCGTTGAGATCAAGATTGTATTCCTGGGCCACGGGCCGGGCCAGTTCCTCCAGGATCTCTTTCTTCTGGGTTGCGTGGATATCGGAGATGACGCACTCCGGACTCAGGATGTCGGCAATTTTCATATCTGGGGCTCTACCAGGGCGAGTTCTCCATCTTGCCGCTTATAGATGAGGTTAAGCTGCTTGGACTCGGTGTTCTGGAAGATGACGAAGCTCTGTGGGATGGTGTCCATCTGCAGGATGGCCTCGTCGACGCTCATGGGCTTTACCGGATAGTTCTTCTCATAGATCAGGCGCTGTTTCGGCTTCCTGCCGGCAGGTGCCGGACCTGCAGCGGCAGCTGCCTTGGACTGCGTCTTCTTGCCCTGGAGCTTTTCCTTGTGCTTCTTGATCTGCCTCTCCAGCTTGTCCATCACCGTGTCGATGGCTGAGTAGAGATCCTCGGTGATCTCCACCGCGTTTATCACCGCGCCGTCCGCGGACAGCGTGACGTCTGCCTTGTGCCTGCGCTTTTCCACAGAAAGGACGACATGCGCCTCAGCGGTGCGGTCTATGTATTTGTCGATCTTGGAGAGCCTTTTGAGGGCGTATTCTTTCAGCGCATCGGACGAGTCGATATTCTTAAAGGTAATGTCAGTCTGCATAAATCCTCCTCTCGTGGTTAACAGCCTTTCAGAAATGCTTCTTCCTCTGGTTCGAAGGAAGAATTCCAAGCAGCTCACGGTACTTGGCAACGGTCCTGCGTGCGATCCTCACCCCTTTCCCTTTCAGTTTATGAGCTATGGCCTGGTCACTCAGAGGATGCTTGGTATCCTCTGCCTTGATGATGTTCTCGATATCGCTCTTGACGCTCTGGGATGCCACGAAGCTCCCGTCGCTCTTGGATATGCCGCTGTTGAAGAAGTACTTGAGCTCGAAGGTTCCCTGGGTGGTGTGCACATATTTATTAGATGTGACCCTGCTGATGGTGGATTCATGCATGCCCACGTCATCGGCCACGTCCCTCAGCACCAGCGGCTTGAGGTGGGTTATGCCGTGGTCCAGGAACGCCCTCTGGAACTTGACGATGCTCTCGGTCACCTTGCACAGCGTGTTCTGCCTCTGCTGGATGCTCTTCAGGAGCCACTGGGCCGATTTGTAGCATTCGCTCAGATAGTCCCTCGCCATCTTGCCCATGTTGTCGGCCTTCATCATGCCCTGATATTCCCTGTTGAGCTTGAGCATGGGCAGTTCGTCCTCGTTGAGCACGACCACGTACTCGCCCTCCAGCTTCACCACGTACACGTCGGGGACCACGTACTGGGGAGGGTCGTCGGAGTAGTCGCGGGCCGGGCGGGGCTCCATGTTGACGATGATCTGTGCCGCCTGGGCCACGTCGTCCACGGTGGCGGACAGCTCCTGGGCGATCTTGTTGTAGTTCTTGGTCTGGAGATCGTTCAGATGGGAGTCGATGATCCTCCACACCAGGGAGTCTTCCAGGCCCAGGATGCGGGCCTGGATCTGGAGGCAGTCCTTGAGGTCGCGGGCCGCAATGCCGGGCGGGTCGAACCGCTGGACCTTGGCAATGGCGGATTCCACCTCTTCGGCCGTGGCGCCGGTCTCCTGGCTGATGGTCTGGGTATCCAGGGAAAGGTATCCGTTGTGGTCGAGGTTGCCGATGATGAAGAGACTGACCTCGCGCTCCTTGTCGGAGAAGTCGTTCATCCTGATCTGCCAGAGGAGATGGTCCAGCAGGCCTTCGGGTTTCGAGGTGGTGGACTCGATGGAGGGCCGTTCGTCGTCCTCATAGTAGGGGATGTTGTCCTGGCCGTAGGTCTCCAGGTAGGCATCCCACCGCTGTTTGAGCTGTTGGCGCTCGGCCAGGGCCTCCGGGGTCTCCTCGCGGACCCGGGTGACGTCCACGTCGAGCAGGGGGTTCTGCTCGAGTTCGGTTTCGATGTATTCCTGCAGTTCGAGCCTGGACAGCTGCAGGAGCTTGATGGCCTGCTGGAGCTGCGGCGTCATGATGAGCTGCTGCGCCAGCTTGAGGTGCTGCTTGAGTTCCAGGGCCATCCCTACATGCTCCCGCCTCTACAGAGAAAAGTCCTTGCCCACATAGATCTGCTTCACCTTCTCGTTCGCCACCACCTGCTCCGGTGTCCCTTCCTCGATGACGACACCCTGGTGGATAATATATGCCCTGTCACAAATTTTCAGGGTTTCTTTTACATTATGGTCAGTAATAATGACACCAATTCCTAAATTTTTCAAGTTGACGATCATATCCTGGATGTCCTTGACCGTGATGGGATCTATCCCTGCGAAAGGCTCGTCCAGGAGCATATGGGTCGGCTTCAGGGCCATGGCCCGGGCTATCTCCACCCTGCGCCGTTCCCCCCCGGAGAGCGAGACACCCTTGCTCTTCCTCACCTGGTCGAGCCCGAACCCGGCGATGATCTCGTCGAGCTGCATCCTGAGCTCGGTCCCCTTCAGGCCCCGCGCCTCCAGCGGTACGGCAATGTTGTCCTCCACGCTGAGCCCCCTGAAAACGGAAGGCTCCTGAGGCAGGTAACCGATGCCACGCATGGCACGTCCTGCCAGGTCCATGCCCGTGAGGTCCTCTCCGCCGAGGAAGACGCCTCCCCTGTCAGGCTGTATGAGACCCACCACCATGTAGAAGGTCGTGGTCTTGCCCGCGCCGTTGGGGCCAAGCAGCCCGATGATCTCTCCGGGCGTGCACTGGAGGGAGAGACCCTTGATGATGTGGGCCTTGCCGTAGCTCTTCTCGAGGCCCGATGCACGGAGCGTCATTTTTTCCATTGCATGATCCCTGTGCTCTCCCCGGCGTTCACGCGGACGTTCACTCTGCCGCCGCCGCCTTCCACCGTCTGGGAGTCGTTCTTCAGGTCAAGGGTCACCTTCTGGCCGGTGAGCCTCTCCTGTCCGCGGACGATTATGACATTCCCGGTCAGGACCATGACCTCCCGGTTCAGGCTGTAGACCACCCTGCTGCAGGTCGCCTCTTTGCCCTGCCACAGGATGGAGACGTTTCCGTCCGCCGTCAGGGTGGTCACCTTGCGGGTTTTCTGGTCGTAGGACAGTGCCAGTGAGTTCCCCCGGACCACGATGTCCCCCCTGGTCGCTTTCACGTTGCCTCTGAATACCGCAGCTCCGTTCCTGGTGCTCACGTCCAGTCTGTCCGCCTCGATGTCAACCATATCGGACGGGTTCACGGCGGGCTTGCTGTCCTGAGCCTGAGCCGCCAGAGTCAGCAGC
>JALOOZ010000074.1 GCA_025454155.1 Thermodesulfobacteriota bacterium
GGGCGGAAAGCTGGCCGAATACCTGCCCCCGGCAAAAGACATGGGCCAGGCCTATCGCATGGAGGACGTGAACGGGCGGTACGTCGTTTTCCTGAAAAACACCTTCCCGCGCGAGCTCTCCATGGAAGGCATGAAGATGGTCCTGGACACGGCCAACGGGGCGACGTACAAAGTCGCGCCGGAGGCGTTCATCGAGCTCGGCGCGGATGTGGATGTCATCCACAATACGCCCAACGGGGTGAACATCAATGACAAGTGCGGCTCCCAGCATACCAGTGACCTGAAGAAGCGGGTCCTGGAAAAAGGGGCGGCCGTCGGTCTCGCCTTTGACGGGGACGGCGACCGGCTCATTGCCGTGGACGAAAAGGGTCGTGAGATAACCGGGGACCAGATACTCATCATCTGCTCCAAGATGATGAAGGAGGAGGGGAAACTGAAGAACGACCTCCTGGTAAGCACGGTGATGAGCAATCTCGGTCTGAGGGTGGCGTGCAAAAAGTACGGGTACAAGTATCACGCCGCAAAGGTGGGAGACCGCTACGTGCTCGAGGACATGCTCGGCATGGGTGGCGTCATCGGCGGTGAAGAGTCGGGGCATATGATCTTCCTCAACCACCACACCACGGGGGACGGCATCCTCACCGCCATGCAGCTCGTAGCAGCCATGGTAAAGTCAGGCAAGCCCCTGTCCGAACTCGCCACGCTCATGGACGTCTTCCCGCAGAAGCTGATCAACGTGAACGTGAAGAGCAAGCCGGACATCTCCACGGTGCCGGAGCTGAAGGATGCAATAACCAAGGTGGAGAACGAACTCGGCGATGAGGGGCGCGTCCTGATCCGCTATTCGGGGACGCAGAACATGTGCCGGGTGATGGTCGAAGGGCCGTCCGATGCCGTCACGGAGAAATACTGCACCCAGTTGGCGGAGCTCGTGAAAAAAGTAATCGGCTGAACGGGTTGGCACAAGCTTTGAGGGGAGACTGAGAACATGGGAATACAGGTCATCGTTGCAGAGGATTTTGCAGCACTGAGCGAAGTGGCTGCAGCTATCGTAAAAAAGAAAATTCAGGAGATACTGAAAAAGAAGAAGGAGGCCGTCCTTGGGCTTGCGACGGGCAATTCCCCCACAGGGCTCTACAGGCATCTCGCACGGGCTGCCAACAAGGGTGAATTCGATTCCACAAGGTGCAGGAGTTTCAACCTTGACGAGTACGTGGGCCTGCCGGGTGACAATGTCCAGCAGCGCGTCATGCATCCCGAGAGCTATGCCTACTTCATGATCCAGGAATTCTTCAGCCTTCTCGGGGACAAGTTCATTGAAACCAGTGTGCCCTATGGTTCGCTGATCGAACAGAAGAGGCTCATGGCAGAATTGAAGGCCAACCCGAAAGACTGGGAAGCACGAGGTACGGACAAGGGGAAGTCCATAGTCATCAGGGATACCCCGAAGTCCGAGTACCTGGGGTGGGTAAGGAAAGAGATACTGGACGGCTACGCCCGGAAGATCAGGAAGGCCGGCGGCATCGACCTGCAGATCATCGGAGTCGGCGGCAGAGGGCATGTGGCCTTCCATGAATCCGGCATCCCCTTCAAGGGAAGCAACGTCATGCTCGTCAGGCTCGACGACAACACGGTCGCGAACGCAGTTGCCGACGGCCATTTCGCCACAAAGAAGGATTCGCCCAACTATGCCATTTCCATGGGGGCGGAGCTTGTGTACAAAGCAAAGACAGTCATGCTCCTGGCAAACGGGGAGCGCAAAGTCGAGCCGATAACCCAGTCCATACTCGACGATCCAACGCCGGAGATACCGATCTCCTACGGTCAGATATATGCCGCAGGTGGAGGAGAGCTGATCTATGTGCTGGACAGGATCGCCGGCAGAGAGCTGCTTGCCAACAAGAAGGCCCTGGCCAGGAAGTACGTGAGCATCAGGGAAATCGGCTGACCTGCATCGACGAAGGTATACCATGCCCAAGCGGACTGACATCAGGAAGATCCTCATCATCGGCAGCGGGCCCATCGTCATCTCCCAGGCGTGCGAGTTCGACTACTCCGGGGTGCAGGCATGCAAGGCCCTCAAGGAGGAGGGCTACGAGGTGGTGCTCATCAACTCCAACCCGGCCACCATCATGACCGATCCCGGCATGTCAGACCGGACCTACGTCGAGCCCATCACCCCGGAGATCATCGAACTGATCATCGCTAAGGAACGCCCCGACGCCATCCTGCCTACCCTGGGCGGGCAGACCGGGCTGAACGTGTCCGTGGAGCTCGCATCCCGCGGGGTACTGGAAAAATACGGAGTGGAAATGATCGGGGCCAGCCCCGAGGTGATCCACAAGGCCGAGGACCGCGGGCTCTTCCGGGCGGCCATGGAGAACATCGGCCTGCGGGTTCCGAAGAGCGGATTCGCCAGGAACATGGATGACGTTTACCGGGTGGCAGGCGAGGTCGGGTACCCCATCATCATCAGACCCTCCTTCACCCTGGGCGGCATCGGCGGGGGCATCGCCTACAACCCCGAAGACATCGGGCTCATCGCCAAGGGCGGCCTGGACGCCAGCATGATCCACGAGATCATGCTGGAGGAGTCGGTCATCGGCTGGAAGGAATTCGAACTGGAGGTCATGCGGGACAGGGCGGACAACGTGGTGATCATCTGCTCCATCGAGAATGTCGACGCCATGGGAGTCCATACCGGGGACTCCATCACCGTGGCGCCCGCCCAGACCCTGACCGATGTCGAATACCAGAGGCTCCGCGACGCGGCGATCGCCATCATGAGGGAGATCGGCGTTGAAACGGGCGGTTCCAATGTCCAGTTCGCCGTGAACCCGGCCGACGGAGAGCTGGTGGTCATCGAGATGAACCCCCGTGTCTCCCGCTCCTCGGCGCTGGCATCCAAGGCAACGGGTTTCCCCATCGCCAAGATCGCGGCCAAGCTTGCCGTCGGGTACACCCTGGACGAGATCCCCAACGACATTACCAGGGAGACCTTCGCCTCCTTCGAGCCCGCCATCGACTACTGCGTGGTCAAGATACCAAGGTGGACCTTCGAGAAATTCCCGGAAACGGTCGACCTCCTCACCACCTCCATGAAGTCGGTGGGCGAGACCATGGCCATCGGCAGGACCTTCAAGGAGGCCCTCAACAAGGCCGTCCGCTCCCTGGAGATCGGCCAGTCAGGCCTGGGCGGGCCCAAGATGATCATGAGCCCCGATGACAAGAAGCAGGTCGTGGCCGGGCTCACCTATCCCAACTCCCGGCGCCTCTTCCAGATCGCAGCGGCCCTGCGGTCCGGGTTCACCATCAGCGACGTCTCGCGCCTGACCGGCATCGACCCCTGGTTCCTCTACCACATAAAGGAACTCGTGGACGCCGAGGCTGCCATCGTCCAGGCAGGCCCCGACCCCGAAACGCTCCGCGAGTCGAAACGCCTCGGATTCTCCGACCGCTACCTCGCCATGCTCTGGAACACCACGGAGCAGGCCGTCCGGGAGCTCCGCCGGGAGAAGGGGGTGCTGCCGGTTTACAAGCTGGTGGACACCTGCGCCGCCGAGTTCGAGGCCTACACGCCCTACTACTATTCCACCTACGAGGAGGAGGACGAGGCGGAGCCTTCATCAAAGGACAAGGTGATCATCCTGGGCGGCGGGCCCAACCGTATCGGGCAGGGCATCGAGTTCGACTACTGCTGCGTCCATGCGTCGTTCGCGTTGAAGGACATGGGGTTCGAAAGCATCATGATCAACTCCAACCCCGAGACCGTGAGCACCGACTACGACATCTCCAGCAAGCTCTTCTTCGAGCCGCTGACCCTGGAGGACGTGCTGAACGTGGTGGAGAGGGAGAGACCCGGGGGCGTGATCGTCCAGTTCGGGGGCCAGACACCCCTGAACCTGGCCAGAGGTCTTGCCGATGCCGGTGTCCCCATCCTGGGAACGCAGCCCGATGCGATAGATCGCGCCGAGGACCGGAAGCTCTTCGGCGAGATCGTGACCAAGCTCGACCTGAAACAGCCTGCCAGCGCCACGGTCACCTCCGTGGAAGATGCCGTGAAGGTCGCGGGCCGCATCGGCTATCCTGTGCTGGTCCGTCCCTCGTACGTCCTCGGGGGCAGGTCGATGGAGATCATCTACGATCCGGACTCCCTGCGAACCTTCATGGGACAGGTGCTGGAGCTCTTCCCGGACAACCAGATACTCATCGACAGGTTCCTGGAGGACGCCGTTGAAGTCGATGTGGATTCTCTCTCGGACGGCCGCCGGTGCGTTATCTGCGGCGTCATGGAGCACATCGAGGAGGCGGGCATCCATTCGGGAGACTCGGCCTGCGTGCTGCCGCCGCCCACCCTGAAGAAGGAGACCATACGGCTCATCGAAAGGCAGACGAAGATGATCGCAAAGGAGCTCGGCGTGATCGGCCTCATGAACATCCAGTATGCGGTCAAAGACTCGGAGGTCTATGTCCTGGAGGTGAATCCGCGGGCCTCCCGCACCGTGCCCTTCGTGAGCAAGGCCATAGGCGTGCCCGTAGCCCAGCTCGCCACCAGGGTGATGCTCGGCCGCAGCCTCAAGGAGCTAGGCTTCACCAGAAAGCGAACACCCAGGCACGTATCGGTGAAGGAGTCGGTCTTTCCCTTCAAGCGCTTCCCCAACATCAATATCGCCCTGGGTCCGGAGATGAAGTCCACCGGAGAGGTCATGGGCATCGATGACAGCTTCGCGCTGGCCTTCGCCAAGTCGCAGCTGGCCGCAGGCTGCGACCTTCCCACCTCGGGGAATGTTTTCATCAGCGTGCATGACTTCTACAAGGAGCGCATCGTTCCGGTGGCCAGGGCCTTTGCCGATCTCGGCTTCACGATACTCTCCACCACGGGCACCGCGGCCTTTCTCAATGACCGCGGCGTGGCGGTGAAGACCGTGCTCAAGGTGAGCGAGGGCAGGCCCAACGTGGCGGACTCCATCATGAACGGTCAGATCCAGCTCGTCATCAACGCGAGCATCGGGAGAAAGCCCACGGAGGATGCCTACAGGCTCCGCCAGAGCGCTATCCGGTACAACATACCGTACTCCACCACCGTCGCAGCGGCCAGGGCCATGACCGAGGCCATCCGGGCCTTGCAGGAGAACACCCTGACGGTAAAGGCATTGCAGGATTATTTCTGAACGGAGCCTGGAGAGGTAGGAGGAGTCTGACCCCTGCAAATCTGCCAAATTCATCTCACCTGCATGCAGGTGAGATGAATTTGATTGATTTGCAGGGGCCTATAAAAGATATTCCAGGAACCCGGGGGCATGTTCCCCTCGAGATGACCTTGAAGGGACGGCCCGCACCTGCTATGAAGAGCTAGCCTCCTATACGGCCATAGGGGGAACCACTATGCGGTGAATTCATTTCCATGGGAACCGTATATCCAAAAGGAAGGTGCTGAACATGGCCACAAACAAGTCAACCAAGTACATATTCATAACCGGCGGAGTGCTGTCCTCCCTGGGCAAGGGTCTGGCGGCGGCATCCATCGGCGCCATCATGGAGGCCCGTGGCCTCAAGGTCTGCAACATCAAGCTCGACCCCTACATCAATGTGGACCCCGGGACCATGAGCCCGTTCCAGCACGGCGAGGTCTTCGTCACGGACGACGGCGCCGAGACGGACCTGGACCTGGGACACTACGAGCGGTTCACTTCGAGCATCCTGTGCGCGAAGAACAACTTCACCACGGGCCAGATCTACGACTCGGTGATCCAGAAGGAACGCAACGGGGAATACCTCGGCAAGACCGTGCAGGTGATCCCGCACATCACGGACGAGATCAAGGTTCGGATCAGGAATGCAGCGGTGGGGTACGACATCGCCATCGTGGAGGTCGGCGGCACCGTGGGCGACATCGAATCGCTGCCGTTCCTGGAGGCCATCCGCCAGTTCGGCTTCGACATGGGAAAGGCCAACGTCCTGTACATCCACCTCACCCTGGTCCCCTACATCGCCGCAGCGGGCGAGCTCAAGTCGAAACCCACCCAGCACTCGGTCCAGAAGCTCAGGGAGATCGGTATCCAGCCCCTGATACTCCTCTGCAGGTCCGAAAAGAGGCTCACCACCGAGCTCAAGGAGAAGATAGCCCTATTCTGCAACGTTGAAAAGAGCGCAGTCATCAATGCCGTGGACGTGGAGAGCATCTACCAGGTGCCCATCGAGTTCCACCGGGAGGGTCTGGACGACCGGATCATCGAGTACCTCAACATGTGGACCAGGGAACCCCGGATGCAGGGATGGGAGGAGCTCAACGAGGGCATCAGGAACCGCACCGAGAAGGTCAACATCGCGGTGGTGGGCAAGTACGTCAAGCTGACCGACTCGTACAAGAGCCTGAACGAGGCCCTGGAGCACGGCGGCATCTTCAACCGGGTGCAGGTGAACCGGATCTTCGTGGACGCGGACGAGCTCGTCGGCAAGGACGACCTGTCGCCCTTCTTCGAGAACATCGACGGCATACTCATCCCGGGCGGGTTCGGCGAGCGGGGCACCGAAGGCAAGATCCTTGCCGCAGGTCATGCCAGGAAGAACAGGATCCCCTTCTTCGGCATCTGTCTGGGCATGCAGCTGGCAGTGACCGAGTTCGCGAGGAACGTGTGCTCTCTGAAGGCCGCCAACAGCACCGAGTTCGACCCTGCCACCCCGGAGCCGGTCATCGACTTCCTCCCCGGGCAGAAGAGCATCACCCGCAAGGGAGGCACCATGAGGCTCGGTGCATACTCCTGCACCGTGGAGCCGGGCACCCTTGCCATGAAGGCGTACGGATCAGGTCAGGTGAGCGAACGGCACCGGCACCGCTACGAGTTCAATCCTGCCTTCGAAAAGACGCTCACCGATGCCGGGCTCATCATCAGCGGCCGCAACCCGGAATCAGGCCTTGTGGAGATCGTCGAGCTGCCGGAGAATCCGTGGTTCCTGGGCTGCCAGTTCCATCCCGAGTTCAAGTCCAAGCCGATGCAGGTGCACCCGCTGTTCAGGGATTTCATCAAGGCGGGTCTCGAATACCGCAGGAAGCGGTGAGTATCTGCCGGGAAGGAAACGGGCTCAGACAGTCAGACAGGCTGAGGGAACAAAGGATCAGCAGGGAGATGGTTCTCCCTCAGGAGATCTCGATGAACGGACTCAAACCGGGGACACAATGCATCCTCCGAGTGAACTACAGGAAATGCACTTCTCCGGTTTTCTTCTTGCCCTTGGCAGCCTTGGGCTTTTCCGCCTCTTGGGTCTCCTCGGCCTTTGCCCGGATGGTGAGGTCCCGCGTGAAGTCGGGGCAGTGAACGCCTCTCCCCGACATGAACTTCTTGTTGCAGTCACCTCTCCAGGCACAGATTGCGCATAACGACCTGTCCATTGTCATAGTGTGTAATAGAATAGCTGAAAAATGAGCCTTGTCAATGTATTTACGTTTAGTGGATCGAAATTGTGAAGGATAGGTAGCCTTGATCATCGCTGCAGTTATAGGAATGATTCAGCCCTTTTTCCCATGAATGGAATAAAAGGGTAAATCCCCATGCTGCGCTTTACATGTCCGAAGTTTTATGATCAGCTAAAAGGCCGCGGTTCGAATACGAAAGGTGGACCTCATGCAAAGGACACAAGCTACATTTTTCAGCATCCTTTCCGTATGCCTGGCACTGCTCACGTTCCTTCAGGCACCCCCTGTCGAGGCAGAGAACTGGCACCCGCTTGAAACGGAAGCGGTCATGGCAGAGGCCAGGAACGTCACCCCTGCAGGCTACCCCGACGCCGATGTGGTGGTGGTGGACCAGCAGACCTGGACAAGATATGCCCCGGACGGCACCTACGAGGAGTGGTTCGAGCAGTACGTGAAGGTCCTGACTGAAAAGGGAAGGCGCGGATACCGCACCCTCACCTCGTCGTTCACCATACCCTACAACACCACCAGGTTCGACCTGGTGGAGGTCATCTCCCAGGATGGGACGATCAGGACGGTCGATGTCGGGAAGAACAGCCGCGAGATGGTCGACTCCTCCCAGATGGCATCAAACATCTACGACCCCAACGATCGCCTCCTCCAGGTGAGCGTGCCGGAGGTGGGCATAGGAGACACGGTCCACTTCATTACCTACGATGCGTTCGCCAAGGCCCGCATGGCCGGTGAGTTCAGCGATTATACCACCTTCGAGGGCACCGATCCCATCAGGCATGCCCTCAATACGATCGTGGCCCCCTCCGGGAAGCCGCTCATGAGTATCGCGCTGAAGAACGAGATCCCGGGGACGGTGGGCTTCCACAAGACCCGGACCGGGGAGGAAGTCATCTACCGGTGGACCGCCCGCGACATACCCCGGGCCTTTGTGGAGCCCGAGATGCCGCCGCTGTACACCCAGGCCCAGCGCCTTCTCGTGAGCACAATCCCCGACTGGCAGACGATCTCCCGGTGGTACTGGAATCTCTCGAGACCCCATCTTGCCCGCACCACCCCGGAGATGCGCTCAACGGTCGACAAGCTCATCAAGGGAAAACGCACCCGCCAGGCCAAGATCGAGGCAATCTTCTCCTGGGTGTCTCAGGAGGTCAGGTACCTGGGCATCACCGCCGAGACCGAGGCTCCGGGGTATGAACCGCACCCCGTTTCCATGACCTACGACCGCAGGGCAGGGGTGTGCCGCGACAAGGCCGCCCTGCTGGTGGCCATGCTGAGGCTCGCCGGCATGGAGGCTTACCCGGTGCTCATCATGAACGGCCCTAAGAAAGACCCCGAGGTGCCCCAGCCTTTCTTCAACCACGCCATTGCCGGGGTGAGGAATAAGGACGGGACCTATATGCTCATGGACCCCACGGACGAGAATACCAGGGAGATGCTCCCGTCATACCTCAACAACCAGAGCTTCCTGGTGGCCACGCCCGGTGGAGAAACGCTCAGGACCAGCCCCACCGATCCCGCCGATGCGAACATGATGAAGATTTCAACGACAGGCTCCCTCGATGAACGGGGCACCCTGCACGGCACCACCACGCTCTCCTTCCAGGGCATCAACGACAACGCCTACCGGGGACATTTTTCCATGCTTTCGGACAGCGAACGGAGGTACTATTTCGAAAGGACCCTCAGGAAAGTCCTTCCTTCAGCCTCCCTGAAGGGCCTGACCATCAAACCGGCGGACATGATGGACACGGCCGAGACCCTCGAGGTAGCCCTGGAATACATCGCTGAAAAATACCCGGTCAAGGGCGGCAAGGTGACCCTGCTCCCCATGTTCAGATTCGGCGACACCATGGGCCTGACCAATTACATGGTGCAGAGGATGGGCCTCAAGGAGAGGAAGTACACCTATGTGACCGAAACGACGTGCGGCGTCGAGGAAACCCTCTCGATACGACTCGATCCATCGCTCGGCAGTCCCCTGGGCAAACCGCTCCAGGAAGCAGCCATCGATGAGGGCGCCACATGGATCAGGTCCCTCGAAGTCGATGGCGGCATGCTCAGGGGGAAGAACCTCTTCCAGATGAAGCTCACCGAGTATTCTCCCGACCAGTACAAGAAACTGCAGGATACCCTCAAGAGGGTTGAAAAGGCAAACCGCTTCATGACGGCCTTTTCCCCCGAGCCTGTTCCTGCCGATGGAGCCTCATGGTACGAGGGTTTTCGCCCGGATGCCGTCATACTCGATGAAGACACTTTTGTGAGGATCGTCGACCCTGCCACCCAGACGGAGACCATCACCAGGAAGGTGAAGGTCCTCACCTATGCGGGAAAGAAGAGTTTCAGCGAGCTCCAGATCCCTTTCAACCCGGTGTGGGAAGAGGTGAAGCTCGAGAAGGCGGTGGTCTTCTCCCCGAGGGGAGATGTCAAGGAGATCGATCCCAGGGAGGTCAATGTCATGGACCAGGAGTGGGCCGGCAAGGCTCCCCGTTATCCTGCGGGCAAGGTCCTCGTGGCGAGCCTTCCGGGGCTGGAGGAGGGGAGCACCATTGAGTACCGTTATGTCAGGACGAGGAGGGATAACCCGGCCTTCCTGATCACCGGAACCTTCCAGGGGGAGCATCCCATCGAGAATAAGCGGCTTCGCATCGTCGCGCCGGACGGAATCGAGCTGCACAGCATGAAGGAAGACACCGGCTTCCATGGAGACTCCCGGTGGAGCCCCTTTGCCGGAGGTGCCGTCTCCGAGACCAGGTCCAGGGACAAGGGCCTGTCCGTCATCGAGTACTCCGCCAGGTACATCCCTCCCATCAAGCCAGAGGACAATCTTGGGCCCGGGTACAGTTTCATGCCGGCCGTGTTCGCATCGTCGTTCCGGGGGAAGGCCGTATTGGGCGAGGTCCTCGGAGCGCTCGAGAAGGCAGCTAGGGGAGGTGTCCTTTCGGCGCAAAAGGCCCGCGAGATCACCCGGGGAATCCCGGATGAAGAGCTGAAGATCGTTGCTGTCAGGGATTTTGTCGCCAGGAGCATCAAGGCGGTGGGCATCCCCATTTCCCAGCTCCCCTTGAGCCAGATCAGCCCGGCAGACACCACGCTCGGGGACGGATACGGACACCGGGCCGATGTGGCCGTTCTTCTGAGCGCCATGCTCGGGGCCATCGGCTATGAACCGCAGTTCGTGCTCGTATCGACCGCCCCGGCCGTTGCATCGCTGAGGAGGCCCTTCCTGGAGTCTCCGGCCATGGAATGGTACGCTGCGGTCCTCGTCAAGATCAGGACCGGGAAGGGTGAAGTGTACCTGGGAGACACCGACCAGTATTCGGCCCTCGGGGCGGTGGCAGGCAGCGGCAGCCTGGGGCTCAATCTGACGACCGGCGAGTTCGAGACCATACAGGCCACCTCAGAGCAGTTCAAGGACAGGACCGACTACCAGGTCTCCATCGACCTGAACGCGGACGGTGATGCAGTCGTCACCAACCGCCGCACCTACTTCGGGATGGACCATGCCAGATTTTCAAGGGATCATGCCGAAATGACGCCCGAAGAGCAGCGCCGCCGCTACCAGGAGATCGTCTCTTCGGTCAGCAGGGCCGCCGTTGCAACCGGTCCCTGGACGGTTTCCACGGACCGGTATCCTGCCA
>JALOOZ010000075.1 GCA_025454155.1 Thermodesulfobacteriota bacterium
TACTGCCGGCACTCGAGCAGCAGCCGATCGTTGAACGACTTCCAGCCGGACGCCTGCAACGGCGCCTTGTAGACCAGGGTTGGGAACAGCGCTTGCGACGACATCCCGATAGCTTAAGCGAACGTGTTCCTGTTTTCAACGAATCTCTGTACTTCAAGGTTGTCATCGCTGAGTACGACCTCAACACGTGGATCCATCTTGATTTTAGGAATCTGGCTCCCGAAGGCTATCGTGAAGAGGATGACAACCGAGATGACCCAATATGGTTTACCGAGACAGAAACGTATCACCTTTTGCATAGACAACCTCTCAGAGCATTTCAAACAGCAAAAAACTGGAGAATATCACCCGGACGTGGCTAAAACCAAAGCCGTTGAGCAAAATGCAAAAAACACACCCCATTATAGGGAAATGAAAGTTCATTACCTGTAAACATAAAATAAAACCGACCAAGTTACAATAACAATTCTCAGGGCAGTCTGATTTTCAGACCTTTGATTGAAAAACCTGTTGCTGATGCCAGGGAGGCATACATGGTTGTGATTCGTGGCGGAAGCGCAAGGGAATCGAACCCTCCCCAGACGCTCGTCGCGCCCGACACCGGATTTGAAGTCCGGGGGACCCACCAGGACCCGTCCGCTTCCGTAGGGGACCATACCATAATCCGACAGATGCGATCAATCACGCAGGGAAATAATATGTTGACAGGGGCCTGTGGATATATTATCAATAGAGGAGAACAAACGAACCGCAATAGGACCAATACATTCAATATGTTAAAAACTTATTACAAGAGAGACGCAGGCAAATTTTTTTATATCTCGCAATTGGTTGGCCGTCCAATTAATAAATTGAATGACCAATCAAAAGGAATTTCCGAAGGTTATTCCCACTATGTGCTGCCTTGCTGGTGAAGAGATGATCTTGAAAGGTTGTGTTCACACTCATACGACGTGCTCGGACGGGAAGATGACCCCGCAGGCAGTCGCCGAAGCCTACCAGGCAAGGGGGTATGATTTCATAGCCTTCACCGATCATGATTACCTCCTCAAGCCTGATTATCTGGAAGAATATTCACGGGTGAGATCCGAATTGGTACTCTTTCACGGAATAGAGCTCACCGTGTTTTTCAAGGGATATCTCCATGTCAGCAAGATCGCAGGGGACAGGGAACATCTCCATGTCCTGAACCACCTCGGGGAATATGGCCTGGTGATGGACCAGCTCTTCGAAAGAATCCAGACGGTTGCGGACATGTTTCCGCTGGATGCTGTTGAGATCACGTCAAAGGGATTCCGGCACACCGAGTACGAGATCCCCGAGATCAAATACCCCAAGATAGCGTCCGACGACATGCATGCCATAGTGGGCATCGGCAGGGCATGGATAGAAGTCGATGCACCAAGGAGGGAGAAGGATTCCATCATTCAGGCCATCCGGCACGGAGACTTCTGGAACTGTTATTTATGAGAAGAGGGTAGTGTCCATCCTGCCGGCGTATCGCCGAGGGTGACACCATAATTGACACCATAATAAGGATAAGGCAGAGGAGGGAGGCAGTGATCGAGGGCAAAATGGAAGACACGGGTATTTCAACTTATTCATAATACACAGGGGGGATCTTAGAATGGGTAAGAGAGTAGCTATATGTGCCGTATCGCAGATTAAGATGGACAGTGATTACTGGTATATGCGCTTCCAGAACATGCTTCTCCCATGTCTGGAGTCGATCGTTGAACAGACCGGTGTTACGTTCGATCTTGAGAAAGGTATCAGGGACATCATCACGAACTCTGATGACGTCTTTGATGCCAGGACCATATCGAACAACGGCGTTACCGATGTGGTCGGTGCGCATTTCCGGGGAGAGGAGAAGATGGCCCAGGAGGGCATCAACGGCCTTGGATACGCCATGGCGAGCATCCTGTCCGGCCATGACGATGTGATTCTCTTCATGGGACACTGCAAGGAATCCCAGACCGAGAACCGCCTCATGAACACCAACCTGGCCTTTGACCCCTTCTATACCAGGCCGCTGGGCCTTGACTTCCTCAATGCGAGTGCATTCCAGGCAAGGGAGTACATGAAGAAGTCGGGTGTCACCGACGAGCACCTCGCAAAGGTCGTGGTCCGATCGAGGAAGAATGCGAAAAAGAATCCCAACGCCATCGAAAGCAAGCAGGTGACGCTCAAGGAAGTGATGAAATCACCATTACTTGCGGATCCGATACGGCAGCTTCATCAGTGGCCTGTTACGGACTGGGCCTTCGGCATGCTGCTGTGCTGTGAGGAGAGGGCGAAGGAATTCACCGACAATCCCGTCTGGCTTACCGGATTCGGCAACTGCATGGACAGCTTTTTCCTGGGCGACAAGGACCTGACCTCCAACTTCTCCCTGAAAAAAGCTTCAGAGCGGGCCTACAAGATGGCCGGCATCAAGGACCCCAAAAGAGATTTCGATGTCGTGGAGCTCAAGGACCTGTTCGCATACCAGCTCCCCATGTGGGCCGAGGGTGTAGGCATTGTAGATGAGAACAAGGGCGGCGAGTGGATCGACGGTGATGGTCCCGACAAGCAGAACGTGAACCTCTCCGGCGGCATGCTGAGCGGGAGCCCCTTGTTGCTCGGCGGCGTCGCGAGGACGATCGAGTGTGTACTCCAGCTTCGCGGCGAGGCGGGCAAGAGGCAGGTCAAAGGCGCAAAACGCGCCATTGCGCAGGGCACCTACGGTGCTGCAGGCCAGCATCAGGCAGTCGTCATACTGGAAAAGTGAGGAGGCTCAGATGGCACACAGGAAGAAGAACAGGAATGTAGGCATTGTCGGCGTGGGCCAGACAAAGTATTCCAGCCACAGGGAAGACGTGAACCAGCCCGAGATGATCCATGAGGCAGTGAGCCTTGCCCTGGAAAATGCCGGGATCGGCCTGAATGACATCGACTGTATCGTGCACGGCAACATGGAGCTCTTCGAAATGGTGTTCCAGCCCGACCTCTGGCACGTGATCGGCACCGGGGCCTACGGCAAGAGCCAGTACCGCATAACCACCGGCGGAACCGTCGGGGCGACCATTGCTTGCGCCGCGGACAACCTTGTCGCCTCGGGGATGTACGATATCGTCATGGCCATCGGCTTCGAGAAGCTGCAGGAGGGCCACACCACGGGCGGCATCACCAACATGGCCGACCCGCTCTGGTTCAGGCACCTGCAGACCGGTGCCCTGACAGGGACGAAGGCATACGATATGATCCGTGAATTCGGGGAGGAGCGGGCAAACCGGGCCGCAATGATGTATCGCATCATCATGGACAAGCATGCGGGGCTGAATCCCAATGCCCACCGGTCCTTCGGTCTGGAGTTCGATCAGATGGGCGATCTCATCAAGAACTCACCGAAGCTGGTGGGAGACCTGAAGCTCATCGACATGTGCTCCCAGTCGGACGGTGCATGCGCGGTGATCTTCATGTCCGAAGAAAAGGCCAAGCAGCTGTCAATGAAGCCGGTATGGATACGTGATCACGTCACCGTGCACCGGGAGGAGATATTCCACCTTTTCGGGTATGATGAAAAGTATCCCATCACCATGACGCACACCCTGGCGGCGGAGCGCTTGTTCAAGCGCAACGGTATTGCAAAGCCTCTCGAATACTTCGATGTCTTCGAGATGTACGACCCGGCCTCATGGTGGGCTGTGGACTGGATCAGGGACTTCTTCCTCCTCAAGGGAGACGAACACCTGAGGCTCGTGGAGAACAAGGACATCATGATCGACGGGAAGATGCCCATCAATCCTTCGGGCGGCGTCATCGGTTCGAACCCCATCGGTGCGACGGCGCTGGTGAGGGTTGCCGAAGCGGCGATGCAGATTAGGGGAGATGCGGGAAAACACCAGATTCCCAGGCCTGTGAACCATGCGCTGGCCTCGGGATTCGGCGGCACCATGTGGACAGTGCTCATGATGCTAGAAAAAGAACTGAACTGGTAGGGGGTGTACAATGGCTGAATATTTCGGCGTAAAGGTTGAAGACATTTTTAACACGATGCAGGAACGGTTCCGGCCGGAAGGTGCGCAGGGAGTGGATGCCTCCTTCGGTTACGACATAACGGGCGAGGGCAAGTGGAAGCTCACGGTCAGGGATGAGAAAATGACCATCGAGCAGACCGGCGACCTCTCGGGATGCGCGGTGGTGACCGTGACGGACGGCGAGACCTTTGTGGGCGTGAACATCGGCAAGGTGGACGGCATGAGCGCCTTCAGCTCGGGCAAGTTCAAGGCTGAGGGGGATCTCGGTGCCCTCGGGAAGACGGCCAAGATGTTCCGGAAGTTCGTACCGCTGAAGAAGGAGATGTCCATCCGCGACTATCTCATGGACATGTTCGGCACCGTTGCCTCGAGGTTCAAGGCAGGTGCGGCCGAAGGGGTCGATGTGGTGTTCGCCTTCGATCTCGGCGGTGAGTACGGCGGGAAGTGGTCGGTCATCATCAAGGACAAGACGTGCAGGGTCATAGACAGAATCGAGGGGAAGCCCACGGTCAAGCTGGAGTTCATGGATGCCAAGGACTATGTCGACTTCAGTCTCGGGAAGATAGATGCACAGAGCCTGCTCGCTGCCGGCAGGGCTGCCGTTGCAGGTGAGATCAACCTGGCACTGAAGTGGGCGGAATTCTTCGATAAGTACGTTGACCCCATGGGGTCAGGGGAAAAGGAACAGGAACTCCTGGTGCTCAAGAAGACCATCTCGGTGGAGCAGCGATACGCGACGGGTCCGGTCATGGGCAAGTTCCTGAACGGCCTGAAGGACAAGAAGATCATCGGGCTGAAATGCTCTGGTTGCGGAAAGATCATGCTCCCGGCCGTGGAGGTCTGCGCCGACTGCAGGGTTCGTGCCTCCGAATGGGTGGAGGTCGGACCCAAGGGGCAGGTCCGCTACATGGAATACGTCTATTACGCGAGCCCGGACCCGCTCACGGGCGAGACGAGGGAGACCCCGTACGGCATGCTGAACATCCTGCTGGACGGCTGCAAGGGGAACGAAACCTTTGCCCATCTCGTTAGGCGTGATCAGATCGATCGGATCCAGAACGGTTGGAACGAGGCATCCGGCACGAGGGTGCGGCCCGTCTGGAGCAAGAACAGGACCGGAAGCATTCATGACATCGAATACTTCGAGATTGACGAATAGGGAGACGAGCCATGAAACAGGAATTCGACAAGACCGACTGCTTTACAATGAACGGGAAGCTTGCCCTGCCGTACACCTATTTTGCCGGGCGGGTGGGAAGCACGTTCATTACCACCATCAGGGACCAGAAGAAGATCATGGGGGTCAGGTGCGACAAGTGCAGCAAGGTGTTCATCCCCCCCCGCCAGACCTGCGAGAAGTGTTTTTCCGACATCCGTGAAAACTGGGTGGATCTCCAGAACACGGGCGTGGTGACGAATTTCACCGTTGTCCGCTACGACGGCAAGCATCTCCCCAGGAAAGCCCCGTTCGTACTGGCCCTGGTGAAGCTCGATGGGGCTGATACGCCTTTCGTACACATCCTCGAAGGCATAGAGCCCGAGAAGGTGGAGGTGGGCATGAGGGTCGAGGCGGTGTTCGCCAAGGAAACCACGAACACCATCCTTGACATCGATCATTTCGCCCCGGTCAAGGAGAGGGTGCAGGTCATCGAGCGTCCGACATCCCCGGAGAAGCCCGGGAAAGCTGCATTGTCCAAAGATGAGATGGAAAGACTTGAAAGGAGAAAGGCCATGTCGAACAAGGTCATTATAACTGCGGCACTGTCAGGGGCCGCGACCATGAAGAACCAGAATCCCAATGTCCCCTACACTCCGCAGGACTTCGCCGAAGAGGCGGCCAAATGCTTCAAGGCCGGTGCTGCCATGGTCCATGTCCATGCACGCGAGGATGGCGGCATGGCGACCCACGAACATGCTCGGATAAAGACCACCCACGATGCGATCAAGGACAAGACCCCCGAACTCATCGTGAACCTCAGCTCGGCCGTGGGCATGGGAAAGACCGCGGAACAGCGCATAAGCCAGATTGTCCATGTAAAGCCCGAAATGGCATCTCTCAACACCAACACCATGAACTTCAGCATCGTGGAAAGGAAGTCGGGTAAGATATTCCTGGACTATGTATTTGAGAACACCTTCACCATGCTCCAGGACTTTGGGAAGGCCATGGAGGAGAACGGTGTGAAGCCCGAAATCGAGTGCTATGACATGGGCGGCCTCGACAACACCCTCATCATCATGAACCAGGGCTTCTTCACCACCCCCATGAACTTCAACTTCGTGTGGGGCGTTGCGGGCGGACAGGCCTTCAGGCCGGATGCCTTCATCGCCATGAAGAACGCGCTGCCGCCCCATGCGAATTTCACCACCTGCGGCGTGGGCACCGACGAGTTCCCCTGCATCACCCTGTCCTGCATGCTCGGCGGGCATATGCGTGTCGGGCTGGAGGACAACATCAGAACCCCGAAGGGCGATCTGGCCAAGGGCAGCTTTGAGCTGGTCGAATGGGCAGTCAGGATCGCCGAGATCTTCGGAAGGGTCCCTGCGACACCGGACGAGGCTCGCGAAATCATGGGCCTGAGGAAGAGATAGAGGAGCATGGATGTGGAAAAGGTGAGCTACAGCGTTGATGAGAGGGGGATTGCCCTCTTGAAGATAAGCAATCCCCCCATGAATGCGCTTGATGAAGAGTCCATGCTTCAGCTTGAGGACTGTCTCAAGCGCATCTCCTCCGACGACGGGGTCAAGGTGGTCGTCATCACCGGCGAGGGGCCGACGTTCATTGTGGGCGCGGACGTGAACAAGGTCAGCGAGGTCACCACTGCCGAGAAAGGCATCGAACTCACCTCCATGGCGCACGGGATACTGAACCTCATCGAGAATTCGCGCAAGCCCGTCATCGCTGCGATTAACGGCCTGTGCCTCGGCGGGGGAACGGAACTCGCAATGGCGTGCCACATGAGGATCGCAGGTGAACAGGCCCAGATGGGACTGCCCGAGATCATGCTCGGGATCATGCCGGGATTCGGTGGTACCCAGCGTGCGGCAAGGCTTCTTGGAACGGCCATGGCCCTCGAGATCATGCTTACCGGGAAATTCATTGACATGAAAGAGGCCGCCAGGATCGGCCTGGTGGGCAGGGTCGTTCCGGACGGCGAACTGCTCCAAGAGGCGATGAAGCTTGCCAAGAGCATTGCGGCCAAGGGCCAGCTTGCAGTGAGGACAATAGTCGAGGCAGTCATCGATGGTGTGAAACTTCCCCTCGATGAAGGGCTCCGCCTGGAAAGCAGGCTCTTCGGCAGACTCGCCGAGAGCGAGGACAAGAAGGAGGGCATAAGCGCCTTCCTCGAAAAACGCAAGCCGGTGTTCAAGGGCCGTTGAGGTGCTTGATCAAGAGAAGGAAGGGCAAGCGGGGAAACAGGGCACGGGTTTTCGATACCTGTCAACATACATAACTACTTTAAGGGAGTCTTTGCATGTCGACCATGTTGAAGGATAAAAACAAAGACAATAATTTCGTTCTTAACTCGGGACAGAATGAGTTGTTCACCAACCCCGATGCGGATGCCGCCAGGGAGGTGTTCAGGAAGAAATCGCGGGCGCTCAAGCCGAAGCTCTCCACCGCGGAAGAGGTCGTCAGGACGATGGTCCAGGACGGCGACTACATCGCCATCGGCGGATTCGGGGCGAACCGGATTCCCACGGCCATTCTTCACGAGATCGTGAGGCAGGGGAAAAAGCACCTGGGTTTTGCAGGCCACACCTCCACCCATGATTTTCAGATCCTCACGGCAGGTGAATGCTTTGACCGGTTGGATATCGCTTATATCATCGGTCTCGAGGCCAGGGGACTGTCACCCAACGCCAGGAGGTATGTCGAGAGCGGCAAGGTTAAGCTCACCGAGTGGACGAACGCAACGCTCTCCTGGCGCATCAAGGCGGCGGCCATGGGCCTGTCGTTCATGCCGGCACGGAACATCATGGGGACGGATACGTTCAAGTACAGCGCCGCGAAAGAGATACTCTGTCCGTTTACGGGGCAGAAGTATGCCGCTTTCCCGGCCCTCTACCCGGATTTCGCAGCGATCCACGTCCACGAGTGCGATGTCTACGGGAACGCCCACGTGTACGGGGCATCGGTATCCGACCAGGACCTCGCGAAGGCGGCCAAGCGGCTGGTGCTCACGACCGAGAGGATCATCCCCAATGAGAAGATCCGGCAGAATCCGGAAGGGACGTTCATCCCCTACTGGTGCGTCGATGCGATCGTCGAGGTGCCCTACGGGAGCTACCCTGGCAACATGCCCTACGAGTACTTTTCCGATGAGCAGCACATAAGGGAGTGGCTCAAGTACGAGAAGGATCCTGATGAATTCAAGAAGTTCATCGACAGGCAGATATTCGGCACAAAGAACTTCTACGAATATCTCGAACTCAATGGCGGGATAGAGAAGATGAAGAAGCTCAGGGCCATTGAGTTCCTGATCCCGAACGAGTAGCGGGAGGCTTCGGTTCTTGGAAAGGAACAACCCGTTGAGGATGTCTGCAGATGGCCTTCCCGACGGTACTATGAAGATAAAAAGCAGGGGGTAGCTAAAAAATGGCTGACTATAATCCACTTGAGCTCATGATATGCGTCGCAGCGAGAAACCTCGAGGACGGGTCCACGGTCGTCGTGGGGACCGGAGCGCCGTGTGCGGCTGCAATGCTTGCGCAGAAGACCCATTCTCCCAACATGTGCATTCTGTTCGAGGCGGGTGGCGTGGCACCGATCCTCCCTTCCATGCCCATATCGGTGGGGGATTCCCGGACGTTCCATCAGGCCATCATGGCGAGTTCCATGCCCGAGATCATGGAGACCTGCCAGCGCGGCATGGTCGATTACACCTTCCTCGGGGGAGCCCAGATCGACATGTACGGGAACATCAACTCCACGATGATCGGGAAGGATCACGGCAAACCCAAGGTGCGGTTCCCCGGCTCCGGCGGGGCCAACGACCTGGCCTCGCTGTGCTGGCGGACCATGATGATGACCGTGCAGGATGCGAAGCGCTTCACGAACGACATCGATTTCATAACATCTCCCGGTTACCTCAAGGGCGGCAATACTCGCTACGAGGCAGGGCTCCCGAAGGGCACCGGCCCGTACAGGATCATCACCAACATGGCCATCATGGGCTTTGACGACGATACCAAGAGGATGAAGGTGCTCTCGATCAATCCGGGTTACACCAGGGAAGATGTTCAGGAAAACTGCGGGTTCGAACTCCTGTGGGCGGACAAGATCTCCGAGACCGATCCTCCCCATGAAGACGAGCTCCGGATCTTGAGAGATGAAGTCGATCCCCACAGGTACATCATTGGGAGGTAACCATATGAGTGACATTTTCGACAATATTGAGCCGATGGTCCACAAGAGCAGGATACATGTGCCGTATCACTGGTGGGCCGGTGAAACGGCGAGCAGGTTCTTGGTCAGCCTGCGAGATGATCAGAAGATCCTGGGCACGAAGTGCGCGGAGTGCGGGAAGACCTTTGTACCGCCCCGCAAGACATGTCCCACGTGCTTCACCCTCAATGAGGAGTGGAAAGAGATCTCTCCCCGGGGCACCCTCGTGACCTACACGGTGGTGAGGCGCCACCTGGCATCGCTGCCCAAGAAGCCCCCCATCATCTACGGGCTCATTCACCTCGAAGGTGCGGATACATCGCTCCTGCATATCATAGGTGAGGTGAAGCCGGAGGAGGTCAAGATCGGGATGAAGCTCCAGGCGAAGTTTGCGGTTGAGCGCAAGGGCACCATTTTCGACATCGAGTACTTCCGGCCGGAAAAGTAGGAGACTGACATGGATAAAGCCGCAATTATCGGTTTGGGAATGACCAAGATCGAGGCCAACAAGGTCCGGGACACCTTTGCCGACATGGCCTGGGAGGCCGTGAACAAGGCGCTCGTGGATGCAGGCATGACCATTGACGATATCGACAATATCGTCACGACATCCAATGATTTCTGGGATGGACGGACCATCTCCTGCATGGCTGTCAGTGATGCCAGCGGGGCGAGGCACAAGAACGTATCGTGCTGTGAAGGCGACGGGACATTCGGTGCATTCTACGGCCTTACCCGGGTGCTGTCCGGCTCGTACGGAACGACGCTGGTCACGGCGCACAGCAAGGGATCGGAGAGCGTGTCGAGCCTCATCACGAACGCCTCGTTCGACCCCATTTACGACAGGGGCCTCGGCATGGACATGATAAGCTCTGCAGCCATGCAGGCCACGGCATATATGCACAGGACAAAGACCACTCCGGAGCAGATGGCGCTCGTGTCGGTGAAGAACCATGGGAATGCATTGCGCAATCCTAATGCGCAGCTCCCCATGAAGATCACCGTGAATGACGTCCTGAAGTCAGAGATGATCGCCGACCCCCTGCACAAGCTCGATTGCTCGCCGGTATCCGATGGGTGCTGCGCCGTCATCATCGCCAGCGAGTCGAGGGCGGCGAAATATGCCCGTAAACCGGTGTGGATCAAGGGCGTATCATTCTGCTCGGATTCGTTTTTCCTCGGTGACCGCGATCTTTCCCGGGTCCCGGCCCTCACCGCCGCTGCCAAGAAGGTCTACGGCATGGCGGGGATCACCCGTCCGGAAAAGGAAATCAAGGTTGCCGAGGTCTATGACGCATTCAGCTACCAGGAGCTCATGTGGCTGGAGGCCCTCGGTATTGCAAAGGACGGGCAGGCAGGCAAGGAGCTTGAGAAGGGCACGTACAACCTCGAGGGCGCTGTCCCGGTGAATCCCTCCGGCGGACTGCTTTCAGGACACCCTGTCATTGCCGCGGGGCTTATCAGGATTGCGGAAGCGGTCAAACAGATCAGGGGTGATGCCGGTCAGTACCAGATCGATGGCGTCAAGTTCGCTCTTGCCCAGGGTGTGAACGGGCTCTGCGGGCAGTCCCACTGCGTGTGGGTTCTCGGGAAGGACAAGTAGGAGGCGGTCATGGGGAAGAGGAGAGTAGCCATAGTAGGAAC
>JALOOZ010000235.1 GCA_025454155.1 Thermodesulfobacteriota bacterium
GAATCCCCTGACTCGGTTCCGCACCCGGCAAGGATCAGGGAAAAGAGAAACACAGCGGCAAGCAAGCCGAAACGTGGTCTACGCATAGGTGCCCCCTCTTTCTCTGTGACGAGATATCCTCGTATACGGCTATCCGTGCATGAAAGATAAATCAAGGAAAATTTCGTAATCCATCCATCGCATCGTTCTCATGCATGCGCCCCCTTGACTTCCGCCAGTCCGCTTCTATTATGTCTGATAATTTTGTTATTGAAGGAGGTTTTTTATGGTGAAGGTCAGAACTATGGTGTGGTGCGTCGTTTTCCTGGCATGTTCCCTCAGTCTCTCCCTGTTTGCGGCCCAGGGTGTAATCAACGTGAATACCGCAACGGTCGAGCAACTCATGATGCTGCCCGGCATCGGAGAGAAAACCGCCAAGGCGGTCTTGTCGTACCGCCAGGCCAACGGGCCGTTCAAGACCGTCGATGACGTGGCCAAGGTCAAAGGCATCAGCAGGAAGAAGATCGACAAGATTCGACAAAATCTCTCTCTGCAGGGCCCGAACACCTACATCCCCGATCAGAAACAGGTCCAGAAAAAGTCATCAAAGCAGAATTCATGATCCGGGATAAGGTAAACGACACGGTGGCATGAACAGCGACAGAGGATGCCGGTGCTGCCGGAAGGCGGCACCGGCAGCATCACTGGGCCTTGAAGGAGGAGACCTTCCTGAGTTCGGAGAAGAGGTTTTTCTCCTCGCTGCTCAACCTTTTCGGGATCACGATACGGATCTGCGCGAACAGATCCCCCCTGTGAGCCAGGCCTTTGCCCTTGAGCCGCAACCTCTGTCCCGAAGAGACTCCGGCAGGGATCTTGAGGCTGAGCTTCCCGTCGGGCGTGTCGATCTCGCTGGTGACACCCAGGGCCGCGTCCCAGGGCGTCAGCGGGATATCCACCACGATGTCCGACCCTTCCAGCTTGTAGCGCTGGTCGGGGAGAAGCCTCATCTTCAGGTACAGGTCGCCGGCCCCCCTCGGCCCCTGGTTGCCCTGCCCTGAAAGGCGGATCCTCATGCCGTCAGTGGCGCCCTGCGGTATCTTGACGTTGAGCCTCTTTTCGCCACCAGGGCCCTGGACAAGTATCTCCTTGGTGGCCCCCCTATGGGCGTCTTCCAGGGTAATGCCGATCTCAGACTCGAGGTCACCCCCCTTGGAGGAAGTAGAATGGTGGTCGGGACGGCGTCCCATACCCAGGTCGCCGAACAGTGACTCGAAGAAATCCGAGAAGCCGCCTCCTCCGCCTCCGGCCTGCTCTCCCGGGCCGAATTCGAAGGAGAAGGTCCTGCCGCCTTGGCGAGCCCCCCTTCCCCTGAAGAGATCCTCTCCAAAGATGTTCTCGAATCCCGGGGGCGGCCTGAAGGACTGCCCTTCCTGCCAATTGGCGCCCAGGGAATCATAGCGCTGGCGCTTCTCGGGGTCTCCCAGCACCTCGTAGGCCTCGTTCACCTCCTTGAAGCGACTTTCTGCACCCGGATCGTCCTTGCACATATCAGGATGGCAGTTGCGGGCGAGCTTGCGGTACTTCTTCTTAATCTCATCCTGGCTTGCACCCCGCTCCACGCCGAGCACTTTGTAATAGTCTTTATATTCCACTGACCCACCTCAATACTCTTTTCTTTGTTAAGGTAGGGATACTTCCGGAATAAATCAATGGATATGCAGTCAATTCAGAAACGGTTCATCACCTGGCCCATGATCTGTCCCGGGATCTCCGCCAGTGCATCGGTCAGGAGTCCCGCCTGCTTCAGTGCCCCCAGGGACTCGTCAAGGTATTCCTGGGCCTTTTCTCTGCTCAAGCGAAGGATGTCCGGGCTCATTTCAGTCATGAGATAGTTCTTGTGCTCGTCCGGCCCCGACAGTGTGCCGACCTTTTTCAAAACCTCCGGCCTATGCCTGAAAAGAAGGACCAGGGGAAGCGTGGACTTGCCCTCAAGGATATCATTGAATGCATCCTTGTTGTCTTCCTTGTCGGGGCAGACATTGATGATGTCGTCAACGATCTGGAATGCCATGCCGATGGACCTGCCATAGGCTGCAAGGGGGATGAGGCTCTCTTCGGAGAGCCCAGCGAGGAGACCTGGGCCCATGCTGCACAGCTCGAAGAGGGAGGCAGTCTTGAGATAGATGATGTCCAGGTATACTTCCATGCTGTCATGGAAGGACTTCGTGTGTTCGAGCTCCCGGAGCTCACCTTCTGCCATCTTCTTGATCGTCTGGACCATGTTCAGGGCAAGGCGCATGTTGCCGAGCGAACACATGGTTTCGATGGCCGAGGCGGATATGAAGTCACCAGCAAGCAGGGCGGGTTTGTCGCCGAAGACCTGGTTCGCCGTCGGTCTGGAACGGCGGATCTCGGTGCCGTCCACGACATCGTCATGGAGCAGGCTGGCCGTATGCATGAGCTCCACGGTATAGGCAAAGGGCATGTAGACATCGGAGGAGAGTCCGGCAGCCTGACCGACGAGGGCCACGATCCTCGGTCGAAGGCGCTTTCCGCCGGAATCCAGGATATATCGTCCTATCCTGCCGGTATATGAAGAGGTGCTGTCCAGGATCCCCTTCAGATGTCTCTCAAACTCGCGATCCATCCCAAGAGCTATAACAGACCGGTTAACCGATGGCAATGACAACGTAGATCACCATGTAACCAGCAACCGTCTCCGCAGAAGGCCCTTGCCAAGGCGTTGGAAGAGCACTATGGTTGTATTGCCTGATGCCTTACAGGGTAGGGTGAGGTATGGGTACAAATTCAGCGGATTCAATATTCGTATGGTGATGCATGCCGCTCAATTGAACACCTATCCAGGCCGATAATGCCAGGAATGACACCATGCCTCACCATAAACGGAGGTAACCATGAACAGGCTGCGAATTCTCACCCTCATCATGTTCTCTCTCCTGGCTGGATGCGAATCCAACACGCTGGGTACCCTTTCGGACGACTCGGGAAGGCAGGCCGACATCCAGGAGGCACGGATGGCCCTCGACGACGCCAACTACGACAAGGCCATAAACCTCCTCGTAGACTACTACGATCCCTCATCTCCCGATCCCGAGGTGGCGGACGTCCTGTCGTCGGCCTACATGGGTAAGGCGGGCCTGGACCTCACCTATATCTATCAGAGCATCGGGGCGGAAGGGTACCGTCCTGGCGAGGTCTTCGCCTCGGCCCTGTCTTCAAAAATCATTGAAGAGGCTGAC
>JALOOZ010000236.1 GCA_025454155.1 Thermodesulfobacteriota bacterium
TTGAGGTCCCAGTCATCCGGGTGCACCGTGTATCTCCTGGTCGGCCTCGCCGCCATGGGCACCTTGTCCATGGGGACCTTCAGATTAAGGATGTCCGGGGGCAGCTCGAGAAAGACCGGGCCCGGACGGCCGCCCACGGCATTTCTGAAGGCGGTGGCGAGGTATTCGGGAATACGTTTCGTGTCATAGCAGGTGGCTGCCCATTTGGTAATCGGTTTGACCATATCGATCTGGTTCATCTCCTGCAGCGCTCCCTTCAGGTCATCCCTCAGCGGGTGCCTGCCGCAGAGGACGACCAGCGGTGCATTATCAAGGTATGCGTTGGCGATGCCTGTCAGTGCATTGGTGAACCCCGGGCCGGCAGTTACCAGGCATACGCCCGGGTTGCCGGTGTACACGGACCAGGCATGGGCCATCATGGCCGCCGCCTGCTCGTGCCGCACATCGATGGCGCGGATCCTGTATTCCGTGAAGCTGTCCAGGATGGCTTCGATATGGCCACCGGATATACAGAATATCGTATCGACCCGCTCCACTTCCTTCAGATATTTTCCAACCAGATGACCACCGGAAATCTGTGTCATGGTATAATCCTCCACTGTCATGTTTTATTGAACCGTGTTCCCTGCACACCAGTGTTCCAGCCTGCTACATGATGAGCTTCACGGCATCGTTGAACCACTGGATATAGTAGGCCATGCCCTCAACCTTCACCTTTCCGTTGGCAGCGGCGATGAACGTCGCTTCGTCGCTGCCCGAGATCATAACCTTGAAGGCCGTGTTCGGGTCGGACCACACCAGGGCAGCATCGAAGGGGTGCTTTGCCCCGTTTTTCGAAACGACCTTGCCCTTGTCGAAGATAAAGACCCTCCCCCACTTGCCGTCAGCGGTCTTGATGAGTACCCTGAGCTGGACGGTGCCGATGTAGTTCCTGAACGCGGTGTGTGTCTTTGCCGCCCTTGAAAGCTTGAGGTACAGGACGAAGAGAAGAAATGACAACTTCATGGATCCCTCCTTGCATCAAACGGTGTATTTTCAGTTGTATGTCATGCACCCTTCAGGTAATGGTCCATCACCCATACCCCGATCTTCTGAAGGGCCTCCTGGTAGGAAATCCGCGTGTTCCAGCCCAGATCGCGTTTGGCCAGGGTATTGTCCACGTCGTTGTCCCTGCCCGTGATTTCCACAGCCATGCGCGTGAGCGGGGGCCTGATGTTGAGAGGCGTGAAGATGGCGTCGCACACCCGGCCGAGGAAGTTCGCAACGGGGTACGGAACACTCCCCACAGGCCGCTTCCCTATGAAGGAACCGAGGTCGGTGATGTAGCGTTTCCAGGTCACGTCCCAGTCGTCCCTGAGGTGATAGGTCTTTCCCCTTGCATTGTCTCTTGTCGCCCCAAGGATGATCCCGTCAACGAGGTTTTCCACGAAGATGAGGCTTGAGCTGTACCTGCCGCCGTCGATGAGAGGCAGCGGCATGGACCTCATCTTGTCCAGGATGTCTCTTACCCAGACGCTGCCCCCCCCGGTCACATTGGCCGGACGGATGGTGGTGCAGGATATCCTGCCCGAATCGTGATACTCCATGACGATCTTTTCTGCGTCGAGCTTGGCATCGTTGTAGGGGATCCCTGATTTGAAGGCAGGGTCCGTCTCCCTGATGCCCTTCATGTGTCTCCCCAATCCTATGGCCGCCATGGAGCTGATGTAGACGAAGCGTTCCGTCCTGCCTGCCGCCTCGTCCAGAAGGTAGCGGGTGGCGTCGAGGATGGCGCGGTAGAACAGTTCCTTTTTCCCCCAGTCCGTGACTCGACCGGCCAGGTGGAAGACCGTTTCCACGCCGTCGCAGATGCCCCTGAGAGACTCGGGATTGGTAAGATCCCCCTCGATCACTTCGATGCCGAGTATCTCGAGTACTCCCGTATCTTCTCCGGGCAGCACCAGAGCCCTGACTTGATGCCCCAGACTGATGAGTTCCCTGGATAGTACCGAACCGATGAACCCGGTTGCCCCGGTGACCAGCGCTTTCATTCACAGCCCCCATGCATGAACGCCACACATACCGAGAATGGGCAATGCAGTTCTTTCCACGATATGGGGCTTGCCTGGAAATGTCAAGATTAATGTGAGTGCTTGCTCATATTAATATTGACTCGACTAGTACAGGGTATTAGTTATGTATTATATGGACATGATTATTGAAAATAATGTTTAAAGGATTATCATGCGTGTTCGTGTCCCCAGGCAAATAAGGAGCATGGAAAGGAAACAGCGAATCATGGAGGCAGCCCTCGCCCTGTTCGCACAGAAGGGGATGAAAGGCACGAGCTCCAACGAGATCGCGAGAACGGCAGGCGTCTCCATCGGCACCTTCTACAGTTATTTCGAAAACAAGAAGTCCCTGTTCCTGGAGATCCTCGAACGGCACCTCGACAACTTCATCACCGGCATCTACACGCTCCAGAGGGATGATGCCATAACCATGAAGGAGAACATCCGGGACCACATCGTCAAGGCCTTCGCGATCTTCAACCTCCACTCCTCCTTTCACAAGGAAGCCCTGGTGATGAAATTCACCGACCCAGACGTGAGACGTCTGTTCGAGGAGGTTGAGAAGAAACAGCTCGTGCTCATCACCACGCTCCTGGGTTACTACCGCACATGGGACACATTGCGGGATATGGAGGCCGTGGCCAAGGTCATCCACAGCGCCGTGGAGAACGTGGCACACTATGTCACATTCCTCGAATCCCCCATGGACCCTGACCATCTTATCGACGAGCTCACCGAGATGATCTATCATTATGTCAACAATATGTGACGCTCCAAGCTGCAAACTTTTACCATTCATTTCATATGAAAAGATTCGTTCAATAATCGGCACGAACCTTGAAGAGGCCAGTGGGGATTACTCGCGTTCCCTGTAGATTGTACTTACTTATCGGGAGGAGGCATATCAATAAAACCAAACGGCGGGGGGAATCGAACCCCCGTCCGAAGGCCTTCAACCAAAGGCGGCTACATGCTTAGTCTGTGTACTCATGTCGGATACATGCCGCCCGCAGACAGGCTTCATATATCCCTTGCCCCTGTGTTCCCCGCTGACCCCGGGGCAGGATCAACAGGTTTGCCCGTCTGATTTGACATTCTCACATGAGTCGGCGGGCGAACTCTAGGAGAATGTGGCGCCCTTAGGCAGCCAGTGCGTAGTTGTAATCGTCGGCACTTAA